>JALHPY010000192.1 GCA_022842305.1 Rubrivivax sp.
CGATCGTTCCGCGCCAAGCCGCTCAAACGGCTGAAACAGTCGACCGATCTGCTCGTTGCTCAGGCCAAGGCCGGAATCACGAACGTTCACCTCCCAGCCTGCCGCTTGGCCTTCGTCGCAGGCGCTGACAGACACCTCGACGCTGCCTTTGCGGCGGTTGTACTTGATCGCATTGGAAAGCAGGTTCAGCAGAACCTGCCTCACTCGGCTGGCGTCGGCGTGTACTGCCGCACCTGGAGGCATCTCGAGGGCCGTGACCGCGACCTCAGCGGCTTGTGCTTCCGGCCACACCAGCCGAATGCACTCTGTCGCCAGCGGGACCAGCAGCACGGGTTCATTCCGCAATCGCAGGTGGCCGGCCTCAACGGTGGCCAGGTCGAGAACTTCATCGATCAGCGTCAGCAGGTGGTGTCCGGCTCGCATGACCTCCTGTACGTGTCCGAGGTCCTCGGGCGGCAGGGTGGACATCTCCAACAGCTGCCCAAAGCCGATGATGGCGTTCAGCGGCGTACGCAACTCGTGACTCATCTGCGACAGGAAATCGCTCTTGGCCGCATTGGCCCGCTCGGCCTCGGACTTGGCCTGCTCGAGCGCCTGGGTACGCTGCGCGACGCGCTGATCCAGTTCGGCAACGACGGACACCAGCTGATCCTCCCGTGCCTTGAGCGCGCTGATGTCCTGTGCGGCGCCGATGATGCGCGTCGGCATTCCAGAATCATCTCGGCCGACAACGCGCAAGCACTCCTGGATCCAGACGGCGTGTCCTCGCTTGTGACGCACCCTCATCCGCACCTGGGCCGACAGCCGACGGCCAGCAACCACGTCATCGACAGTGGCATTGCGGGACGGACGGTCGGCAGGTTCGATGAGTTCGGCCAACCAGTTCAGCGGATCACCGGCAATGTCGGCGCGCACGAAGCCCGCCAGCGCCAGCAGTTCGTCGTTGAAATCGACAGCCGCTGTCCTCGGCGACAACTCCCACAGCCCCACGCCGACGTCCTGGGTGACAGCCGCGAGACGCCTCTCGGCCTGGCGCAAATCCGTGATGTCTATCGCGAAGGCGTAGAAGAGCCGCCGCCGGTCGGACCCCGACACGATCGAGCTGCGGTACTCAACCCATGCGGTTCGCTCGCGACCCTGAGGGTCGACGAAGTTGCGCTCCGCATGGGCGCTCTGCGCCCCAGCCAAGAGTTGCTTGTGGACAGTCCAGCGTTGTGCACTGCCCTCTGAACCCAGCACTTCGTCTGCCAGGCGACCGATGAGGTCGTTCGCCGGCCGTCCGACCATTCGTGCAAACTGGCTGCTGACATAGACGTATCGCATCGCCTCGTCCACGCAAGCCACCCAACCCGGGTAGGTGTCGAGCGCATCCCGCAGTTGTGCCTCACTGGCGGCCATCTCTTTCTCGGCGCGAAGTCGCTCGGAAATGTCGCGCGCAAACGAGATGCCGTAGGGCCGGCCGTCGAACTCTCGCACGGTCGCATACATCTCCTTCGGCAGCACTCGGCCATCTGCCGCACGATGCCGGATGCGAAAGACCTCGGGCTTGTTTGCGGAATGTCGATGCCCTTCGATCGCGTCATGAATCGTGCTGACGGATGCCCACCCATCAGCGTCGATGTCCGCAAGGCGCATCCCGATCAGTTGATGGGGGTCGTAGCGCAAGCTCTCACAGGCCGCGGCGTTGGCGTAGACAATCCGGAAGTCATGGTCGGTCAACCAGACTTCCAACGGGGCGGACTCGACCATGAGTCGGAAGCGCAGCAGTTCCTGATCTCTGTCGTGTCGCTCCGTCACATCCTGGATGGTTCCGCGGCAGCGCAGTGGAGCGCCATCGTCGCCAAGAGAGTTCTCGCAGTAAACCTCGACCCATTTGATGCGTCCGCCGGGCATGCGCAGCCGGTACTCGATGCGCTTGCGCTGGTCGCCTTGCGGCGACTTCCGATAGGCCTGGTCGACCAAGCACCGATCATCCGGATGGACGACTGCGAGGAAGGCGTCGTAGGACAGCACGAAGCCAGCCTTGTCGACTTCGAGCAGGTCGAAGGCCGCGTCCGACCATTCCATGCGACAGCTGGAAAGTTCCAGTTCCCACGACGCCAGGCGCGCGACGGTCTGGGCCATGCGCAACTGGGCTTCGCTGCGGGCCAATGCCTGCTGCGCGGCGTGCCGCGCCGTCACATCCGATCCAACGGCCACCATGATGCGGCGCTGGCCGCCCGGGTCGATCATGACGCGGTTTGTCCATTCAATGACCCGCCGTTCGCCATTGCGTGACTCCCACTCATTGATGTACGAAGTGATCTGCCCCGGATACGCATTGGCGATGACCGACTCGAACGCCTCGGCGCGCACCGTGGGAGCCACGTTCGTGGGCAATACCGTGTCCCATGGAAAGCGGCCGAGCACGTCCTCTGCGGCCCAACCACTGACACGCTCGCACTCGCGGTTGAATCGAATGAAGCGCCCCACTTCGTCCAGCGCCGCCACGAGTACGCCGGCGCCATCGACGAGCATCTCCGAAAATTGCCGCTCCGCCTCCAATGAAGCTCGCAACGCATGCTCGGCGCTGATGTCCACGAAGGTGCCGAGAATGCCACTGCGTTGTCCCTGGGCATCTCTCAGTATCTGCACGGTGATTCGAACCGGGAAGGGAGATCCGGTCGGCCGGCGGGCCATCAACTCGCCTTGCCAGACCGGCTGAGCCTCGAGCGCTCTGACAACCGCGCGCGCCTTTTCCGGCTCTACCCAGAAGTCCCCGGTGGCGTCGCGCCCCAGCACGTCTTCGACATGCTCGAAGCCCCAGAGCGCGAGGAAGGCCAGATTGGCGTAGACAACTCGCACATCCAGATCTGCCAGCGCCGTGGCGGCGCCAGAGCGCTCGAGCAACTCGCCTGCGGGAGACTGTAGTTCCTCGAGTGTCGGGGCCGGCGGATGACCCCCAGGTAAGGGCGAAGGCGTCATGACGCTCAGTTCAGATGCAAGGGTGGTGAGCTTGCACGGAGTGTAGGGCCGGCATCAGGGCTTGGCCGACCGGCAAGGGCGTGGCTGCGGCGGCGCCGCCGTCACCCCTGCGCTGATCAAGTGCGCAAGGTCAAACTTCGTCGGCAGGGGATTGCGCGCCCTCGCCCTCCTTCGCCCCTTCAGCGGCTCCACTGGAGCACGTTGTCAACGAAGATCCTCAACCTGAAAGGCGCTGTTCCTCGCCGCCTGCGCGTTCAGTGCGGACTCGAATTCCGCCACTGCACAGGGCTTGCCGAACAGGTAGCCCTGGTAGTTGAGGCAGCCGCTCTTCTCCAGGAAGTCACGCTGTCCTTCGGTCTCTACGCCCTCGGCGATGACGGCCAGCTGCAGGCTTCTGGCCATGCCGATGATGGTCTGCACGATGACCGCGTCGGTGTCGCTCAGCGTCATGTTGCGCACGAACGACTGATCGATCTTGAGCTGGTCCAGGGGCAACCGGGTCAAGTAGGCCAGCGACGAATGACCGGTGCCGAAGTCGTCGATCGAGAAGCGGATTCCCATGTCCTTGATCGCCTGCATCTTGGCAACGGTGTCGGTCAGGTTCACCACCACCAGGCTTTCGGTCAGTTCCAGCTCGAGCCGGCGCGGATCGATGCCGGCATCCTGCACCACGGCACGCACCTGCTCCACGAAGTCGAACTGCCCGAACTGGCGTGCACTGACGTTCACGGCCAGATTCAGGTCGCGCGTGGCCGGATCCTTGGCCCAGGCGCGCAGTTGCGAACAGGCGGCCTCCAGCACCCAATGGCCGATCGGAAGGATCAGACCCGTCTCTTCGGCCACGGGGATGAACTGCGCCGGTGGCACGAAGCCCCTGTCCGGATGCAGCCAGCGCAAGAGCACTTCGGCGCCCGTGATGCGGCCGGTCCGATCAACCTGCATCTGGTAGTGCAGGTACAGCTGGTGCTGCACCAGCGCCAGTCGGAGGTCGGCCTCAAGCGCCGAGCGCTCCCCGACCGCGATGTAGGCGACCGGGTCGAAGATGCGAACGGCATTGCACCCCGAGTCCTTCGCCTCGTACATGGCCATATCGGCCCGCTTGATGAGTTCGTCCACCGTCGCTTCGTGGCCCAGGAACAGACAGACGCCGATGCTGCACGATCCCTGATAGGCCCAGCCGTCCAGCCGATGCGGCTGGCTGACCGCGAGGCGGATCTTCTCAGCGATCATCTGCGCCTGCATCGCGGCCTGTGCCGCGGTCTCGTCGGGATCCGATCCCAGGTCGGGCAGCACGACCACGAACTCGTCGCCCCCAAACCGGGCCACGGTATCGCTGGCCCGGATACTGTCGCGCAAGCGCCTTGCCACCTCGATCAACAGCAGGTCTCCGACTTCGTGGCCGCGGCAGTCATTGAGGGCCTTGAAGCTGTCGAGGTCGATGAACAGCAGCGCGCCGCGGCGCAGGTGCCTGGCGCTGGTCGCCATGGTCTGCGCCAGCCGATCGTGCAGCAACCGGCGATTGGGCAACTCGGTGAGTGCGTCGTAAAAGGCCAGCTTGTTGATCTGCTCGTCGGCCAGCTTCTTCTGCGTGATGTCCGAGAACACCGCCACGTAGTTGGTGACCCTTCCATCCTCGTCGGTGATGGCCGTGATGGACAACCATTCGGGATAGATCTCGCCGCCCTTGCGCCGGTTCCAGATCTCGCCCTGCCAGCTTCGCTCTCGCAGCAGGGCCTGCCGCAGCGCGGCATAGAACTCGGCGTCGTGCAGGCCGGACCTCAGCAAGCGCCCGGTGACCTGACCGAAGGCCTCGGCAGCCGAGTAGCCGGTGATGCGCTCGAAGGCCGAATTGACCTTGATGATGACCTGGTCGGCGTCGGTGATCGCAATGCCGTCCATCGAATCGAACGCGATCGATGCGATGCGCTGTTCGATCTGGGCTTGCCTGCGCTCAGTGATGTCGCTCGCCACATGGACGAATCCGACCAGGGTTCCGCTGTCGTCCCGTACGGGCTGAATGTCGAGGTCAAGCCACAGCTCGCTGCCGTCCTTCTTCCTGCTCGAGATCTGCGCCTGCACGCCCTGTCCGTTGTCGATGGCAGCGCGCATCCTCACCGCGGCGGTGCCTTCTGTCTGATCGCACTGGAGCAGCGCACCTGGCCGCCGGCCGATGGCCTCTTGCAGGCTGTATCCGGTGATGCGGGTGAAGGCGTCATTGACCCAGACGATGGCCTGCCGCTCATCGGTGATCACCACGGCACTGGTGGTGAGCTTGGCCACCAGCGCCAGTTGCCGCACTTCGCGGGCCTGCGCCACCAACCTGCGTTGCTGCAGCTTGATCGAGCGGGCCGTCGGCTCGACTACCGCGACCGCAACGCCCAGCAGCAGCAGCAAAGTGAGCGCCGACCACATGTAGGCCGTCCCTGCGGCACCTTGGTCGCGATGGCGCGCCGACCTGCCGATGCCGTCGAACAGATGCTCAGCAGCTGCCAGCGCACGGTCGGCATGTGCCTCCACCCGCGCCGCCAGTACACCGATCTCGGCGGCGGCTCCACTACCGGGCAGGTCCAGCAGGGCGCGGGCGCTGTGTCGCAGGTCCCGGCTGGATGCATCCCAGTCTGCAACCGAATCCTGCAAGAGCCCCGGGTGGGTCGCGGCCAGGACGCCGTCGGCGAGCAAGTGCGCCCGCAGCCGCGCCGCGTCGGCGCCTGCACGCTCCAGCGCAATGCGTAGGTCAGCCCGGTCCCTGCGAACGCGCGCAAGGTCGTCGCCGTTGGCGCCGACCGATGCCGCAAGGCGCGCAATGCGTTGGCTCAACACGCGCTGTCCGCCAGCAAGCTCCGCGATCTCGGCGTCCGCCGCGTGCAGGGCATGCCACGACTCCACCTCCCAGGCCTGGAAGGCTGTGTGCGCGCCGGCGACCAGCAACAGGGCGTACATGATGATTCGAACGTGCCGATGCGCAGTCGCGCCGTCGTGCAGCGGCGTGAGCTGCGAGCTCTGACCTGTGCTGCGACGGCGCTGCCGTCTGCCCAGAGAGGCCAGCAAGAGCAGGGCCATCGACACCATCAGCAGGGTCACGATGCTGGCGCGGAAGGCCGCTGCAGGCCACTTGACCACGTGGTGCGCAGGTTGCTCGAGACCAAGACCGAGACCGAGGCCGACTTGAACCAGCATCGCGCCACTGAACACCGCGGTTGAGGCCAGCGCGATGAGGATCGTCGTCGAACGCAGAACTCGCCTGTCTGAGTCCGGTATGTCCCGGCGTTCGTTCACAAGGTGCTCCGGTTGCGTGGCGCGAAGACTCCGTCATCCGGTGACCGCTGCTGGGGGCCAGGGCGCGGGAGGGCCGCGGCTGCGTCGCTCCGAACAGGTGGTGGCACCGCCACAGGCTCAGTGGGCGGCCGAGTCAACCAAGCCCATCTGTGCGCCGGTCATGAGCTTTTCGATGTCCACCAGGATCAGCGTGCGCTGGTCGATCGATCCGATGGCCAGCATGTGGCCGGATTCGATCGCCGCGTTGAACTCGGGCACCGGGCGCAGTTGCTCGGGCCTGAGCGTGATCACGTCGCTCACCGAATCGACCACCATGCCCACCACACGCCGGCCGATGTTGAGCACGATGACGACGGTAAGGTTGTCGTAGGCAGCCGACTCGAGGTTGAACTTCAGCCGCATGTCCACGATGGGCACGATGACGCCGCGCAGGTCGACGACGCCCTTGATGAAGGGTGCGGCGTTGGCAATGCGCATCGGCTCCTCGTAGCTGCGGATCTCCTGCACGCGCAGGATGTCGATGCCGTATTCCTCGGCGCCCAGCTTGAAGGCCAGGAACTCGCGCAGCGAGGTAGGGGCGCCAGCGGCGATGGCGGCAGCGGGTGTGGCGCCGGCCGCAGAGGTTGTTTGCAGGCTCATGGGTTGTTCCTTGCGGGGGCTTCGGGATCGGGTGAACCGGCGCTGCGAGCGGCGCTCAGAATGAGCTCCACTCGCCCTCGGTGCCGGTCTTGCGTGGCGCAGCGTCTGCGGTCTGCACCGGTTCTTCGGGCCGGACCTGGGCCCTGGCCTTGGCCTTGGCCTTGGCCTTGGCACCGAAGGTCGGTCGCGTCACGTTCTTCGCGCGGTTGGGTCCGCGACGCTCGGCCGCCGGGTGCCTGTTCGCCGCGTCATCGGCCTGGGCCACCGGTGCGGCAACCCGGGTCTCGCCACCCTGGCCGAGCTTGAACACCGCCACCGCCTGCACCAGTTGCTGCGCCTGCACCTTCAG
>JALHPY010000193.1 GCA_022842305.1 Rubrivivax sp.
CCCGGCGGCGCCGCCCGGCGCCGGCCGCGGCGTGGCCGCGACCATCGTGGCGCCGCCGCCCCCCGCAGCACCGACCGAGGCCGCGCGCTACACCGCCTGGACCTTTGGCGAACTGCCCGAGCTGATGGAGATTCGCCGCGGCAGCCAGGTGCTGGTGGGTTTCCCGGCGCTGCTGGACCGCGGCACGCATGTCGAGATCGAAGTCTTCGACGAGCCCGAGCTCGCCGCCGCCCGCCACCGCGCCGGCCTGCGCCGGCTGGTGGCGCTGCAGGTCAAGGAGCCGCTCAAGTACCTGGAGAAGAATATCCCCGACCTGCAGTCCATGGCCGCCGCCTACCTGGGCCTGGGCACGATGGAAGAGCTGCGCGACCAGATCATCGAGGTGGCGCTGAGCCGCGCCTTCCTGGCCGAGCCGCTGCCCACCGACGAGGCCGCCTTCACCCGCCGCCTGGCCGAGGGCCGCGCGCGCATGAGCCTGATCGCGCAGGAGGTGGCGCGCCAGGCGCAGGCCGTGCTGCTGGACTACGCCGCGGCGCAGCGCAAGCTCAAGGACGCCAAGGCGCCGCGCGAGGTGGCCGATGACGTGCAGGCGCAGCTGCAGCGCCTGGTGGGCAAGCGCTTTCTCACCGCCACGCCCTGGGCCGCGCTGCAGCACCTGCCGCGCTACCTGAAGGGCGTGGTGCTGCGCCTGGACAAGCTGCGTGCCGACCCGGCCCGCGACGCCGCGCGCCTGGCCGAGCTGCGTCCGCTGGAACAGCGCTGGCTGCGCCGCGTGATCGAGTTGAAAGGCGCCGGCCACGCGCGCATGGACGAGTACCGCTGGCTGCTGGAAGAGCTGCGCGTGAGCCTGTTCGCGCAGGAACTGCGCACGCCGCAGCCGGTGAGTGCCAAGCGGCTGGACAAGGTCTGGGCCCAGCTGGCGAGCTGAGCCCGGCTCTGCGTCAGGCGGGGACGGAAGGCAGCCCCGCCAGCGCCATCGCCAGCTCGGCCTCGTCGTAGGGCTGGTCGACCAGCTTGCCGGCGTGGTAGGCGCTGTACGAGCTCATGTCGAAATGGCCGTGGCCGCACAGGTTGAACAGGATGGTCTGGCTGCGGCCTTCGGCCTTGCAGCGCAGGGCCTCGACGATGGCGCCCTTGACCGCGTGGTTGGCCTCGGGCGCCGGCACGATGCCCTCTGCGCGCGCGAACAGCACGCCGGCCTCGAAGCAGGCGTTCTGCGCGTAGGCCGTGGCCTCGATCAGGTTCAGGTCCTTCAGGTGGCTGACCAGCGGCGCCATGCCGTGGTAGCGCAGGCCGCCGGCGTGGAAGCCCGGCGGCGTGAAGGTGCTGCCCAGGGTGTGCATCTTGGTCAGCGGCGTCAGGTGCGCCGTGTCGCCAAAGTCATAGGCGAACTTGCCGCGCGTCAGCGACGGGCAGGCCAGCGGCTCCACCGCCACGATGCGCCGCTTCTTGCCGCCGCGCAGCTGCAGGCCCAGGAAGGGGAAGGCGATGCCGGCGAAGTTGCTGCCGCCGCCGGTGCAGCCGACGATCACGTCGGGGTCGTCGCCGGCCATCTCCAGCTGCAGCAAGGCCTCTTGGCCGATGATGGTCTGGTGCATCAGCACGTGGTTGAGCACCGAGCCCAGCGCGTACTTGGTGTCGTCGTGAGTGGCCGCCACCTCCACCGCCTCGCTGATGGCGATGCCCAGCGAGCCGGGGTGGTCGGGGTGCTCGGCCAGGATGGCGCGGCCGCAATTCGTCAGCTTGGACGGGGAAGCGACGCAGGTGGCGCCGTAGGTTTCCATCAGCGCGCGGCGGTAGGGCTTCTGGTCGTAGCTCACGCGCACCTGGAAGACCTGCACGTCGATGTCGAACAGCGCGCCGGCAAAGGCCAGCGACGAGCCCCATTGGCCGGCCCCGGTCTCGGTGACGAGCTTCTTGACGCCGGCCTGGGCGTTGTACCAGGCCTGCGGGATGGCGGTGTTGGGCTTGTGTGATCCGGCGGGCGACACGCCTTCGTACTTGTAGTAGATCTTGGCCGGCGTGCCCAAGGCCTTTTCCAGGCGGTGTGCGCGCACCAGCGGCGACGGGCGCCAGAGCTTGAAGACCTCGCGCACCGGCTCGGGGATGGGGATCTCGCGCTCGGTGCTCACCTCCTGCAGGATCAGCTCCATCGGGAACAGCGGCGCCAGGTCGTCGGGCCCCAGCGGCTGCAGCGTGCCGGGGTGCAGCGGCGGCGCCGGCGGCACCGGCAGGTCGGCCGCGACGTTGTACCAATGGGTGGGCATGCTGCTCTCATCGAGCAGGAACTTGGTGGGCTGGGTCATGGCTTTTCTCGTTGGGGGCTGGGGTAGACCGGACGCATCGTAGAAACGGGCGGGCGGCGGCGTTAGCTGGTTTGTCCGGGTACAGGCGCCACAGTGCTGACGCTCGTCAGCCTGCCAGCAGCTCCAGCGCGCGGTCCATGCCGCCGCTGTCGATGGTGATCATGGCTTGTTCGCGCACCGCGGGCTTGGGGTGGTAGGCGATGGACAGACCGGCCGCCGCCATCATGGGCAGGTCGTTGGCGCCGTCGCCCACGGCGATGACGCGGTCGGTGCCGATGCCCATCAGCTCGGCCACCTCGAGCAGCGTGCGCCGCTTCTCGGCGCCGTCGACCACCTCGCCCCAGGGGCGCGGCACCAGGCGGCCGGTGAGGCAGCCGTTCTCGATCTCCAGCATGTTGGCGCGGGCGAAGTCCAGCGCCAGCCATTGGCGCACGCGTTCGCTGAACCAGGTGAAGCCACCCGAGACCAGCAGCGTGCGCAGCCCGGCCGCCTGGCAGGCCGCGACGAAGCTCTCGACGCCCGGGTTCAGGCGCAGGCGTTCGTCCAGCACCGCCTGCAGCGCCGACTCGGGCACGCCGCGCAGCAGTGCCAGGCGGCGCATCAGGCTGTCGCGGTAGTCGGTGATCTCGCCGCGCATCGCGGCCTCGGTGATGGCCGCCACCTCGGCGCGGCGGCCGGCGGCTGCGGCGATCTCGTCGATGCACTCGATGCTGATCAGCGTCGAGTCCATGTCGAAGGCCACGAGGCGGAAGTCGGTGAGCTTCAGCGGGGGCGTGAAGCCGCGGATGAACAGGCCGGGTGCAACTTCTTGAGCCAAGGTGTGCCGATGCGGATGCAGGGACGGCGATTATCCCGCCGCCCCGTGGCCTGCTTCAGCCGGCCGGCGCGGCCACCGGCGGCCCCAGCGAGCGCAGCAGGTCACGCAGGAAGTGCGCGCGGTCGGCGGGTGCCGCGATCTCGCGGTCGATGCGCAGCTTGTCGTTGCCGGCCAGCTTGACGGCGCGGTTCTTCTGCACCAGCTCGATGATGCGGCGCGCGTCGATGGGCGGTTGCGGGCGGAAGGTGATGTTCATCAGCTTCGGCCCGGCGTCGATCTTGGCCACGCCGTAGGGCTTGGCCAGCACGCGCAGGCGGTGCGTGTCGAACAGCGTCTGGCCCTGCGTGGGCAGCTTGCCGAAGCGGTCGGTGATTTCTTCCAGCAGCGCGTCGATCTGTTCGTTCTTTTCGGCCGAGGCCAGGCGCTTGTACAGGTTGAGCCGGGTGTGCACGTCGCCGCAATAGACGTCGGGCAGCAGCGCCGGGGCGTGCAGGTTGATCTCGGTCGTGGCCGCCAGGGGGTTCAGCAGGTCGGGCTCGCGCCCGGCGCGCAGCGAGCGCACCGCCTCGGCCAGCATGTCGTTGTAGAGCTGGAAGCCCACCTCCATCATGTTGCCGCTCTGGTTTTCGCCCAGCACCTCGCCGGCGCCACGGATCTCCAGGTCGTGCATGGCCAGGTAGAAGCCGCTGCCCAGCTCTTCCATCTCCTGTATGGCCTGCAGGCGCAACGCCGCCTGCTTGGTCAGGCCCTCGACGTCGGGCACCATCAGGTAGGCATAGGCCTGGTGGTGGCTGCGGCCCACGCGCCCGCGCAGCTGGTGCAGCTGCGCCAGGCCGAACTTGTCGGCGCGGCTGATGACGATGGTGTTGGCGCTGGGCACGTCGATGCCGGTCTCGATGATGGTGCTGCACAACAGCAGGTTGTGGCGCTGGGCGACGAAGTCGCGCATCACGTGCTCGAGCTGGCGCTCGGGCATCTGGCCGTGGGCCACGGCAATGCGCGCCTCGGGCAGTTGCTCCATCAGCTTCTGGCGCCGGTTCTCGATGGTCTCGACCTCGTTGTGCAGAAAGTAGACCTGGCCACCGCGCTTGAGCTCGCGCAGCACGGCCTCGCGGATCACGCCCGGGCCTTCGTTGCGCACGAAGGTCTTGATGGCCAGCCGGCGCTGCGGCGCGGTGGCGATGACGCTCAGGTCGCGCAGCCCTTCCAGCGCCATGCCCAGCGTGCGCGGGATGGGCGTGGCGGTGAGGGTCAACACGTCGACCTCGGCGCGCAAGGCCTTCATGGCCTCTTTGTGGCGCACGCCAAAGCGGTGTTCTTCATCGATGACCAGCAGGCCCAGGCGCGCGAACTTCACGTCGCTGGACAGCAGCTTGTGCGTGCCCACCACGATGTCCACCGTGCCCGCGGCAATGCCCTCCAGCGCCACCTTCACTTCCTTGGCGCTGCGAAAGCGCGACAGCTCGGCGATCTTCACCGGCCACTTGCCGAAGCGGTCGCACAGCGTGTTGTAGTGCTGCTCGGCCAGCAGCGTGGTGGGCGCCAGGATGGCCACCTGCTTGCCGCCGTGCACGGCCACGAAGGCCGCGCGCAGCGCGACTTCGGTCTTGCCGAAGCCCACGTCGCCGCACACCAGCCGGTCCATCGGCCGCGGGCTCACCATGTCCTGGATCACCGCGTGGATGGCGGCGCGCTGGTCGGCGGTTTCCTCGAAGCCGAAGGAAGTCGCAAAGGCCTCGTAGTCCTGCGGGCTGAAGCGGTGCGCAAAGCCTTCGCGCGCGGCGCGCCGGGCGTACAGGTTCAGCAGCTCGGCAGCGGTGTCACGCACCTGCTCGGCGGCCTTGCGCCGCGCCTTGTCCCACTGCTGCGAACCCAGCTTGTGCAGCGGGGCTTCGTCAGCGCTGACGCCGGTGTAGCGGCTGATCAAATGCAGCTGCGCCACCGGCACGTACAGCGTGGCCTTGTCGGCGTACTGCAGGTGCAGGAATTCGGACGCGCCTTCGCCGATGTCGATGTTCACCAGCCCCTGGTAGCGGCCGATGCCATGGTTCAGGTGGACCACCGGGTCGCCCACCTTCAGCTCCGACAAGTCCTTGATCAGCGCGTCGACGTTGCTGACCTGCTCTTGCTTGCGCCGGCGCCGAGCCTGCGGCGTGGTGGCAAAGAGCTCGGTCTCGGTGACGAACTGCAGCGAGAGCTTCTCGTCCGGTTCGAACCAGTGGAAGCCTTCGGCCAGCGGCGCGGCGACGATGGCCACCTTCTCGGGGCCGGTGATGAACTCTTCCAGCGAGGCCACGCTGGGCACGCTGACGCCGTGGTCGCGCAGCAGCTCCAGCAGGCTTTCGCGCCGGCCGTCGCTTTCGGCCACCAGCAGCACGCGGTGCTTTGTTGCCGCCAGGTGCTTTTCCAGCGGGCCCATGGGGTCGGTGCCGCCGCGTTCCAGCGTCAGCGTGGGCAGCGGCCGCGCCCACGAGAGTGGGGGAGGGGGCTCTTGCGAGCCCGTGGGCTCCGATCCGCGCAGCGACAGCGTGGCGTGCGCCTGGGTGCGGCCGAAGAACTCTTCGGCCGGCATGAAGATCGCCGCCGGCGGCAGGATGGGCCGCTCGGGGTCGTGCTGCAGGAAGCGGTGGCGCTCGCGCGTGTCGGTCCAGAAATGCTCCAGCGACTCGTCCACCTTGCCGTGCAGCACCAGCGCGGCCTGCTCGCCCAGGTAATCGAACAGCGTGCCGGTCTGCTCGAAGAACAGCGGCAGGTAGTACTCGATGCCGCCGCTGGCAATGCCGCTGGCGATGTCCTTGTAGACGCGGGCCCGCGTCGGGTCGCCCTCGATGCGTTCGCGCCAGCGCGCGCGGAAGGCGGTGCGCGCGGCCTCGTCCATGGGGAACTCGCGCCCGGGCAGCAAGCGTACTTCGGGCACCGGGTACAGGCTGCGCTGGCTGTCGGGGTCGAAGGTGCGGATGCTGTCGACCTCGTCGCCGAACAGGTCCACGCGGTAGGGCTGGGGCGAGCCCATGGGGAAGAGGTCGATCAGCCCGCCGCGCACCGCGTATTCGCCCGGCGACACCACCTGGCTGACGTGCTGGTAGCCGGCCAGCGTGAGCTGGGCCTTGAGCCGGGCCTCGTCGAGCCGGCTCTTCTGCTTGAAGTGGAAGGTGGTGCCGGCCAGGAAGGACGGCGGCGCCAGCCGTGTGAGCGCGGTGCTGGCCGGCAGCAGCACCACGTCGACCTCGCCGCTGTGGATGCGCCACAGCGTGGCCAGGCGCTCGCTGATCAGGTCCTGGTGCGGGCTGAAGGTGTCGTAGGGCAGGGTCTCCCAGTCGGGGAACACGGCCACGCGCAGCCCGGGCTCGAAGAAGGGCAGCTCGTCGGCCAGGCGCGGCGCGTCGGCCGGCTCTGCCGTGAAGATGGCGAGCAGGCGGCGGGCGTCGGCGTGGTGGCGCGCCAGGCGGGCCAGCAGCAGCGCGTCGCCCGAGCCCACGGGGCGCGGCAGGGTGTAGCGCTTGCCGGGGGCAATGGAAGGCAGTTGCATCGGTGGCGGGGTGGGCAGGCCCGAAAAGCAGGCCGCCCCGGCCGCTGTCCAGCGAAGGGCGCGGCGGGGCGTGAAGGGGTCGATTCTAGAATCCGCCCTCTCATGACAGCCGCCCCCCGCCCATTTGCCCTGGTGCCCTGCGCCGGCGTGGGCCAGCGCGCGGGCAGCACCGGGCCCAAGCAGTACGCGCTGCTGCGCGGCAAGCCGGTGGTGGCGCACACCCTGGAAGCCCTGGCCGCGGTGCCGGCACTGGCCGCCACGCTGGTGGTGCTGGCCCCCGACGACCGACAGTTCGAGGCCGCAGTGCCCGCCTTCATCGGCCCGCGCGCCTGGGTGGCCCGCTGCGGCGGCGAGACACGCGCCGCCAGCGTCGCCGCCGGCCTGTCAGAGCTGCGCCGCCGCGGCGCGCAGGACGACGACTGGGTGCTGGTGCATGACGCCGCGCGCTGCCTGCTGCGCCCGGCCTGGGTGCTGGCGCTGATCGAGGCCTGCCGCGACGACGCCGTGGGCGGCCTGCTGGCGTTGCCGCTGGCCGACACCCTGAAGCAG
>JALHPY010000194.1 GCA_022842305.1 Rubrivivax sp.
GCGCTGCGCTTTGCCGACCGCGCCGCGCGCCAGGGCGTGGCGCTGGTGTTCGAGCCGCCGCCGGGCACGGCACCGGTGGTGGAGGTCGACATCGAGCTGTTCGAGCGCGCCGTGGCCAACCTGCTGGACAACGCGCTCAAGTTCACGCCGGCCGGCGGGCGCGTGCAGCTGACCCTGCACGCGGCGCCGGGCCAGGTTCAGGTGTGCGTGCACGACAGCGGCTGCGGCATCGCGCCGGCCGACCTGCCGCACCTGTTCGACCGGCTTTACCAGGCGCGCGACAGCGTCGCTCCGGCCAGCAGCGAAGAGGGCCGCGGCCTGGGCCTGGCCATCGTCAAGCGCATCGTCGAGCTGCACCGCGGCAGCGTGGCGGTGAGCAGTGACGTCGGCGGTGAAGCGGGGCAGGGCACCCTTGTTGCGCTGACCCTGCCGGTGGCGGCCTGAAGGGCCGCATCGTGCTCAGGGGTCGCGCAGCAGCGTGAAGTGCTCCACCAGCGGCGGGCCGGCGAAGAAGGGGCCGACGATGGCGCGCCACTCGGTGAACAGCGGGCCCTGGCGGAAGTGCACGGTGTGGTCTTCCAGCGTCTCCCAGAAGATCTGCAGCACGTAGCGCTCGGGGCTTTCGATGCAGTGGTTGACCTTGGCGCCCTTGAAGCCGCGGGCGCGGGTCACGACCTCGTCCAGTCCTCGCAGCACGGCGGCCTCGAAGCCGGCCTGCTGGCCGGGCTGGATGCGGATGTCGGCAATTTCCAGTATCACGGGCGGTCTTTCGGTGGCGGTTGGGGCCCGCAGTCTAGAAGCGTGGGCGGCGGGCGGCTACAGCTTGCAGCCGCGCGCCGGGTCGGCCAGCGCCTTGACGGCGACGGCGCGGAACTCGTTGTTGCGGCCCTGCGCCTGGCGCAGGTAGATGTCCTGCACCGGGTTGCCGGCCGCCGAGAGCGTGAACTTGCCGCGCGGGCTGTCCACCGTCACGCGGCGCATGGCGGCGGCCAGCGCGTCGCGCTGGCCCATGTCGCCCTTTACCGCCGCCAGGCCCGCGCCCAGGATCTGTGCCGCGTCGTAGCCCTGCACCGCGTAGACGTCGGCCTGGGCCTTGTAGGCCAGCGCAAAGCTCTTGCGGAAGGCGTTGTTGCGCGGCGTGTCCAGGTTGTCGGCGTAGTGCAGCGTGGTCAGCAGGCCCTGTGCCGCGGGCCCCTGGGCCTCGAGCGTGCCGTCGGTCAGGAAGCCCGGGCCGTACAGCGGGATCGACTTGCGCAGCCCGGCGGCGTTGTAGTCCTTGACGAACTTCACCGCCGCGGCGCCGGCGAAGAAGGCGTACACCGCGTCCGGCTTCTGCGACGCGATCTCGGTCAGCAGCGCCTGGAACTCGACGTTGGGGAAGGGCAGGTTCAGCTCCTTCACCACCTTGCCGCCGTTCTTCTCGAGGCCTTCGGTGAAGCCCTTCACCGTCTCGGCGCCGGCGGCGTAGTTCCAGGTGATGGTGATGGCGCGCTTGACGCCGCGCCTGCCCGCCACCACACCCATGGCGTAGGCCGGTTGCCAGTTGCTGAAGGAACTGCGCACGATGTTGGGCGCGCACAGCGGCCCGGTGATTTCGCCGGCGCCGGCGTTGGGCACGATCAGCAGCGTCTTGCTCTCGCGCGCTGCGCGCGCCATGGCCAGGGCCACGCCCGAATGCACCGTGCCGACGATGACGTCGACCTGGTCGCGCTTGATCAGCTTGCCGACGTTGTCGATGGCCTTGCTGGGGTCGCTTTCGTCGTCGACCGAGAAGTACTGGATGCTGCGCCCGCCCAGCGTGCCGCCCTGCTCCTGCACGTGCAGCTTGAAGCCCTTCTCGATCATGTCGCCCAAGGCGGCAAAGGTGCCGGTGGCGGGCAGCATGAAGCCCACCTTGAGCGGCGCGGTCTGGGCCGCGGCCGGCAGCGCCAGAAGGGCCAGCGCGGCCAGGGCAGCGGCCTGGCGGACGAAAGGGCGTGTCATGTCAGGCTCCGGCGGGGTGGGTGGCAAGGCAGGCGGCAGCATGCGCGTGCCGCCGCCTGCCGGGCAAGCGGGGTTTGCCGGATGGCGCGGCAGCGCCTGCGATGCGAGCAATCACTCACGCGGACGGGCTCTGGGGACGGAACTGCAGATGTCGCGCTCAAGTCTGGCGCCGCCTTGCCCGAAAACCAGGGTATCGGGGCGGCTCCCAGCGTGCCCCTGGGAATGCACCGAGGAATCCTGATGTCCAGCACCATCGCCGTCGACGATCTGCGCATCGGCATGTACATACACCTGGAAGGCGGATGGCTTTCGCATCCCTTCCCGCTGTCCAGCTTCAAGCTCAGCTCGGCCGACCAGATCGCCACCTTGCGCGGACTGGGCCTGGTGCGCGTGCGCTGGGTGCCCGAGAAGAGCGACCTGGAGCCCAGCCCCGCCGAGGTCGCGGCGCGCGCCGCCCAGGCCGACGCGACCGCGGGCGGGCTGACCGATACGCGCGAAGCCACGGCCGAACGGCGCCGGCAGCTGCTTTCGGCGCAGCGCGAGGCCGTGCAGCTGTGCGAGCGTCAGCAAGCCGAGGCCGCGCGCGCCTGGCGCGAGGCCAGCGATGCGGTGGCGGCGCAGCCGGCAGCGGCCTGCCGCGCCACCGAGGCGCTGACGCGTGCCATGCTGTCCAAGATGCTGGTGCAGCAGGACATCGGCATCCGCCTGGTCACCGGTGCCGGCGACCGCGCCGCCGCCCACGCGCTCAACGTCAGCGTGGTGGCCCTGCTGATCGGCCGCAGCCTGGGCCTGGCCGAGAACGAACTGGTGGAACTGGGCATGGGCGCGCTGCTGCACGACATCGGCAAGCAGGAGGTGGTGGACCGCTTCCGCCATGCCGACGAGCACTTCAGCACGGCCGAGACCAACGCCTACCGCGAACACGTCTCCAAGGGCGTGGGGATGGGCATGCGCATGGGGCTGACAGCGGGCGCGCTGACGGTGCTGGCGCAGCACCACGAGCAGGCCGACGGTGGCGGCTTCCCGCTGCGCCTGCCGCTGGAGCGCATGAGCCTGGGCGCGCGCCTGGTGTCGCTGATCGACCGCTACGACAACCTGTGCAACCCGCAGGCGCGCGGCCTGGCGCTGACGCCGCACGAGGCCGTGTCGGTGCTGTTTGCGCAGGGGCGCAAGCGCTTCGACGCGCATGTGCTCAACGCCTTCATCCGCATGATGGGCGTGTACCCGGCGGGCTCGCTGGTGCAGCTCACCAACGAGCGCTTCGCCCTGGTCATCGGCGTCAATTCCAGCCGCACGCTCAAGCCGCGCGTGCTGGTCTACGACCCGCACGTGCCGCGCAGCGAAGCCCTGGTGCTGGACCTGGAGCGCGAACCCGAGATCGGCATCCGCCGCAGCCTGCCGGCCAGCAAGGTGCCGGCCGCGGCGCTGGACTACCTGGATCCGCGGCCCCGCGTAACCTACTATTTCGAGCCCCTGCACAGCGAAGAAGCGCTGCAGGCGCTGGCCGCATGAGAAACCCGCAGGGCGCGGCGCGAAAGGATGTTCCTTGAAGCATGAACCATGGCCCGACGGCTGCGTCACCGGGGCACACGAGCTGGTGACACTGGACGTCTGGCAGCCGCTGCTCGACGCCTTGCCGCAGCCGGCCTGGCTGGTGGCGCTGCACGACCAGCGTGTGGCCGCGCTCAACGCCGCTGCGCAGCGCTTCTTCGGCAGCCCGCGCGAAGCCCTGCTGGGCGTTGCCGCCGACACGCTGGTGCGCTCGCCCGAGGACCTGGAATTCTGGGCCGGCGTGGCCGCGGGCGCGGCCCCGCGCCTGCACAGCGACACCTTCATCGCCGCGCCTCGCGCTGAAGGCCAGGCGCTGCCGGTCACGCGCAGTGTGCAGCCGGTGGCCGGCGCCGACGGCCATGCGCTGTTCGCGCTGGTCCTGCTCAGCGACCGCAGCAGCGAAGACCGCGCCGAGCGCGCGCGCGAGCTGCTGCTGGCCGAGCGCCAGGCCACGCTGGAGTGCACCGACGACGGCATCCTGGTCACCGACCTGGTCGGCCGCGTGCGCAGCTTCAACCACCGCTTCAGCCAGATGTGGTCCATGCCGCTGGCGCTGTTGCAGCAGACCGAGGCGGCGGTGTCGACCTGGATGGCGCGCAGCGTCGTCGACGTCCCCGGCTACCAGCAACGCCTGCTGGCGCTGGAGCAGGCCGCGCTGATCGTGGCCACCGACCGGCTGCACCTGCAGTCGGGCCAGGTCTTCGACCGCGTGACCCGTCCGCTGCTGGTGGGCGGCCGCCTGCAGGGGCGGGTGTGGTGCTTCCGCGACCAGACCGAGCGCGTGGCGGCGCAGGCGCACATCGATGCGCTGGCGCTGCACGACGCGCTCACCGGCCTGGCCAACCGGCGCCAGCTGGTCGAACGCCTGGCCGATGCCGCGGTGGCCGCACGCAGCGCCGGCGATGGCTTCGCGCTGCTGCTGGTGGACCTGGACCGCTTCCGCCAGGTCAACGAAAGCCTGGGCCACGACCTGGGCGACCGCGTGCTGCTCGAGATGGCGCAGCGTCTTCAGGCCCTGCTGCGCCCCGCCGACCTGCTGGCGCGGGTGGGCGGCGACCAGTTCGCGCTGCTGCTGCGCCCGGCCGAAGCCGACACGGCCGAGTCCATGGCGGGGCGTGTGCTCAACGTGGTGGCTCAGCCCTGCACCCTGGACGGCGCGCAGCTGGCCCTGAGCTGCAGCATCGGCGTGGCGGTGGTCGAGGCGCGCGCCGTCGATGCCGACGCAGTGCTGCGCATGGCCGACGCCGCCCTGCGCGCAGCCAAGCTCGGGGGCCGTGGGGGTTACCGCATGCACCAGGCGCGTGTCGAGGGCGACCGCCAGACGCGCCTGAAGCTGGACCAGGCCATGCGCCGCGCGCTGGTCAGCGGCCGCTTCCGGCTGCACTACCAGCCGCAGGTCAGCCTGGCCGGCTGCGACGTGATCGGCGTCGAAGCCTTGCTGCGCTGGCGCGACCCGGGCCTGGGCGACGTGGCGCCGACGCGTTTTCTGCCCGTGGCCGAGGAAACCGGCTTCGTGCTGGCCATCGGCGAATGGGTGCTGGCGCAGGCGCTGCAGCAGGCTGCCGCCTGGCAGGCCCGCGGGCAGCCGCTGCCGGTGTCGGTGAATGTCTCGCCGCTGCAGTTCCAGCAGGTCGGCTTCGTCGACCAGGTGGCCGCGGCGCTGGCCGAGCAGCAAGTGCCCGGCACGCTGCTGGAACTGGAGCTCACCGAGGCGCTGCTCGCACACGACCCCGAGGCGGCGCTGCTCAAGCTGGACGCGCTGGCGCGCCTGGGCGTGCGCCTGGCCATCGACGACTTCGGCACCGGCTACTCGAGCATGGCGCTGCTGGCGCGAGCGCCGGTGGGCCGCATCAAGATCGACATCAGCTTCATCAGCGGCCTGCCCGACGACGCAGAGGACGCGATGATCGTGCTGGCGCTGCTGCAGATGGCGCGCGCGCTGAGCCTTCAGGTCGTGGCCGAGGGCGTGGAGACCGAAGCGCAGCGGCAGTTCCTGCTCGAAGCCGGCTGCGACGCCTACCAGGGCTACCTCTACGCGCCGGCGCTGGACCCGCTGACCTTCCAGCAGCGCCTGCCCCCTGGCGGCCGCGTCACGGTGCCGCCGCGCCGGCCGGCCCCGCGCATGCGCCTGGTGCGCGGCTGAATCGGCGCGCGCCAGGCGCGCTGCAAGGCTCGCAGCGAGTCACAATGCGGCACGATGATCTACAAGTTCAAGAGCGCCGCCAGCGGGGACGTCATCATGCTGGCCCCCAACGCCGAGTTGATGCTGCGCCTGCTCGGGCGCGAGCCGGCGGCCCAGGGCATCATCGAGCCCGTGGCCATGCCCGGCGCGATGGCGGCGCTGCTGGCGGCCATCGAGCAAGAGTCCGCCACGCCCGCGCCCGAAGAAGATGCCGAGCCCCTGCGGCCGCCGGTGTCGTTGCGCCAGCGCCTGTGGCCGATGCTGGAATTGCTGCGCCGCGCGCACGCGGCCGACAAGCCCGTGGTGTGGGGTGTTTGAGGTGCAGGAGGCACGAGGATGAAACTCTGGAGCGACAGCTGGACCAACGGTGACCGCATTCCGGTGCGCTACGCCGCAGGCAGGCCCGACGGCAAGGGCGGCGCCGAGTTCAGCGACAACATCAGCCCGCACCTGGGCTGGAGCGACATGCCGGCGGGCACGCAGTCGCTGGTGCTCATCTGCCACGATTTCGACGTGCCCAGCCGCGGCGACGACGTCAACAAGCCTGACCGCGAGATTCCGGCCGACCTGGCGCGCGTGGACTTCTTCCACTGGGTGCTGATCGACCTGCCACCGCTGCCGGCCGAACTGGCCGAGGGCGAGTTCAGCCGCGGCTTCAAGGCCCGCGGCAAGCCCGGCCCGGCGGCGGCGCGCGCGGGCGCGCGCCACGGCCTGAACGACTACACCGGCTGGTTTGCCGGCCACCCCGAGATGGCCGGGCAGTACTTCGGCTACGACGGCCCGTTCCCGCCCTTCAACGACTCGCTGGTGCACCACTACGTGTTCACGCTGTACGCCGTGGCCGTGCCGCGGCTGCCGCTGGAAGGCGTGTTCACCGGCCATCAGGTGCGCGAGCAGCTGGCCGGCCGTGCGCTGGCCGAGGCCACCTTCTCGGGCACCTACACGCTCAACCAACGCCTGCTGAGCGCCGGCATCTGACCGGCGGCCCGGCGGCGCGCGCGATGCAAGAGCCGACCCGGGTCTTCGCGCTGCGCCACGGCCAGACCGCCTGGAACGCCAGCCAGCGCATCCAGGGCCATGTAGACATCCCGCTGGACGAGACCGGCCTGCGCCAGGCGGCGCTGCTGGCGCGCGCGCTGGCGGGCGAGGACCTGGCGGCCATCTACAGCAGCGACCTGCTGCGCGCCCGCGCCACCGCCGAGGCCCTGGCCGCGGCCACCGGCCGGCCGGTGCAGACCGACCCGGCCCTGCGCGAGCGCGGCTTCGGCCGCTTCGAGGGCATCAGCTTTGCCGAGGTCGAGCAGCGCTGGCCCGAAGAGGCCGCGCGCTGGCGTCGGCGCGAGCCCGACTTTGCCCCCGGCGGCGGCGAGACGCTGGCGGCCTTCGGCGCGCGCTGCCTGCCGGCGATCGCGGCACTGGCCGCGCGCCACGCCGCCCAGGCCGTCGCCGAGGTGG
>JALHPY010000195.1 GCA_022842305.1 Rubrivivax sp.
CGGCTGTTCGATGCCGAGCTCGATTTCTCGGTCAGCGAGAACCCCACGCTGCGCTTCAACTTCGTGCCGCGCGCCAGCGGCGAACTGGTGGCCGAGGTCGAGGACACCAAGGACAAGCGCTTCGTCGGCTCGCTGGCGGTGGAGTTGCCATGAAGTCCTTGGCCTGTGCCTGGATCGCCGCCGTGCTTCTGGCCTTCGCATTGCCGGCCGCGGCCGTGCTGCCCGCGGCCTATGCGCCGATGGTGGTGGAGCCGCGCGCCGTGCCCGAAGGCGCCGAGTTCGACCTGGACCCGGCGCTGCAGCGCGCGCGGCGCGAGGGCAAGTCGCTCTACGTTTACCTGGGCGCGCACGACTGCCCCTTCTGCCGCCGCTACGAAGCCTTTCTGGCGCGCCACGCCGACGAACTGGCGCCGCAGTTCGCCAAGCGCTACATCGTCGTGGACCTGCGCAGCGCGCTGTCCATCAAGTCGGCGCGCCTGCTCTTGCGCATCGGCGGGCGCAGCCAGGTCTATGCCGATGCCCTGCGCGAGATGGGCGACGAACGCGCGCGCCAGCTGGTCTACCCCAGCGTCTGGCTGCTCGACGCCCAGGCACGCCCGCTGATGCAGATGCCCGCGGGCAACGGCACCTTCGAGACGGTGGAAGAGCAGCTGGAAATCCTCAACCTGCAGCAATGAAGCGCGCCGCGTACAAGCCACTGCTGCTGGCCAGCCTGCTGCTGCTGGGCCCGGGCCACGGCCTGGCCGAAGCGGATGCACCCTGGCCCGTGGCCGGCCAGCAGGGCCTGATCCGCATGGTCATCGTGCCGGCCGAGCAGGCGCGCGAGCGCGCGGCCTACGTGCGGCAGATCCAGCGCCTGTGCGAGCCCGATCGCACCTGTTTCATCAACTTCTACACCAACAGCAGCGGCGCGCCGCTGGCCGTGCCCCTGCCCGACGCCATAGACCGCGAGGCCACCGCCGTCTTCCGGCGCTCCAGCAAGCAGGGTGCCGAAAGCCTGCGCTGGAGCTGCCGCCTGCAGCAGCCCGAACCGAACTGCTTCTAGACGCCTGGCTGATCACCGGCCGGCGCATCGCCAAAAATTTACGGGTTAACCCGATGGTTGGGCACGCTAGTTGCCCCTGCATCCCTGTGACGTCCTTCGACGCACGCTTTTGGGATGCAAACCATGGGACAAACCCTCTGGGCCTGTGTGATCTGCCTGTTCTGCGCCCCGGCTTGGTGCCAGCAGGACATTGTCGACGTGCTGTGGCGCTCGCAAGACCAGCGTCTGCAGGCCCAAGCGCCGGCCGAAGCCGACAGTGCGGCTGCGGCCACGCTGCGCCGCAGCTTCGACAGCCTGCTCAAGACGATGCAGCCGGCCCCGGTGGTTGAGTTGCGCGTGACGCGCGGCCCGCTGCTGGCCGAGACCCTGCAAGGCCACATCATCGTCGCCAACGAAAGCCTGGCCGCGCTGCCCGAGCCGGCGCGCCTGTTCATCCTGGCGCACGAGCTGGGCCACGTGGTGCAGCAGCACTGGCTGCGCACCGCGCTGCTGTACCAGAAGTGGGTGCCCGGCGCGGTGACGCCAGCGCAGACCGACCCGGTGGCGGCATCGCTCACGCGCGAGGCCTCGGCGCTGGCGCATGAACATGAGTTCGCGGCCGATGCCTTTGCGGCGCAGCGGCTGCAGGTGCTGGGCATCGACCGGCAGGAGCTGCTGGCCATCTTCTTCCAGCTGGGTGTGGTGCACGACAGCGCCACCCACCCGGGCACGCGCAAGCGCATGGCCTCGCTGCGCGCGCGGGGCTTTGCTGCCGAGCGCTGAGGCTCAACCGGGCCGCAATACGGGCCAGCCGGCGGCCTGGGCGTGCGCCAGCAGGCGCGCATCCGGGTCCACTGCCACCGGGTGCGTCACGCTGGTGAGCAGCGGCAGGTCATTGGCCGAATCGCTGTAGAAGCGGCTTTCCTCGAAGGCCTCGAGCCGCAGCCCCTGCTGCGCCAGCCAGGCGCGCACGCGGCCGGGCTTGTGCTCGCGCCAGCAGGGTTCGCCGGAGATGTCTCCGGTGTAGCGGCCATCCACCTGCACCGCCTCGGTGGCCAGCAGCTCCGGCACGCCGAACCGGCGCGCCAGCGGCGCGGCGATGAAGCGCGTGGTGGCGGTGACGATGGCGCACAGGTCGCCGGCATCCAGATGCTGCTGCACCAGCGCGCGCCGCGACGCCGGCAGTCGCGGCGCGATGTGCTCCTCGAAATCGGCCACCCAGGTCTGCAGCTCTTCAGCGCTCAGGATGCCCAGCGGCGCGACGCAGGCGCGGTGCAGCGCGTGCAGGTCCAGCGTGCCCGCCACGTACTGCTGGCAGGCGGCCAGGTAAGCCGCCTCGGTGTCGGCCGGCAAGCGCCCGCGACCCATCTGAAAGCGCAGCCAGGCCAGGCCGCTGTCGAAGGGGATCAGCGTGTGGTCCAGGTCGAAGAGGGCCAGCTTCATGCCACGGGCAAGGTCTGGCGCAGGCGCGCCGGCAGCGCGCCGCGCAGCGCGTTGCACACGCAAAGTGCCTGCGCGCGCCGCAGGTCGGCGCGCGTGAGGCTGCGTTCGCTGGCGGCCCAGGCCGGGTCGGCCAGCAACTGCGCGCGCATCACGCCGGGCAGCACGCCGTCGGCCAGCGGCGGCGTGTACCAGCGGCCGTCCAGCTGCACGAAGACGCTGCTGCGCCCGCCTTCCACCAGGCGGCCGGCAGTGTCAAAGAACAGGCTGTCGAAGGCGCCCACGCGTTCGGCCGCGCGCACGCCTGCGTCGTAGTGTTGGCGCAGCGTGGTCTTGTGCGCGGCCAGCGGGCGGTACTGAGGCAGCGGCTCGTCGGCCAGCAGCAACTCCACGCCGCCGGGCGGCAGCGCTGCCAGCGGCGCGTGCGTGATGGCCAAGCGGCCGCCGTGGGCCAGCGCCAGGCGCACGCGGGAAGGGCCAGTGGACGGCAGCAACGCGCAGGCTTCGTCCAGCGCCTGCTGCGCGGCGTCGCGGTCGAAGGCAAAACCGAGTGCGGCCGCGCTGCGCTGCAGGCGCGCCAGGTGTTGCGGCAGCAGCATCAGGCCCAGCGGCGGCTGGTACAGCACGGTCTCGAACAGCTCGAAGCCCGGATCCAGCCCGGTGAGAAAGCGCGCCTTGAGCCGGCATTCGTCGTGCTCGTCTTCGGCCACGCTGTCCAGCACGATGCCCGCGCCGATGCCCAGCGTCAGCGGGCGCAGGCCGGCCTGCTCTTGGCCCAGCGTCAGCGTGCGGATAGCCACCGAGAGACAGAAGTCACCGATGGACTGGCCGGCGCGCGGCGCCTCCAGCCAGCCGATGGCGCCGCAGTACAGGCCGCGTGGCGTGGTCTCCAGCGCCTTGATCAGCTCCATCGTGTGGTGCTTGGGCGCGCCGGTGATAGAGCCGCAGGGGAAGGTGGCGCGCAGCAGGTCCGGCCAGCCGATGCCGGGCCGCAGCTCGGCCTGCACCGTGGACGTCATCTGGAACAGCGTGGCGTAGGGCTCGATCTCGAACAGCGCCGGCACCGTCACCGAGCCGGTGCGCGCCACACGGCCCAGGTCGTTGCGCAGAAGGTCCACGATCATCAGGTTCTCGGCGCGGTTCTTGGTGTCCTGTGCCAGCAGGCGGGCGGTTTCGCTGTCGCTTTCGGGTTCGCGGATGCGCGGCGCCGTGCCCTTCATGGGGCGGGCCGTCAGGACGCCGGCCTCCTGCCGCAGGAACAGCTCGGGCGAGCATGACAACACCCAGCCGCCTTCGGGCAGCGCGATCAGCGCGCCATAGGCCACCGGCTGACGCCGGCGCAGCGCGCGGTACAGGCCCACGGGCGATCCATAGGCTTGGCCCTGCAGCCGGTACGTGTAGTTCACCTGGTAGGTCTCGCCCGCGCGTATGGCTTCGTGGATGCGGGCGATGGCGTCAAGGAAGTCGGCGCGGCCCACGCTGGGCTGCAGGTTCATCACGCCGCAGGCCGCGGCGTCGCCTTGTGCCGTGTCCTGCGCTGTCAACCAGGCATCAACCTGCTCGCGGCTCAGCCGCTCCAGCTGGCTGAAGATCAGCACGCGCAGCGCCGCACCCGGCCGGCCCGCGCCACCCAGCACCAGCGCCGCACCCCATTCGTAGTCGGCCAGCAGCACGGCGTGCAGGCCGCGCTGGATGTCCACATCCACGCGCGCCCAGGTGGCGTCCAGATCGCCCGGGTCGGTGCAGCGGTGCTCGGCGACGAAGCCCGTGTACAGCCGGCTGCCCGGGCGCTGCGCGCTGGCGTCGCGGTCGTCCAGCAGCGCGAACACGTTCAGCTCCAGTCGTCCATGTCGTGCCGGATCTTGTGTCGGTTGGCGATGAGTTCATCGACACCGGGAAGGTTGTTCAGCGCCCGCCGGATGGCCAGCTTGGTGGCCTCGTAGTTGGTGCGGTACATGTCCTTCTTGTCGAAGTTCGGGTCCTTGGCGCAGCGCGGATCTATCCACACCAGGGCGATGATGCACAGCTCATTGGCCAGGTCCTTGGGGATCACGCCCTCGATCAGGCAGTCGACCACGGCATCGGCCGTGGCGCCCTGCACCACGCCGCCGAAGAGCTCGATGTTGGCCATGTCCTTGAGCGTGACCTTGGGCACCATCATCGTGGCCGGGCGCACGAGCTGGTTGCAGGCGCGGATGGCGAACATGGTGGTGTGGCCCTTGCTCTGCGCCATCATGTTGGCGAAGGCCTGGCCCACCGGCCCGTCGGTGCGGCCGATCAGGATCTCGGGCATGGCGTCGGTGAACTGGCCTTCCTTGGCAAAGACCGTGGCTTCACCGGCGTGGAACAGGTAGTTCTGGCTCATGGGTGTGTGCTCTCTCGATGCGGGAACGGCATTGTCAGCCGACGATGATCAGTTCGCCCTTGCCAGCGGCCGCCAGGTCGCCCAGGTGGCGCTGGATGGGCCGTGCAGGCAGCGCGGCAAAGGGCCCGCCGTGGCGCGCCAGATCGCGCGCCAGCAACTGCCAGAACACGGGCGCACCGGCAATGGCCGGCACGAAGGTGGGGGCCACGGTGGGCGCCGGGCCGGCGAACACCAGGCTGCCACGGCGCATGCCATAGCCCACGTGCGCACCGGCGCGGCCGCCCAGGGCCACGGTGCCGGCCACCATGCGCGCGGCCATGAAGTCGCCGGCATCGCCAAACACCAGCAGCGTGCCGCGGCGCATGCGGTCGGCCAGACGCAGGCCGGCACTGCCGCGCACGATGAACGTGCCCCCGCGCATGCCGTCCAGGCTACCGGGCTGGGCGCTGGCGGCGAAGTCGCCCACGTCGCCGTTGACCTGCAGCTGGCCGCCAGCCATCTCGCAGCCGGCCAGCTGTCCGGCGTTGCCGTGCACGTGCAGTTCGCCGCCCGTCATGCTGCCGCCAGCGTGGTCACCCACCGCGCCTTCGACGGCGATGCGGCCCGCCGCCAGCTGCCAGCCGATGCGGTCGCAGCGCGACAGGTCGCCTTCGAACACCAGGCTGTCACCCTCGCCCTGCCGCGCGACTTCGAAGAACTCGCCCAGCGGCAGCCCATGGCGGCCCTGGCCGACGGGCAGCCGCGCGATGGCCCCCGCGTCCAACCCCGCCAATGCGGAGGGCAGCAGGCCGCGCAGGTCCAGGCGCAGATCGGGCGCGTGGCGCAGCCGCAGGCGGATGCTCATGCCGCCTCCATCAGCTTGCGCAGGTGGAAGTGGAAGGGCCCCAGCTTGCCGCCGTAGTTGCCGGCCGAGATGCGCAGCAGCCCGCCCGCCGCGCCGATGGCAATGCCGGCCTGCATGCCGGCGCGCATGGCGGCCGCCACGTCGGCCTCGGTCAGGCCGTCGATCACGATCTCCAGCACGCAGCGCGTCTGCTCGTTCAGTTCGCTCTTGGGCGACAGGCCGACCAGCCCGGGGCAGAAGGCTTCGTTGGTCGAGGCCATCAGGCCCGCGTATTTGCTGCCCACCTTGGAGCCCGAACGCACCACGCCGCCCGGGAAGGGCATCACCACGTTGGGCAGGCGCTGCATCGCGGCCACCGCGGCCTCGGCCACGGCCAAGGCGCTGTCGGTGTCGCGCGCCAGCAGCAGCAGGTTGCCGCCGCCCACGGCCTTGGTCACCGCCGTGGTCTCTTGCGCGACGAACTCGCCGTCCATCACCGGGATGCGCCAGTAGCGCACGCCGGCAATCAGCTTGGAGATCTGCCAGCCGTCGCCGAAGAAGCGCAGGTTCCTGCCCAGCGCCACGGCCTCGCCTTCGTGCAGGCCGGCAAACACCGCCGTGGTCGGGCAGGTCAGCACGCACTGGCCCACGCGGCGCTCGATCTGCTTGGCCAGTTCCTTCCCCGACATGGCAAAGAGCAGCAGCGCCAGGCCCGGCCGGCCGTCGGGTGTTTCGTCGGGCGAGAGTTCGCGCTCGATGCCAGCCTCGCAGCCGCAGGCGATCACCGAAGTGGCAAAGCCGGTGGCGCTGGCGGCCGCGTGGCGTGCCCACTTCAGGTTGTGCGCGGTGACGATCAAGCGCGTGGCCTTCATCGGAAAGGCCTCGGCAAAGCTGTCGTCGATCAGCACGCCGTTGCGGATCACGTCGTCTGCCCTTCGAAGCACGCGTGCGGCAACAGCCGGCCGCCGTTGCCGCAGCGGCACAACTCATCCCGGCCGATGGCCACGTGGTCGAAGTTGACCTGGCCGTGATCGGTGTAATGCTTGCGCAGGCGCTTTTCGATACTGCGGTCGTACTCGGGCGTGACGAAGTGCGTGCCGCCCACCGGCAGCGCGGTGATGCGCCCGGCGCGCGCCACCTGCACGCCGTCCTTGAACACCCATTCGGGCGTGGTGAACATGGCCTCGCGATCTGCGGCGTCGCGGTAGATCGCCAGGTCGGCCGCGGCGCCCAGGCCCAGTTGGCCGCGGTCGTGCAGGCCCAGCAGCTTGGCCGGCGCGGCACGCGTCATGGTGGCGATCTCCGACAGGCTCAGCTCGCGCGTGATGTCGCGCAGCGCGGCGCTGGCGGCCACCTCGGGGTGCAGCTTGGCCAACTGCTCGTTGCGGAAGCTGCGGTCCATCAGCAGGCGTATCAGGTGCGGGTAGCTGGTGAAGGGGCCGCCGTTGGGGTGGTCGGTGGTCAGCACCACGCGCCACGGGTCCTTGACCAGCAGAAAGATCTCCAGGCC
>JALHPY010000196.1 GCA_022842305.1 Rubrivivax sp.
AAGAACCTGGACCGCTGGGGCTGTCTGCTGCGCTACATCAGCGACCGCATCGCGCCGGTCATCGGGCCACCGAAGCCCGCTCAGCGACTGCCGGCGACAGGGTAACTGCCGGATTTAGGCTGACTCGGCGCATCTGTTCGAGCGCAGCGAACGCAGTGAGCGTAGCGAGTTATGCGCCGCGACCCCGGGGCGAGTACCGCAGTGGAGTCGGCCCCCAGGGGCCGACCGCCGCAGCATGAGCCGCCGCCGAATGCCGCCTGGCGCGAACGCCACCCCCGCAAGCCCGCAACGGGCAAATCAGCCCAGCATCGCCTTCAGAAACCGCCCCGTATGACTGCCCTCATGCGCCGCCACCGCCTCGGGCGTGCCCGCCACCAGCACGTGCCCGCCACCGGCACCGCCTTCGGGGCCCATGTCGATGAGCCAGTCGGCGGTCTTGATGACGTCCAGGTTGTGCTCGATCACCACGATGGTGTTGCCGGCGTCGCGCAACTGGTGCAGCACCTTCAGCAGCATGCCCACGTCGTGGAAGTGCAGCCCCGTGGTGGGCTCGTCCAGGATGTACAGCGTGCGGCCGGTGTCGCGCTTGCTCAGTTCCAGCGCCAGCTTCACGCGCTGCGCCTCGCCGCCGCTCAGCGTGGTGGCGGCCTGGCCCAGGCGGATGTAGCCCAGGCCCACGTCCAGCAGCGTCTGCAGCTTGCGCGCGATGTTGGGCACGGCCGAGAAGAAGGCCAGCGCGTCCTCGACCGTCAGCTCCAGCACCTGGGTGATGTTCTTGCCCTTGTAGAGCACTTCCAGCGTCTCGCGGTTGTAGCGCGCGCCGTGGCACACGTCGCAGGGCACGTACATGTCGGGCAGGAAGTGCATCTCGACCTTGATCACGCCGTCGCCTTCGCAGGCCTCGCAGCGCCCGCCGCCGCTGCTGGCGCTGACGTTGAAGCTGAAGCGCCCGGCGCCGTAGCCGCGCTCGCGCGCCGCCGGCACTTCGGCAAACAGCTCGCGGATGGGCGTGAACAGCCCCGTGTAGGTGGCCGGGTTGCTGCGCGGCGTGCGGCCGATGGGGCTCTGGTCGACGTTGATGACCTTGTCGAAATGGTCCAGCCCGTCGATGCGATCGTGCGCCGCCGGCTCGGCATGGCTGCCGTAGAGCTTGCGCGCCACCGCGGTGTACAGCGTGTCGTTGATGAGCGTGCTCTTGCCCGAACCGCTGACGCCGGTCACACAAGTCAGCAGGCCCACCGGGATCTCGACGTTCACGCCCTGCAGGTTGTTGCCGCGCGCGCCCACGATGGACAGGCGGAAAGGCGCGGCGCCGAAGCCGGTGGCCGGGCGGCGCTGTCTGGGAACCTCGATGCGCAATGCATGCGCCAGGTAGCGGCCGGTCAGTGACTCGGGGTTGTCGGCCACCTCTTGCGGCGTGCCCTGGGCCATGACGCGGCCGCCGTGCACGCCGGCGCCCGGGCCCATGTCGACCACGTGGTCGGCACTGCGGATCATGTCCTCGTCGTGCTCGACCACCAGCACGCTGTTGCCCAGGTCGCGCAGGTGGCGCAGCGTGGCGATCAGGCGTTCGTTGTCGCGCTGGTGCAGGCCGATACTGGGCTCGTCCAGAACGTACATCACGCCGCTAAGGCCGCTGCCGATCTGGCTGGCCAGGCGGATGCGCTGCGCCTCGCCGCCGCTCAGCGTATCGGCGCCGCGGTCCAGGCTCAGGTAGTTGAGACCCACGTCGTTGAGGAAGCGCAGCCGGCTGGCGATCTCGCGCACGATCTTGTCGGCGATCTCGGCCTTGGCGCCCAGCAGCTTCAGGCCCTCGAAGTAGGCCAGTGCCTGCGCCAGCGTGATGTGCTCGACCTCGAAGATGGGCGGGCCCTTGGCGCCGTCGGCGTGGTGCATGAAGACATGCCGCGCCTCGCGTCGCAGGCGCGCGCCCTGGCATTGGGGGCAGGGCTTGGCGGCCTGGTAGCGCGCCAGTTCCTCGCGCACCGCCACCGAATCGGTCTCGCGGAAGCGGCGCTCGAAGTTGGGGATGATGCCCTCGAAGGGATGGCGCCGCTTCACCGTACGCGCCTTGCCGCGCGCGCCTTCGGCCTGGTAGCTGAACTCGACCTCATCGGTGCCGGTGCCGTACAGCATCAGCTGGCGCGCGCTGGCCGACAAGGCGTCGAACGGCGTTTCGGTGTCGAAGCCATAGTGGCGCGCCACGCTTTCCAGCATCGAATGCGTGTAGCCGTTGCGGCGGTCCCACCCCTTCACCGCGCCCGCGGCCAGGCTCAAGCTGGGGAAGGCGACCACGCGTTCGGGGTCGAACACCGTCACCTGGCCCAGGCCGTCGCAGGCCGGGCAGGCACCCACGGGGCTGTTGAAGCTGAAGAGCCGCGGCTCCAACTCGCTCAGCGAATAGCTGCACACCGGGCAGCCGAACTTGCTGCTGAAGAGGTGCTCCTTGCCGCTGTCCATCTCCAAGGCGATGGCGCGGCCATCGGCAATGCGCAGGCTGGCCTCGAAGCTTTCGGCCAGGCGCTGCTTGACGTCGGGCTTGCTCTTGAGCCGGTCGATGACGACGTCGATGTCGTGCTTCTCGTTCTTCTTGAGCTTGGGCAGGCTCTCGGCCTCGACCACCGCGCCGGGCTGGCCGTCGCCGCCGACGCGAAAGCGTACATAGCCGCGCGCCTGCATGTCCTCGAACAGCTCGGTGAACTCGCCCTTGCGGTCGCGCACCACGGGGGCCAGCACCATCAGCCGCGTGTCCTCGGGCAAGGCCAGCACGGCGTCGACCATCTGGGCCACGCTCTGCGCCTGCAGCGGCAGGCCGTGATCGGGGCAGTAGGGCGTGCCGGCGCGGGCGTACAGCAGGCGCAGGTAGTCGTGGATCTCGGTGATGGTGCCCACCGTGCTGCGCGGGTTGTGGCTGGTCGCCTTCTGCTCGATGCTGATGGCCGGGCTCAGGCCTTCGATGACGTCGACATCGGGCTTGTCCATCAGCTGCAGGAACTGGCGCGCATAGGCGCTCAGGCTTTCCACGTAGCGGCGCTGGCCCTCGGCGTACAGCGTGTCGAAGGCCAGGCTGCTCTTGCCGCTGCCGCTCAAGCCCGTGATCACCACCAGCGCGTGCTTGGGTATGTCGAGGTCGATGTTCTTCAGGTTGTGGGTGCGGGCACCCCGGACGCGCAGCGTCCGGGCCTCCTGATGTGGGACGCGCAAGGTGCGGGCTTCCTGGTATCGCGGCGGACTGGTGTCGGTGGGCATGGGGGGCGCTGTGAGCAACCGACCATCATAGCGACGCGCCTCCGCGCGGCGCTGTGCGCTGGCACGCGCGCGCTGCTGACCGCGCTGCTACGCGGCCGAATCCAGCACGCGCAGGATCTCGGCCCCGTAGGCGTCGAGCTTCTTGGCGCCGACGCCGCTGATGCCGGCCAGCGCGTCCAGCGTGGCCGGCTGCTCGCGCGCCATCTCGGCCAGCGTGGCGTTTTGGAACACGATGTAGGCCGGCAGGTTGTGCTCGCGCGCCACTTCGGCGCGCCAGGCCTTCAGCGCCTCGAAGCGCGCGGTGGCGGCCGCGTCCAGCGGCACCGGCGGCGGCTTGGGCGCGGCGCCACGCGAAGTGCGATCACGCGTGGCCTTGCCGCGGGCCTTGATCTCGGCCGGCACGCGCAGGCGCACCGCCACCTCGCCGCGCAGCACCTGGCGCGCGCTGTCGGCCAGCGCCAGCGTGCTGAACTCGCCCTCGGTCTGCACATGGCCCAGCGCGATGAGCTGGCGCAGCACCAGGCGCCACTGCGCCTCGGACACGTCGGCGCCGATGCCGAAGGTGGACAGGCGCTCGTGGCCGCGCTGCGTGACCTTGTCGGTGAGCTTGCCGCGCAGCACGTCGATCAGGTGCACAGCACCGTAGCGCTGGCCGCCCGCCTGGCCAAAGCGGTAGATGCAGCTCAGCGCCTTGCGCGCGGCCTCGGTGGCGTCCCAGGTGGCGGGCGGGCTGATGCAGTTGTCGCAATTCCCGCAGGGCTCGCTGGCCTGGCCGAAGTAGCTGAGCAGGCGCACGCGCCGGCAGTCGTGCGCCTCGCTCAGCGCCAGCAGCGCATCGAGCTTGGCGCGCTGCAGGCGCTTGAAGTCCTCGCCGGCCTCGCTCTCGTCGATCATGCGGCGCTGGTTCACCACGTCGGCCAGGCCATAGCTCATCCAGGCGTCGGCGGGCAGGCCGTCGCGGCCGGCGCGGCCGGTCTCCTGGTAGTAGCCCTCGATGTTCTTGGGCAGGTCCAGGTGGGCGACGAAGCGCACGTCGGGTTTGTCGATGCCCATGCCGAAGGCGATGGTGGCCACCATCACCACGCCGTCCTCGCGCAAGAAGCGGTCTTGATGGCGGCGGCGCACGGCGGCGTCCAGGCCGGCGTGGTAAGGCAGCGCATCCAGGCCCTCTGCGGCCAGCCAGGTGGCGGTTTCCTCGACCTTCTTGCGGCTCTGGCAGTAGACGATGCCGGCGTCGTCTTCGTGCTCGTCGCGCAGAAAGCGCAGCAACTGGCGCCGCGGGTCGTCCTTCTCGACGATGGTGTAGCGGATGTTGGGCCGGTCGAAGCTGGCCACGAACAGGCGCGCGTCTTCCAGCTTGAGGCGCTGCACGATGTCGGCGCGCGTGTGCTCGTCGGCGGTGGCCGTCAGCGCCAGGCGCGGAACGCCCGGGAACTGCTCGTGCAGCGCGCTCAGGCCCAGGTATTCCTCGCGGAAATCGTGGCCCCACTGGCTGACGCAATGTGCCTCGTCGATGGCAAACAGGCTGAGCTTGCCGCGCTCGTTCAGGCTTTGCAGCATGGCCATGAAGCGCGGCGTGAGGATGCGCTCGGGCGCGGCGTACAGCAGCGTCAGCGCGCCCGAGAGCAGGTCGCGCTCGACGCGGCGGGCCTCGTCACCGTCCAGCGTGCTGTTGAGGAAGGCGGCGCGCACGCCCAGCTCGTCCAGCGCGCCCACCTGGTCGTGCATCAGCGCGATCAGCGGGCTCACCACCACCGCCACGCCCTGCCCCGCACGGTGGCGCACGATGGCCGGAACCTGGTAGCACAGGCTCTTGCCGCCGCCGGTGGGCATCAGCACCAGCGCGTCACCGCCGCCCACCACGTGCTCGACGATCTCGCGCTGCTCCCCGCGGAACGCGCCGTAGCCGAAGACCTCGTGCAGCACCTGCTGGGGGACGGTGGCGAGGGCTTGCGCGGGGGACTCGAAGACGGCGTTCATGGCGTGGGCAGCATCGTACGCGAGGCCCCGGCGCGCTATCCCGCGACCGGGGGCACCCCTCGGGGGCGCTCCTGCGGGGGAAGTGGCCGCCGGAGGGCGCGGCGATAATGAAGCACACCCCGCCCACCACCCGCTTCGGGAGCAGCCCATGGCCTCGGTCAACAAAGTCATCATCGTCGGCAACCTCGGCAAAGACCCCGAAGTGCGCTACATGCCCAGCGGCTCCGCCATCTGCAGCGTCACCATCGCCACCAGCCGGCAGTGGAAGGACAAGACCAGCGGCGACCGCCAGGAAGAAACCGAATGGCACCGCGTGACCTTCTTCGACCGCATGGCCGAGATCGCCGGTGAGTACCTGAAGAAGGGCCGCCCGGTCTACGTGGAAGGCCGGCTGAAGACGCGCAAGTACACCGACAAGGACGGCGTCGAGAAGTACGCCACCGAGATCATCGCCACCGACATGCAGCTGCTCGGCGGCCGTGAAGGCGGCAGCGGTGGCGGCGGCAGCATGGGCAGCGGCGACGACATGGGCGACGCACGCCCCGCCGCGGCCCCGCGCAGCGCGCCGCCGGCCCGCAGCGCTCCGGCGCCCAAGCCCGCGGCCAAGTCGGCCACCGGCTTCGACGACATGGACGACGACATCCCGTTCTGATGTCCGGCCCGCGCGCCAGCGTCGCCGGCTGCCTGCTCACGCCGCAGGGCCTGCTGCGCGGCACGCTCAGGATCCACGGCGGGCGCATCGCCGGGCTCAGCGGTGAGCCCGTAGAAGAGGCCGATGCGCGCGCCGGCAGCATGCCGCTGGTGCTGCCCGGCTTCATCGACCTGCACCTGCACGGCGGCGGCGGCGCCGACACCATGGACGCGGGCGACGCCGTGCAGCGCATCGCGCGCGAGCACGCCCGCCACGGCACCACGGCGCTGCTGGCCACCACCATGACGGCGCCGCTGGACGAGATCCGCGCCGCCCTGCACGCCCTGGCCCCGGCCTGCGCCCAGCGCACGCCCGGCGCGGCGCGCGTGTTGGGCGTGCACCTGGAAGGCCCCTACATCAGCCCCGAGCGCCTGGGCGCGCAGCCGGCCTTTGCGCGGGCGCCCACGCTGGACGAGATCCTGGCGCTGCACGCCATCGCGCCCATCCGCGTGTTGACGCTGGCGCCCGAGCTGCCCGACTGCCTGGCGCTGATCCCGGCACTGGTGCAGGCCGGCCTGCGCGTGCAGATCGGCCACAGCGCCGGCACGTACGAGCAGGCGCTGCAGGCGCTGCAGCAGGGGGCCAGCGGCTTCACGCATCTGTTCAACGCCATGAGCCCGCTGCACCAGCGCGCGCCAGGCGTGGTGGGCGCGGCGCTGGCGCATGCGCAGCACGCCGAGCTGATCCCCGACCTGCTGCACGTGCACCCGGGCGCTATTCACGCCGCGCTGCGCGCCATCCCCGGCCTGTACTGCGTCAGCGACGCCACCGCCGCCGCCGGCATGCCCGACGGCGACTACCGCCTGGGCCGCCAGAGCGTGCGCAAGTGCCAGGGCGGCGTGCGCCTGGCCGATGGCACGCTGGCGGGCAGCACGCTCACGCTGGACCAGGCGCTGCGCAACCTGCTGGCCATCGGCCTGCCGCTGGAGCAGGCCTCGGCCCGCGTCAGCGCCCATGCCGCGCGCTACCTGGGCCTGGCCGACCGCGGCCGCCTGGCCCTGGGCGCCTGGGCCGACCTGGTGCTGCTGGACCCGGCCACGCTGGACGTGCTGCAGGTGATCGTCGAGGGCGAGCTTCTGGAACTCTAGGGACCTCTAGGGGGGTGGCGCACCGGGCCGCGCGCAGGGCTCCGGCCACGCTTAGACTGCCCGGCGCATTCCCGCCCAGGAGGACCCCATGGCCAGCCCCCAGGACACGTCCGCGCCCAGCGTGT
>JALHPY010000197.1 GCA_022842305.1 Rubrivivax sp.
GAATGCCACCGCGACCCGGCGGTGGAGCCCGAAAAGCAGCGCGGCGGCAGGGGCGGGCGCGATCGGCGCGAGCGCGATTGAAGGCGTGAGCGACTAAGGCGCCGCCACGCGCCGGGCGATAAAGCGCACCGGCACGTGGGTGGACAGGCCGCCTTCGGTCTGCATCACGAAGTGGATCTCGTCGCCTTGCAGCCGGCCGCTGTAGCGGTGCGTGGCCACGGCCGTGGTGGCGCCGGCGGCTTCTTCGGTGCGCGTGACGAAGGCCAGGCCTTGCGCGTCGACGCGGCCCTCCAGCAGGCCGCGCGGCACGCGCAGAAAGCTGGCGCTGCCGATCAGCGCGCTGCCTTCGCCGCTGAAATCGAAGCGCTCGGCGTGGCGGGCGCCGGGCCAGTCGTACTCCACCTCGGCCTGCCAGCGGCCGTTGACCGGCGGGCGTGCGGGTGGGGCGGGTGGCGTGCCGCGCCACCACCACAACGCCCCCGCCGCGGCCGGCAGCAGTGCGGCCGCGCCCAGCCAGGCCAGCCAGCGGCGGCGCGTCGGGGCCGGTTCACCCAGCAGGGCGCGCAGGGCATCCACCAGGCGCTGCATGTCGGCGGCAAAGCGCGCGTGCGAGACCTCCAGCGCGTTGTGCGCCACCAGCGCGCGCAGCGGCGGCGGCAGCTGCGTAGCATCGGGCATGCGCGCGCCGTCCAGCAGCAGCGGCAGGATGCGCAGGCCCTTGTCCAGCGCGGCGGCGATCTCGCGGTGCACGAAGTCGCCTGCGTCGGCCAGGCGCGGCGGCTGGCCTGGGCGCTCGCCCAGCCAGCGCGGGCCCATCAGCACCAGCAGCACTTCGCTGCGCCCCACGGCGTGGGCGATGACCTCGGCAAAGGCCTGGCCGGCACCGATGTCGTCGACGTCGATGAACACGCGGTCGGCGCCGAACTGCCGCGCCAACTCGTCGTAGATGGCGCGGGCGTAGCCCGAACTGTCGTCGCGGCGGTAGCTGATGAAGATCTGGACCGGGCGCATGGCGTGGCGCGAAGAATAGCCGCTGTCGCCTCATCACAATGACAATGCGCCCGCGGCGACGGGCCGCTGTGTGTGGGGGGATGGGCATGCCGGGGTTCGACTTGCTGCTGCGCGGCGCGCTGCTCTTCGACGGCAGCGGTGCGCCGCGGCGCCAGGCTGACGTGGGCGTGGTCGGTGGCCGCGTGGCGGCCGTGGGCGCGCTGGACGCAGCCAAGGCCGCTACCGTGGTCGAGCTGGACGGCCTGGCGCTGGCGCCCGGCTTCATCGACGCCCACACCCACGACGACCGCGCGCTGCTGTTCGACGGCGCGATGACGCCCAAGCTCAGCCAGGGCGTGACCTGCGTAATCACCGGCAACTGCGGCATCAGCCTGGCGCCCCTGGGCCGGCACGAGCCCGTGCCGCCGCTCAACCTGGTGGCCGAGGGCGCCGAGCGCCACTTCGACAGCTTTGCCGAGTACTTTGCGGCGCTGCAAGCCAGCCCGCCGGCCATCAACACTGCCGCGCTGGTGGGCCACACCACGCTGCGCGCGGTGGCCATGGCGGCGCTGGACCGCCCGGCCAACGCAGACGAGATCGCGCACATGCAGGCGCTTGTGGTCGAGGCGCTGGAAGCCGGCGTCGTGGGCCTGTCCACCGGCACCTACTACGCCCCGGCGCAGGCGGCCACGGCCGACGAGCTGCGCGCCGTGTGCGAACCGCTGCGCGGCAGCGGCGCGCTCATCGCATCGCACATCCGCGACGAAGGCGAGGGCGTGCTCGAGGCCCTGCGTGAGGCCGCGGCCCTGGCGGCAGGGCTGGGCCTGCGCCAGCTCATGTCGCACCACAAGGTGCTGGGGCGCGCCAACTTCGGCCGCTCGCGCCAGACGCTGGCGCTGCTGGACGAACTGCGGCTGCAGGGCGATGTCTGCCAGGACTGCTACCCCTACGCCGCATCCTCCACCGTGCTGCGCCTGCAGGCGGTGCAGCAGGCGCAACGCACGCTGGTGACCTGGTCGCGTGGCCAGCCGGCGGCGGCCGGGCGCTACCTGGACGAGCTGGCGGCCGAGCAGGGCTTGGACATCGCCGCGCTGATCCAGACCCTGCAGCCGGCTGGGGCCATCTACTTTGCGATGGACGAGGCCGATGTAGAGCGCATCCTGGCCCACCCCGAAACCATGATCGGCTCGGACGGCCTGCCGCACGACGAGTTTCCGCACCCGCGGCTGTGGGGCACGTTTCCGCGCGTGCTGGGCCACTACGCGCGTGAACGCGGGCTGTTCTCGCTGGAGACCGCGGTGCACAAGATGAGCGGCCTGCCGGCGGCGCGCTTCGGCCTGCAGGGCCGCGGCCTGGTGCAGCCGGGCTGTGCCGCCGATCTGGTGGTGTTCGATGCCGAACGCGTGCGCGACGCCGCCACGTTTGCGCAGCCGCTGCAGCCGGCGGTGGGCATACACCGGGTCTACGTCAATGGCGCGCTGGCGTGGCTGGATGGCGCCGCCACCGGCGCGCGCGCCGGCCAGGTGCTGCGCCGCGCCGGGGCAGGAGTGCAAGCATGAACGACGAGGCCTTGCTGCAACAGGGCGCGTGGGCGCTGGCGCAGCGCCTGCAACGCCGCGAACTGCGCGCCGAGACGCTGCTGCGCGCCTGCCTGGCGCGCATAGCCCAACGCGAGCCTGAGGTGCAGGCCTTCGTGGTGCTGGATGCCGCCGCGGCGCTGGCGCGGGCGCGCGCGCTGGATGCCGGCGCCGTGTGCGGGCCGCTGCACGGCCTGCCGCTGGGGGTGAAGGACTTGTGCGACACGGCCGATCTGCCCACGGTCTACGGCTCGCCCATCTATGCCGGCCAGCGCCCGGCCGCCGACGCCGCCGTGGTGGCGCTGTGCCGCGAGGCTGGTGCCATCGTGCTGGGCAAGACCGTGACCACCGAGTTCGCCACCTACCAGCCCGGGCCCACGCGCAACCCGCATGCACCGGGGCATACGCCGGGCGGGTCGTCCAGCGGCTCGGCCGCAGCCGTGGCCGCGGGCATGCTGCCGCTGGCGCTGGGCACGCAGACGGCGGCGTCGATCATCCGGCCGGCGGCCTTCTGCGGCATCGTCGGCTACAAGCCCGGCTTCGGGCGCGTGCCGCGGGCCGGCGTCAAGAGCCTGTCGGAGAGCCTGGACACCGTGGGCGGCTTCGGCCGCCACGTGGCCGATGCCGCGCTGCTGGGCGCCGTGCTCACCGGCGATGCGCGCCTGCTGCCGGGCGCCGAGCCCGCCGCGCCGCGCATCGGCCTGTGCCCCACGCCCGACTGGCCGCTGGCCGATGGCGACACGCAAGCGGCCTGGGCCCATGCCCTGGCGCGGCTGCCGGCGCGGGCCGCGGCCTGCGCCGACGCCGCCCTGCCGGCCGGCTTTGCCGAACTGGCGCGTCTGCAGAAGGCCATCATGGTGCACGAGGCAGCGCGCGCACTCACGCACGAACGCCTGCACCACGCCGGGCAACTGAGCCCGGTGCTGCGCGGCCTGCTGGACGAAGGCCTGGCCATCCCTGGCGCCACCCATGCCGCCCACCAGGCGGCCGCGCACGCGCTGCGCGCCCAGGTCGATACCCTGTTCGACGTGCACGACGTGCTGCTGGCGCCCAGCACCGTGGGTTGCGCGCCGGCCGGCCTGCTGAGCACCGGCGACCCGCAGTTCTGCCGCGCCTGGACACTGCTGGGCCTGCCCTGCGTGCACCTGCCCTTTGCCCGTGGCGCGGGCGGCCTGCCGGTGGGCCTGCAACTGGTGGGCCGCCGCGGCGACGACCACCGGCTGCTGGCCTGGGCGCAGTGGCTCATGCAAAGGCTTTGAGCGGCAGGATTGGGGCGACCGCTACCGGTTTCACACTCCCAGCCTGGCCGTTGCGGCACCGGCGCAGGCCTGAGTGGCGCAGGCTTCTGCGGCCACCCCGCGAAATCAACCCCCTCGTCTGGGTGGTTCCCGGGGCGGCGGCGCTCGCGTACCGTGGGCCGGACCGATGAGAGCCACCCAACCCTATGCCTGCCGCCGCTGCGGTGCCCGCGCTTACCGCCCGGTGATCGCCCGCGACGGCTCGGGCGCGCTGCGCGCCACCAGCGGCTACCGCTGCACCGGCTGCAGCCTGGTGTTTGCCGATCCCAGGGCCTGGCGCGACGGCGAGGCCCTGGCCGCGCCGCCGGTGGTGGGCGCGGCCACACGGCCCGGCCTGCCCGAGTTCGAATAGCCCGGGTTCGCCCGGTGGTGTGCCGGCGTTGTCGGCCGCGCCCCGGGCCTAGAATGCTGCACCGCAGCATCATTGTTGCGACTGGTCCTTTCGTCCGCGCCGCACCCATCTGACCCGTCCGCGCCCTCGGCGGCGTGCGGCGATGATCGGTGGCCCGCCGGTGGCGGCTTCTCCGCCCCCACGCCTTGCTGGAGCCCCCTGTGACCCAAGCCCGACCCGATCCGTCCGCCCCTGGCGGCAAGCCCACGTTCGGCCAGCGCCTGTCGCTGGCGCTGGGCGCCTTCTTCGGCATCCTGGGCGATGCCGACTTGGCCGCGCGCTACGCCAGCCTGCGCGCTGCGAAGGCACCCGCCGCGCCGCCCCCGCCGGCACCCACGCTCAAGACCGTATCGCCCGACGCTGCGCTGCAACTGCTGGCGCTGCTGCAGCGCGAGGCACGCTTGATCGACTTCGTCGGCGAAAGCCTGGCCGGCTACAGCGACGCACAGATCGGCGCCGCCGCGCGCCTGGTGCACGAGGGCTGCGGCAAGGTGCTGAAGGAACACTTCAGCATCGTGCCGGTGCGCGATGAGCCCGAAGGCAGCCGCATCACCCTGGCCGCCGGTTTCGACGCCAGCGCTGTGCGCCTGACCGGCAACGTGGTCGGCCAGGCGCCCTTCAGCGGCAGCCTCAGCCACCGCGGCTGGCGCGTCACTGAGTCGCGCCTGCCGCGCCTGGCCGAGGGCCACGACACGCGCGTCATCACGCCGGCTGAGGTCGAGCTGTGAAGGCAGCCAACAAGGCCGACCCGAAGGCCGGCCCTGCCCACTACGCCATCGGCATCGACCTGGGCACGACGCACAGCGCGCTGGCCTGGGTCGACATCCCGGCCAGCGACGGCGAGACCACGGTGCACGGCGTGCTGCCGGTGCCGCAGCTCACCGACCCGGGCGTGGTGGAGTCGCGGCCGCTGCTGCCGTCCTTCCTGTACCTGCCGCACGCCGACGAACTGGCCGCGGGCGAGCTGGCCTTGCCCTGGGCCGACGCCGGCCGCGATGCCGTAGGCGAACTGGCCCGCCGCCGCGGCGCGGCCACGCCCATACGCCTGGTGGCCAGCGCCAAGAGCTGGCTGTGCCACCCGGGCGTGGACCGCCGCGGCGCCATCCTGCCGCACGACGCCCCGCCCGAGGTGGCGCGGGTCTCGCCGCTGGCCGCGTCCACGCGCTACCTGCAGCACCTGCGCCAGGCCTGGGACCAGGCCCATCCTAAGGCGCCTTTTGCCGAGCAGGATGTGACGGTCACCATCCCGGCGTCCTTCGACCCCGCGGCGCGCGAGCTGACGGTGGAAGCCGCGCACGCCGCCGGCTACCCCGCGCCCACGCTGCTGGAAGAGCCGCAGTCGGCGCTGTACAGCTGGCTGCAGGGCTGCGGCAAGCAGTGGCGCAAGCAGGTGCGCACCGGCGACATCCTGCTGGTGGTGGACGTGGGCGGCGGCACCAGCGATTTCTCGCTCATCGCCGTGCAGGAGCGCGAGGGCAACCTCGAGCTGCACCGCGTGGCCGTGGGCGAGCACATCCTGCTGGGCGGCGACAACATGGACCTGGCGCTGGCCCACGGCGTGGCGCGCAAGCTGGCCACTACCGGCACCACGCTCGACGCGTGGCAGTTGCGCGCGCTGACCCTGGCCTGCCGCGCCGCCAAGGAAAAGCTGCTGGCCGAGCCCGACGCGCCCGCGCAGCCCATCGTCGTGCCCAGCCGCGGCAGCAAGTTGATCGGCGGGTCGATCCGCACCGAGCTGACGGCAGCCGAAGTGACGGCGACCATCCTGGACGGCTTCTTCCCCGCGGTGGACGCCGCGGCGCGGCCGCAGACCCGCGTGCGTGCCGGCCTGGCCCAGCTGGGCCTGCCCTATGCGCAGGACGCGGCCGTGACGCGCCACCTGGCGGCCTTCCTGGGCCGGCAGCTGGGCGCGGTGTCCGAGCTGCCCGGCTTTGCCGATCGCATGCCGGCGGGCGCCAGCTTCATCCATCCGACCGCGGTGCTGTTCAACGGCGGCGTGTTCAAGTCGCCGGTGCTGGCCCAGCGCACGCTGGCCACGCTCAACCAGTGGCTGGGGTCCGAAGGCGCACCGCCGGCACGGCTGCTGGCCGGTGCCGACCTGGACCTGGCCGTGGCGCGCGGCGCCGCCTACTACGGCCATGTGAAGCGCGGCGGCGGCGTGCGCATCCGCGGCGGCACCGCCTTTGCCTACTATGTGGCGGTGGAATCCACCATGCCGGCCGTGCCCGGCTTCGACCCGCCCATGCAGGCGCTGTGCGTCGCGCCCTTCGGCATGGAAGAGGGCACCGAGGCCGAGCTGCCCGCGCTGGAGCTGGGCCTGCGCGTGGGTGAGCAGGTCGACTTCCGCTTCTTCGCGTCGTCGGTGCGGCGCCAGGACCAGGTGGGCACCCAGCTCGAGGCCTGGAGCGCCGAAGAGCTGCAGGAGCTGGAGTCCATCTCGGCCAACCTGCCCACCGAAGGCCGCAGCCCCGGCGACATCGTGCCGGTGCGCCTGCACGCCCGCGTGTCCGAGGCCGGCACGCTGCAGATCGAGGCCGTGTCGCGCGGCGGCAGCGAACGCTGGAAGGTCGAGTTCGACATGCGCGGCGAGCGCCAGCCCGAGGCCGCCTGAGCCCGGCCGTGGCCAAACGCGCCGCGGCCGGCCGCTGCAGCGTCGGCATCGACCTGGGCACCACGCACACGGTGGTGGCCTGGGCGCCGGCCGGTGCCCGCCAGGAGGCGGTGCGCCTGTTCGAGGTGGAACAATTGGTGGCCGCCGGCGAGGTGGCGCCGCGGCCGCTGCTGCCCTCGCTGCGCTACCAGCTGGCGCCGGGCGAGATGGCCGCGGCCG
>JALHPY010000198.1 GCA_022842305.1 Rubrivivax sp.
GCCGGCGAATGGCTGCGGCAGATGATCTTGAAGATGCCGGGCTTGTCGGCGTCGAAGGTGATGCGCGTGATGTGGCCGCGGCGCACGGTTTCCTTGATCCAGTAGCCCTCGATCGTGAACGGGTGCTCGTCGCCGTTGATGCCGATGAATTCGAGCGTCACGCGCTCGCCCTGGTTGACGACGATGGTGCCGGGGTCCCAGCGGTAGGTGGAGACCTCCCAGCGGCCCTTGTCGTCGGGCTTCTTCAGCAAGTAGCCGCCCCCGCCCGGCAGCGGCTTGTCGGGATAAGGCTCCTGCGTGACGTTGGCGCCGCCCTTGGGCTCTACCGCGGCGATGTAGACGGTGCGCTCGCGCACGGGCTTGACCTGCAAGCCGGCCGGCGGCTGAACCTGCGGCGGGGCCGGCGGCGCGGCCTGCGGACCGGGTTGGGCGCAGCCGATGGCGGCCAGGGCCAGCGCCAGGCTGGCGAGCAGGGGCACGGCGGGGTGCAGGGCGCGCCTCATTTGGCGGCCTGCGGCTCGGTCGACCGGCGCAGCGTGGCCACCACGTAGGGGTGCAGGCTGGCGGTCATCACGCCGGCCTCGACGGCGGGGTCGGTCTGCATGAAGCGGCGCGCCGCGGCTTCGTTCTCGGCTTCGAAGACCACCAGGCCGAAGGTCTTGTCCAGGGCTTCTTCGGAACGCCCGGCCATGATCACCTGGCCGTCCTGCGTGGCCTGCTTCAGGCGCGCGAGGTGGCGTCCGACCACGGACTTGACCACGTCGGTCCAGGCCGCCTGGTCCTGATAGGCGCTGGCCACGCGCAGCATGTAGACGAACTGCGGCTTGCGCGCTGCGGCTTGCGCGTGCAGGCCCGGGCTGACGGCGGCCAGGGCCAGCGCCAGGGGTAAGAGCAGGTGACGGCGCCGGGGGATGTTCATGGTGTGAAGGCGATCAGGTGGAAGTAAGGGCTCAGGCCAAGCCGCGCGGCAGCGACGCCGCGATCATGGCCACACCCGCGCACGATAACAACGCCAGCACCACGCGCCGAAAGCCCAGCGGGCTCAGGCCCTTGTAGACGCGCGCGCCCAGCAGCGAAGGCAGCATCAGCGCCGGCAGCACGATGGCAAACAGCGGCAGCATGTCGGCACGCACCGCGCCGGCCACCACCAGCGCGGCCATGCTGGCCGACAGCGCCAGCAGGTTGAAGTTCTGGATCACGGTGCGCTGCAAGTCCTTGTCCAGACCGCGCAGCGTGCACCACAGCGAAGGCGCCACGCCGGTGAAGCCGCCGATGCCGCCCATCACCCCGCCCAGGGCGCCCACCAGCGCGTCGGCCACGCGGCCACCGGCGCGGATGTGCGGAATGCGGTCGGACAGCAGCATGGCCGGGCAGAAGATCACCAGCATCCCGCCCAGCACCCGCTTGAACAGCGCCGCGTCCAGGTGCGGCAGCAGCGCCACGCCCAGCGGCACGCCCAGCACCGCCCCGGCCAGGAACGGCCACAACGTGGGCCACTGCAGGCTGCGGCGCACCGTGAGCGCCGTGAACACCTGGCCGCTGAGCCCGCCGAACACCGCCATCACCGCCGCCAGCCCGGGCTCCAGCCCCCACACCCAGACGGACATGGCCACCATGCCGAAGGCAAAGCCCGAGATGCCCTGCACGAAGCCGGCCAGCATGGCGCCGGCTATCAGCAGCACGATGTCGCCCGACATGGCGGCAGCAGGCCGCCTAGCGCGGCAACGCGGGCGCGGCGGCGCGCTGCAGCGTGGCGTCCACGAACATGCCGCGCAGGTGCAGCGTGTCGGGCAGCGCGCCCGCGCCGAAGGCCAGCCACAGGTCGGGCCCGGGCGCGTAGAAGACCTCGGCGCCCACCTGGAACAACGCGTAGACCAGGCCATCGCCCTGGCGCAGCCACAGCGCACCGGCCTCTTCGCCCAGGCTGATGGGGGTCTGGCCTTCGGCCTGGTAGACACCGGCAATGCCGGCCCGGGTGGCGCGCCCGAAACGCTGGAATGGCGGCGCCGGGCCGGCGCGCGGCGGCTGGCAGGCCAGCGCATCGACCAGGCCGCGCTGCAGCGTGATCAGCGGCCAGGGCGGCAGGCTGCTGTTGCTGACCAAGACCACCGATTCGTCGCGCTGCCGGTCCCAGTACACCAGCGCGTGAAAGGCGTTCAGGCTGCCGGTGTACCAGCAGCGCTGGCCGCTGGCATCACAGTACCAGCTCAGGCCGTTGATGGCCGAGGCCTGGCCGGCGATCACCGGCCGCGCCTGCCCGGCGGCCACCACGGCCTGGGGCAGGGCCGTGCCGGCGGCGTGGGCCGCCGCCCAGCGCGACAGATCCCGCGCCGAGAAGTACAGGTTGGACGCGCCGTGGAAGCCCTCGTTGTCGAAAACCTCAACCACCTGCCAGGCTTCATCGCGCCAGCGGTAGCCCAAGGTGCGCGGGCCGCGCCAATCGGCCAGGCGCGCCGGCCGCACGAAGCTGGAGCGCATGCCCAGGCGCGCAAAGAAGCGCTGCTGCACGACATCGGCATAGGGCTGGCCGCTGACGCGCTCGATCAGCAGCGCCAGCGCGTCGTAGCCCAGGTTGGAATACTCGAAACGCTGGCCCGGCGCAAAGCCCGGCTGCGGTGCGTGGCGTGCCACCAGGCGCAGCAGTTCCGCGGTGCTGCGCGTCTGGTCGGCGCCGAAGTAGGGGTCGAAGAATTCGTAGTCGGCCGGCAGGCCGTTGCTGTGCGCGAGCAGCTGGCGCACCGTGGTCTGCGCGTGCGGGTACTCGGGCAGGTAGCGCACGGCCGGCGCGTCCGGGTCGACGCGGCCCTCTTGCACCAGCCACCACAGGGCGGCGGCGGTGAAGGTCTTGGCCAGCGAGGCGCCGTCGCTGGGCGTGTCGGGCGTGAAGGCCAGGCCGGCGGCGTGCTGCGCCAGGCCCCAGCCGCGCTCGAACACCACGCGGCCCTGGCGCGTGAGCACCACCGCGCCGCTGAACTGCCGGGCTTCGACCAGCGGCAGGATGAGCGCCGCCACGCGCTCTTGCAGCGCCTGGATCTGCAGCGTGAGCGCGCCGCACGACACATCGGCCGGCCGCCGGTAGGGCGCCTGCTGAGCCTGGGCCAGCGGCGTGGCCGCGGCCGAACCCAGGCGCGCCGGCTGGTCGATGGCGCAGCCGGCCAGCAGCAGCAAGGCTGCCAGGGCGCAGCCGCGCAGCGCCAGGTTCACGGCTGCGGCCGGGGCCGCAGCGCCCGGCCGATGCGCATGAGCACCCAGCCCAGCCCCAGCAGCAGCAAGGCGGCGCCCAGCACCAGCACCAGATCGAAGCCGGCCTCGCGCCCGGCGGTGGTGATGAAGCCCGCCAGGTAGATGCTGCCGAAGCCCAGGCCCACCAGCAGGCCGGCGCTGGCGCTGAGGATGCCCGCCAGCAGGATGAAGAGGCCCAGGATGCGCATGCGGCGCCCTATGCGGCCTGGCAGCCGAGCTGACGCGGGCGGGCCCCTGCTGTACTGCTGCCCAGCCCCGGCTGGCGCAGCAGGGCTTGGTGCAGGGGGATAGGCGGAGGATGGGCCATGGTGTCGTGCGTGGGGGCGCTGGGCTGCGCCGGCATTCTGGCAGCGCGCGCGGCGCGCACGCCTATTCGATGCTGATGGCCTGCACCCAGCGCGAGCCCGGCGCGTAGTCGTCGCGCAACGCGGGCTTGAAGGGCGGCACGCCGGTGTCGGCCGGGGGTGTGCTGATGTGGTTGAGGTCCACCGCCTGCGGCAGCCCGCGCAGCCCGGCAGGCGTGCGCTGCAGCTTGAAGTACACGCCGTTCCAGAGCTTGGCGCCGAAATCGGTCGGGCGCTTGAACATGAACAGCAGCGCGTGTTCCAGCCACGCGAAATCGGCCTCGCCCACGGTGTTGCCACGCAGGTAGGGATAGGGCACGTGGCACATCAGCTCGGGCCCGCCGCCCACGCATCTGAACTCTCGCATCGACAGAAAGTGGTCGGTGAAGGCTTCGCGCCGCAACTGGATGCTGAAGCTGTAGCGGCCGGCCTCGGCCGGCGTGAAGCTCACCGTGCCGATGTTCAGCACCTGGGCGTCGGACGTGTGCAGCGCCAGCACGCGCGTGCCCTGCAGGCCCTGGGCGTGGGAATTGCAGGCCAGGACGACAGCCGCCAGCGGCAACCAGCGGCAGGTTTTGGCATTGATCTGCATCGTAGGACCTTCGGCAATATCCAGAAGCCGGCGCGGATAATCCGCCAAACCCCGGCAAAACCCGCAGCAAACACATCGGATACAGCTGAACGCAATACTTTACGCGCCGCTGCGGCAGGTTTGGTCAACGATAGCGGGGGCCGGCCGTTGTGCAGGCTGGTGGTTTCCCTTTCCGCCCAGGAGCAATCATGGTTTCAATCAACAAGGTCTTGAAGTGGGGCGGCCTGGCCGCGGTGCTGGTGGCCATGACCGGCTGCGTGGTGCTGCCCTATGGCCACGGCGGCCACCGCCACGGCCGCGGTGGCGACCGGCACGACCTGCGCGCGCCCGAAAAGGCGCCCATCATGCGCGAAGCCCCGCGCGACGGACGCCAGCGCCCGGGGTATTGACCGGCTGACGGGCACACCGGCGCGGCGGCCCTGCAAAGCCGCCACGCCCGGGGGCGCTAGAAACGCCGGCTGATCTCGAGCATGTGGAAATCAGCGCCGATGGTATCCGGCCCGTAGGCGCCGGCATCGGAATAATGGACGAAGCGGTAACCCAGGGCATATTGCCGGTAAACCCCCAGGCTCAGGCCGAAGGTCAAGGCGCCCTGGAGATTGCCGCCAAAATCCTGCTGGGCATAGCGATACTGGCTGAGAAACCCCAGCCCGGTGCCGATATCGGCCTGCAGGCGGCCGCCGCCTGATTGCCAGGCCAGCGCCGGCATCAACGACAGCGCCAGCGCGGTCTTGCCCGCGCCGCGCAAGACCCCGGCGCTGGCCAGCAGGCGCGCGCCCCAGGGGCTGCCCGCATCACCCAGCGGCGCCCAGGGCAGGCGGTAGTTGGCCATGGCGTCGAGCGCCCGAAACGACTCGGGCTGTTCGCGCCCCAGCACGCGCTTTTCACCGATGCGCACGCGCAGGCTCAGGCTGTCCAGTTCCATCCCGGCCGCAACAGCCGGCGCGGGGGCCAGCGCCGCCGTCAGCGCAAAGGTCAGCGCCAAGCTCAGGGTCAGCGTCAGGCACGTACGGCCCGGTGCCATGGCGGGCAAGGCGACGCGGCCCACCTTACTTCTTGGGGCGCGGCGGGCGGATGATGGTGCGCTGGCACCAGGCTTCGTGCATGCGGCCCAGGAACTGCGGCGTGATGGCGTAGCGCGACTTGTCCCCCAGCACCGAATCGCTGCCGCAGCGCGGGCACAGCGCGGTTTCGCCGTCGGTGGCGGCGTCGGGGTTGTTGAAGTTGCTCATGTCCAGGCCGTCCCAGGCCACGATCTCGTCCGGCTTGAACACCTGCAGGCACGAGAAGCAGCCGCACAGCGTGCTGGCCTCGATCTCGGCCCGGTTCTTGGTGGCATGGCGATGGGCCGCGAGAAGTTCATCCATGGTGCTGTTGCCTGGGGCTGCTGGGGTGGAACCGGGTCGCCGGCCCGGCGCGCGCCGTGCGCAAGGCACCCGGGCCGGGTTACAGAAAATGTACAACCTTGACGCCGCACGCGCGGGGCGGCGGGGCACTGGGACTTGCACTGAAAAGGGCGTGCAGGCGCCGCAGCGACGCGGGCGATTCACGGCTTGACCTGCGACAAGGGTTCGGCAGCGGCCCGCGTGGTCCGGCGCAGGCCCGGACCAATAATGAAGTTGCCGGCCCGGCGATCGTTTGAAGGTCTGCGTCATGGGTTTCGCGCGGCTGTTGCGGGATGCCTTGCTGTCCATCGGCTTGGCCATCGGGGTGGTCGCGGCCGCGGCCGGCGCCGCCGAGCGCAACCTGGTTGTCGTGGCCACCAAGGCTCAGCCGGCCATCGAGCCGCGCGTCGCGCTGGTCATCGGCAATGCCGACTATCCCGGCGCCATGCTGGCCAACCCGGTCAACGATGCACGCGCCATTGCCGATCGACTGACCGCGTTGCGCTTTCGCGTGACCCGGCTCGAAAACGCCTCGCAGGACCAGATGTACGAGGCCATCCGCTCCTTCGGCGACCAGTTGCGCGGTGGCGGCGTGGGGCTGTTCTACTTCGCCGGCCATGCGCTGCAGGTGCGCGGCCGCAACTACCTGCTGCCGGTGCGCGCGCGCATCGAGCGCGAGGACGAGATCATCTACCGCACGGTGGATACCGGCCAGATCCTCGACAAGATGGAGAGCGCGCGCAACCGCGTCAACATCGTCATCCTCGACGCCTGCCGCAACAACCCCTTCGGCCGCGATTTCCGCAGCGTGGCGCCAGGGCTGGCGGTGGTGGATGCGCCGTACAACACGTTGATCGCGTTTGCCACCGCACCCGGAGCCGTGGCCAGTGACGGCGGCGGCAGCAACGGCCTGTACACGCAGCACCTGCTGCAGGCCATGGCCGAAGCCGGTGTCGGGCTCGAAGACCTGTTCAAGAAGGTGCGCTCCGGCGTGCGGCGCGACTCGGCCGGCCGCCAGGTTCCGTGGGAGAGCACCTCGCTCGAGGTCGACTTCTTCTTCGACCTGCCGCCGCAACAGGCGGCGCCCGCCTTGGCCCCAGTGCCCGACGCGTTGACGGTGGAGATCACGTTCTGGGACAGCGTGAAGGGCAGCACCGACCCCGACGACTACCGCGCCTACCTCAAGCGCTACCCGAGCGGGCAGTTTGCGGTGCTGGCCGACAACCGCCTGCGCGCCCTGGCAGTGCCGGTGCCGACGCCCGCTCCAGTGGCCGCCCTGGCAGTGACGGCAACGCCGGTGCCGACACCTGCGGCGGCACGGCCGACACCCGCCCCGCCGCCGGCACCGATCGCCGTGGCCCCGCCGACCGTGGCGCCCGTGGTGATCGCACCGGTGCCGGTACCGACGCCAGCGCCAGCGCCTCCGCCCCCGCCCACGCCCACGCCGCAGGTCGTGGCCATCGCGCCGCTGGCGGCGCCTGCGCAGCCGG
>JALHPY010000199.1 GCA_022842305.1 Rubrivivax sp.
GAAGGCACCAGCTACCTCGAGATGTTCTCGGACCAGGGCCATTGCCTGTTCGCGCCCGATGAGCTGGCGCGCAGCTTCGCCGACTGGCAGATCCTGCTGGACGAGCCGGCGCAGTTTGCCGCGCCGGGCGACACGATCAAGCGCTTCAGCACGCTGATCGCGCGGCGACCGGCATGAGCTGCTCCGGCCGCGCAGGGCCCGGCCTGGTACTGGCGGCGCTGCTGCTGCTGCTGTGCGGGCCGGCCGCGGCGGCCGACCCGCGCGTGGTGGGCTCCAAGCGCTTCACCGAGAGCTACATCCTGGGCGAGATCGTTCGCCAGACCCTGGTGCAGGCGGGCACGCCGGCCGAGCACCGCCAGGGCCTGGGCAACACCGGCATTCTCGAGCAGGCGCTGGCCAGCGGCGCGGTGGACATCTACCCCGAGTACACCGGCACCATCGTGCGCGAGCTGCTCAAGGACGAGGGCAACCCGCCGCTGGAAGAGATCAACCGGCGGCTGGCGCCGCGCGGGCTCAAGGCTGAGGTGCCGCTGGGCTTCAACAACAGCTATGCGCTGGCGCTGCGCGAGGCCGACGCGGCGCGCCTGGGGCTGCGCAGCATCTCCGACCTGGCGCGCCTGCCGGCCGACGCGCTGCGCCTGGGGCTGTCGCACGAGTTCCAGCAACGCGCCGACGGCTGGCCGGCGCTGCGCCGCGCTTACGCCCTGCCGCAGACGCCCGGCGCCGCGCTCGACCACGGCCTGGCCTACGAGGCGCTGCGCGGCGGCCAGGTCGACCTGATCGACGTCTACACCACCGACGCCAAGCTCGGCCGCTACGGCCTGCGCGTGCTGGCCGACGACCGCGGCTTCTTCCCGCGCTACGACGCGGTGCTGCTGATGCGCGCCGGCGTCGACGAGGCGCCGCTGCGCGCGCTGGCCGGGCGCATCGATGAGGCGACCATGATCGCCCTCAACGCCCAGGCCGAGCTCGACGGCCTGGCCTTCGCCGAGGTGGCGCGGCGCTTCCTGGCGGATGGCGCCCCGGCCGCAGCTGCATCCTCGGCACCACCGGCAGCGAAGGGCAGCAGCTTCGCGCAGCGCCTGTTCGCGCCCGACCTGCTGCGCCTGACGCTGCAGCACCTTGCGCTGGTGTTCGGGTCGCTGGCGCTGGCCGTGGCCGTGGGCGTGCCGCTGGGCATCTGGGCCTGGCGCCGGCCGCGCCTGGCCGGTTGGCTGCTGGGGGCCGTGGGCGTGCTGCAGACCGTGCCTTCGCTGGCGCTGCTGGCTTTCCTGATCGCGGCGCTGGGGCGCATCGGCTTCTGGCCGGCGCTGCTGGCGCTGGTGCTGTACGCGCTGCTGCCCATCGTGCGCAACACCCACGCCGGTCTGGCCGGCGTGCCGCAGGGGCTGACGCTGGCGGCGCGCGCGCTGGGCCTGGACGCGCGCCAGACGCTGTGGACGGTGCAGCTGCCGCTGGCCGCGCCGGTGCTGCTGGCCGGCGTCAAGACCGCGGCGGTGATCAACGTCGGCACCGCCACCGTGGCCGCCTTCGTCGGCGCCGGCGGGCTGGGCGAGCGCATCGTGGCCGGGCTGGCGGTCAACGACCAGCAGGTCATGCTGGCGGGCGCGCTGCCGGCAGCGCTGCTGGCGCTGGCGGTGCAGGGTCTCTTCGGCCTGGTCGAGCGGCGCGTGCTGCCGCGGAACTGAAGCGGCGCGGCGCTGCGACAATCGCGGGCTCAGGAGAGCCCTCACGTGACCCACATCCTCCAATCACTCCCGGCCGGCCAGCGCGTCGGCATTGCCTTTTCCGGCGGCCTGGACACCAGTGCCGCAGTGCACTGGATGCGCGCCAAGGGCGCCATTCCCTGCGCCTACACAGCAAACCTCGGCCAGCCCGACGAGAGCGACTACGACGAGATCCCCCGCAAAGCCCTCGCGTACGGCGCCGACATCGCCCGCCTCGTGGACTGCCGGGCCCAGCTCGTCGCCGAAGGCATCGCCGCCATCCAGTGCAGCGCCTTCCACATCAGCACCGGCGGCGCCACCTACTTCAACACCACGCCGCTGGGCCGCGCTGTCACCGGCACCGCGCTGGTGGTGGCCATGCGCGAGGACGGCGTCAACATCTGGGGCGACGGCAGCACCTACAAGGGCAACGACATCGAGCGCTTCTACCGCTACGGGCTGCTCGCCAACCCGTCCTTGAAGATCTACAAGCCCTGGCTGGACCAGCGTTTCATCGACGAGCTGGGCGGGCGCAAGGAGATGAGCGAATACCTCATCGCCAACGGCTTCGACTACAAGATGAGCACCGAGAAGGCCTACAGCACCGACAGCAACATGCTGGGTGCCACGCACGAGGCCAAGGACCTGGAGTACCTGAGCTCGGGCATCCGCATCGTCAACCCGATCATGGGCGTGGCCTTCTGGAAGGACGAAGTGCCGGTCAAGGCCGAGACCGTGAGCGTGCGCTTCGAAGAAGGCCAGCCGGTGGCGCTGAACGGCATCACCTTCCCGAGTGCCGTGGCGCTGTTCGAAGAGGCCAACCGCATCGGCGGCCGCCATGGCCTGGGCATGTGCGACCAGATCGAGAACCGCATCATCGAAGCCAAGAGCCGCGGCATCTATGAGGCCCCGGGCATGGCGCTGCTGCACATCGCCTACGAGCGCCTGGTCACCGGCATCCACAACGAAGACACCATCGAGCAGTACCGCGCCAACGGCCGCCGCCTGGGCAAGCTGCTGTACCACGGCCGCTGGTTCGACCCTCAGTGCATGATGCTGCGCGAGACTGCGCAGCGCTGGGTGGCGCGCGCCATCACCGGCGAGGTGACGCTGGAACTGCGCCGCGGCAACGACTACAGCCTGCTCGACACCGCAAGCCCCAACCTCACCTACAAGCCCGAGCGCCTGAGCATGGAAAAGGTCGAGGGCGCCTTCACCCCGGCCGATCGCATCGGCCAGCTGACCATGCGCAACCTGGACATCGAGGACACGCGCGCCAAGCTGGGCATCTACACCCAGGTGGGGCTGCTGGGGCGGGATGGCACGGTGGGCTTGATCGCCGGGCCGGAGGGCTGAAGCGGCAGGCTCAGGAAGCCAGGGCAGGGCGGTAGGCCCGGCCCAGTTCGGCAGCCAGGGCCTCCAGCCGCTTGTCCAGTGTCCAGAGCAGGGTCTGGCGGCTCAGCAGCGTACTGGCGAGCAGGCTGAGGTCCACGAAGCCGCAACCCTTGCCGAACAGGGCTCTGCGCTGGATCAACGCCAGCAATTCATCGGGTGTCGCGACGGCAACGCTTTCCAGAGCGCTCAGCAGGTCGACGATGTCGCTGCGGCGCGGCGGCGTGCCGCAGGCCACTTCCACCACCACGTAAGGGTGGCACACCACCCGCCCGGTCTGCAGCAGCGCCACGAGTTGCGCATCGCCTTGCCTGAAGTGGCCGACCCAGACGGAGGTGTCGACCAGCACGTTCATGCCGCGGGGGCCTTGTCGCGCCGTCGGGGTGCGGGCTCGATCTCGGGCGCCTGCCCGCCCAATGCGGCCAGGCGGCGGGCGGTCTGCAGCTGGATGAAGGCCTTGACGCACTCCTTGAGCAGCTCGGACCGCTCGGTGCCGGGTTCGGCCAGCGCCACTGCCTTGTCGAACAGCTCATCGTCGATGGTCAGGGTGGTCCGCACGGCAAGTCCTCATCAAGATTTGCATCATTGTGGATCAAATCGCGCATCAAGTCAGCAAGGCTCTCCAGGCATGCACCGCAGGCTCAAGACCGGCCCGCGCGCAGCACCTCCGCCGCGCGCAGCCGCCCGACCTCGATGCCGTTCCAGTTGCCCAGGCGCAGATCGCTGAAGCCGCGCACGAACTCGGCGTCGGCCTCGCTCAGCGGCAGCAGGCGCTCGATCAGCGCGGCCATGGCCACTTCGCAGGCACGGGCGTTGTTGCCGTCGTCCATCTTGATGGCCACGCCCAGGCCCAGCTCGGGCAGGGCGGCGCAGTACACGCCTTCGGCGCCCACCTTGCAGAACACGCGCGCGCCCAGGCGCTCCATCACGCGCGTGTCGAAGCGGCCGCTGCCGGCCACCATGAAGGGCGCTGCCGCCACCGCGGCGCGCAGGCGCTGCGCGGCGCGGGCATGGTCCGGGCTCAGGCCCACGCCGCTGCCCGCGCGGGCAAAGGCCAGCGCCAGATGGCGCAAGGGCACGGCGTAGGTGGGGATGCTGCAGCCGTCGGTGCCCACCGGCGTGCGCGCCAGGTCCCAGCCGGTGGTGGCCTGGATGGCGGCCGTGACCTCGCGCATCACCGGGTGCTCGGGCTTGACGTAGCCGCGCAGGAAGGCGCGGCGTTCGCCGCCTTCGGCCATCAGGCAGCCCAGGCAGACAAAGCCGGCGTGCTTGCCCGAGCAGTTGTTGTGCAGCGCGCCGGGTTGAGCCCCTTGCGCGGCCAGGGCCTTGAGCGCGCCGTCGTGCATCGGCCAGTGCGCGCCGCATTCCAGCGCCGCATCGTCCACGCCGGCCTTGGCCAGCATGGCCGCGGCCGTGGCCGCGTGGCGCGGCTCGCCGCCGTGGCTGGCGCAGGCCAGTGCCAGTTCTTCGTCGCCAAGGCCCCAGCGCTCGGCGGCGCCGCTGGCCACCAGCGGCAACGCCTGCAGCAGCTTGATGGCCGAGCGCGGGAAGATCGGGCGTTCGATGTCGCCCTGCGCGCTGTGCAGGCCGCCGTCGGCGTCGACCACCGCCAGCGCGCCGCGGTGGGCCGATTCGACGACGCCGCCGCGCCAGGCCTGCACGAGGATGGGGTTGGCTGGCATGGGCGGCTCCGGCGGCTACGGGCAAGGTCTGCGATTGTGCGACGCGCCCGTCGCCCGTCGGCGCCGTGGCAAATGCCCGCCAGTTCGCCGCATGGGCGCTCGCGGCGGCCCGGCACAATCGGTGGTTTGGCCAGGGTGGCCCTTGGCCAGCGGCGCTGATGTCGGTCAAGTGGCCGCGCCGGGCCAGTGCTTACCATCGCGGCCTGACGCAGCACTGCCGGCTGTAGGCCGCCAGTGCCCTTGCCCACCGAGTCGAACCCTGATGCACCAGCTTCATCGCCCCTCGCCGCGGCCCCCGCGGGCCGGACACCAGACTGGCACACCGCAGCGCATGGCCCGCGCCGCATGAACGCCGCGCTGCTGACCGATTGCGAACTGCGCTGGTGCTCGGCCGCCATCGAGGTCGATCCGTTGCCGCCCGAGCGCTTGCTGGCCATGAACGGCGAGCCCGCGGCCGCCTTCATCGCGCCCGACGGCCAGGCCTGGGTGGGGCTGGGCGCGGCGCGCTGGCTGCCGGCCGGCGAGGCCGATGCCGCCGCGCTGTGGGAAGGCCTGCTCGACGAAAGCCCCGAGGCGCCGATGCCCGCCGCCCTGGGCGCTTTGCCGTTCAACGCCAGCGAGCGGCCCGATGCGCTGTGGCAGGGGCTGATGCCTGGCGGCCTGATGCTGCCGCAGCGCCTGTACGTGCAGCAGGGTGACCGCGCCTGGTGGCGGCTGACGCTGCCGGCGCACGAACAGGGCCGCCTGTCGGCGCGGCTGGCGCAGGAGCGCAAGGCGCTTGCCGCGCTGGCCCACGCCGAGACCCGCGCCGTGCCGCCCTGGCACGCCCTGGCCGAAGGCGATGCGCCGCAGCGCTTTGCGCAGGCGGTGACGCAGGCGGTGCAGCGCATCCGCGGCGGTGAAGTGGTCAAGGTCGTGCTCGCGCGCCGCGGCAGCGTCGCGTTCGACAGTGCGCCCTCGGCCAGTGCGCTGCTGGCGCGGCTGGGCGCGCGCCATCCCGACTGCGTGCGCTACGCCTGGCGCCACGGCGACAAGGCCTGGCTGGGCGCCACGCCCGAGACCCTGGTGCAGGTCGAAGGCCGCGCGCTCAGCACGCAGGCGCTGGCCGGCACGCGCACCTCCGAACTCGCGGGTGAACTGCTGGATTCGGTCAAGGACCGGCACGAGCACGCCATCGTCGCCGACGCCATCCGGCGCGCCATCGCCCCGTTCACGCACAGCCTGCCGGCCGCCACCGAGCCGGTGATCCGGCGCCTGCGCGGGCTGGCGCACCTGCACACGCCGATCGCTGCCACGCTGCGCGAAGGCGTCGACTTCCTGCGCCTGGTGCGCGCGCTGCACCCCACGCCGGCCGTCTGCGGCCTGCCCGCCGCGGGCGCCGCGGCGCTCATCACCGAACTCGAGCGCGAGCCGCGCGGCCTGTACGCCGGCCCCTTCCTGCGCCTGTCGCCCTACGGCGACGGCCACGCCGTGGTGGCCTTGCGCGGCGCGGTGCTGCAGGGCTGCAGCGCGGTGCTGCCGGCCGGCGCCGGCATCGTCGAGGGTTCGGACGGCGACGCCGAGCTGGCCGAGACGCGCATCAAGCAGCGCAGCGTGCTCGACGCCTTCCGGGGCGGCGATTGAGCGTCGCGGTCGACGACCTGCACAGCGCCTGGGCCCAGCTGTTCGCCGCGTCGCTGGCGCAATGCGGCGTCGCCCACGCGGTCATCAGCCCCGGTTCGCGCTCGACCCCGCTGGCGCTGGCGCTGGCGGCCCGGCTGCCCACCACGGTGCTGCACGACGAGCGCGTGGCCGCGTTCTTTGCGCTCGGCCAGGCACGCGCCAGCGGCCGGCCCAGCGTGGTGCTGGCCACCAGCGGCACTGCGCCGGGGCATTGGCTGCCCGCGGCGATGGAGGCGCGCGAGGCCGGCCTGCCGCTGCTGCTGCTGAGCGCCGACCGACCCTGGGAGGTGCAGCAGGCGCAGGCCTCGCAGACGGTGGACCAGCTGCGCCTGTTCGGCCACCACGCCAACGCCTATTTCGAGCTGGGCCTGCCCGACCCGCACCCGGCGGCGCTGCGCGCCGTGCCGCGCATCGCCGCACAGGCGGTGCTGGCCACGCAATACCCGCTGGCCGGCGCGGTGCAGGTCAACGCCCATTTCCGCAAGCCGCTGGAGCCGCAACCCGGCGCCGGCGCCGAGCCCTGGCGGCCGCGCTTCGATGCGCTGGCCCGCGCCGGCGCGCC
>JALHPY010000200.1 GCA_022842305.1 Rubrivivax sp.
GGCGCAGGCACCGGCGCTGCAGCCGGGGCGGGCGCCGGCGCGGCGATCACGGGCGCGGCAGCGGGTACAGGCGCCTGGGCCAGGCGCGCGCTGGGCGGGTCGAACAGCAGCGTGTACTCGCGCACCAGACGGCCCGAGGTCCAGGTGGCCTCGAGGATCAGGTCGACGAAGGGCTCGAGCACGGCGCGCTCGCTGCTCAGGCGCAGCACCGAGCGGCCGTCGGGCCGGCGCACCACCTGCACGGTGGCCGAAGGCAGGGCGGCGTTGTACTCGACGCCGGCGGCGCGATAGGTCTCGGGCGGCGCCACGCGCAGCTTGAGCGACGAAGCCTCTTCCGGCGTGATGCTGGTGACTTCGATCTCGGCACGCAGGGTCTCGCCCAGCGCCGACTGCACGCTCAAGCGCCCCAGGCCCAGCGCTGCCGCGTGCGAGCCCCACAGGCATGCCGTGGCGAGTGCCACTCCCTTGAGCGCAAAGCGCGCAGCGTTTGTCGAGCGATGTATCAAGGCATTTCCCCCAGGCGATCGGTCAGTGCTTTGGCGCCAAGGCACCGCCGTCTCTTCATGCCGGCCGACGCCCGACGGGAATGCCAAGCACCAGAACGGCGGAAATCGCAACAGTATCAAGCATATAGGAGCGCAAGCTCACGCAGAAGCTGATGTTCCTGCGCGAAATGGATTGTTTCCTGGCTCCCCCACCGCTGTTGCCGGTGGACAACGCAGACCGGCGCCGGATGGGGCGCGATTCTGCCCCAGCAACGGCCCGGTGATCGATGCGATGGCGACGGATCACTGCGCCAACAGGATGCGCAGCATGCGGCGCAGGGGCTCGGCCGCGCCCCACAGCAGCTGGTCGCCGATGGTGAAGGCGCCCAGGTACTCGGGGCCCATGGCCAGCTTGCGGATGCGGCCCACCGGGATGGTCATGGTGCCGGTCACGGCCACCGGCGTCAGGTCGCGCAGCGTGGCCTCGCGCGTGTTGGGCACGACCTTCACCCAGGCGTTGTCGGAAGCGATCATGGCCTCGACATCGGCCACCGGCACGTCTTTCTTGAGCTTGAAGGTCAGCGCCTGGCTGTGGCAGCGCATCGCGCCCACGCGCACGCAGAAGCCGTCCACCGGCACCGCCTTTGGTGAGTCCTTGCCGAAGCCTTCGCCCTGGCCCAGGATCTTGTTGGTCTCGGCCATGCCCTTCCACTCTTCGCGGCTCTGGCCGTTGCCCAGGTCCTTGTCGATCCAGGGGATGAGCGAGCCGCCCAGCGGCACGCCGAAGTTGGCCACTTCTTCGCCCGACAGCGAACGCTGCTTGGCGATGACCTTGCGGTCGATCTCGAGGATGGCGCTCTTGGGGTCGGCCAGCAGCGCCTTGACCTCGGCGTTGAGCGTGCCGTACTGCGTGAGCAGCTCGCGCATGTGCTGCGCGCCGCCGCCCGACGCGGCCTGGTAGGTCTGGGTGCTCATCCACTCGACGAGGCCGGCCTTGTACAGCGCGCCCACGCCCATGAGCATGCAGCTCACGGTGCAGTTGCCGCCGATCCAGTTGCGGCCACCTTTGGCCAGGGCCTGGTCGATGACCGGGCGGTTGACCGGGTCGAGGATGATGACCGCGTCGTCCTTCATGCGCAGCGTGCTGGCGGCGTCGATCCAGTGGCCGGCCCAGCCGGCGGCGCGCAGCTTGGGGAAGACCTCAGTGGTGTAGTCGCCGCCCTGGCAGGTGATGACGATGTCGCAGCGCTTGAGCGCGGCGATGTCGTACGCGTCCTGCAGCCGGGTTTCGTTCTTCGCCTGCGCCGGTGCGGTGCCGCCGGCATCCGAAGTGCTGAAGAACAGGGGCTCGATGAGCGCGAAGTCGCCTTCGGCCTGCATGCGGTCCATGAGAACGCTGCCGACCATGCCACGCCAGCCGACCAATCCTACGAGTGCCATTTCAGTTTCGCCTTTGCCGTTGATCTGGACCCCTGGGTGTTCCCGGCTCGTTTCGCCGGGGTCCAAGGTGGGGGCGAGACGAACCGAGACGCTAGGTCTTGGTGATGGTGGTCTTGCCGATGGTCTTGCCGCTGAGCACCGCGACGACCGCGTCGCCCATCTCGCGCGTGCCGACCCGCTGCGTGCCTTCGCTCCAGATGTCGGCCGTGCGCAGGCCGGCGGACAGCACGGCCTTCACCGCCGACTCGATACGGTCGGCCGCGGCGGGCTGGTTGAGCGAGAAGCGGAGCATCATGGCAGCAGACAAGATTGTAGCCAGCGGGTTTGCAACACCCTTACCGGCGATGTCGGGCGCGCTGCCGTGGCTTGGCTCGTACAGGCCCTTGCCGTTCTTGTCCAGGCTGGCACTGGGCAGCATGCCGATGCTGCCGGTGAGCATGGCGGCTTCATCCGACAGGATGTCGCCGAACATGTTGCCGGTGAACACCACGTCGAAGGCCTTGGGCGCCTTGACCAGCTGCATGGCCGCGTTGTCCACGTACATGTGCTGCAGCTGCACGTCGGGGTAATGCTGGGCGTGCACCTCGGTGACCACGTCCTTCCAGAACTGGAAGGTTTCCAGCACGTTGGCCTTGTCGACGCTGGTGACCTTCTTGCTGCGCTTGCGCGCCGCCTGGAAGGCCACGTGAGCGATGCGCTCGATCTCCGGGCGGCTGTAGCGCATGGTGTCGAAGGCTTCCTCGGCGCCCGGGAAATGCCCGTCCACCGCGGTGCGGCGGCCGCGCGGCTGGCCGAAGTAGATGTCGCCCGTCAGCTCGCGGATGATCAGGATGTCCAGGCCCGCCACCAGTTCGGGCTTCAGTGACGAGGCGTGCGTCAGCTGCTCGTAGCACAGCGCCGGGCGGAAGTTGGCGAACAGGCCCAGGTGCTTGCGCAGGCCCAGGATGGCCTGCTCGGGGCGCAGCGCGCGCTCGAGCTTGTCGTACTTCCAGTCGCCCACGGCGCCGAAGAGCACGGCGTCGGCGGCCTGCGCCAGCTTCAGGGTGCTTTCGGGCAGCGGGTGGCCGTGGGCCTCGTACGCGGCACCGCCGACCAGGGCGGTCTCGGTCTCGAACTGCAGGTCCAGCACCTGGAGCACGCGCACCGCCTGCTCGACGATCTCGGTGCCGATGCCGTCGCCCGGCAGGATGGCAATCTTCATGGACAGATTTCTCAGAGTTGACGTTGGGCCAGCCAGGGCATGCGCGCCAGGCGTTCGGCCTCGAAGGCGCGGATCTTGTCGGCGTGGCGCAGCGTCAGGCCGATGTCGTCGAAGCCGCCCACCAGGCAGTACTTGCGGAAAGCCTGCACCTCGAAGGGCAGTTCGCTGCCGTCGGGCTTGACCACCACCTGCCGCGGCAGGTCGATGGTGAGCTGGTAGCCGGGGAAGGCGAAGACCTCGTCGAACAGCCGCGCCACCTGCGACTCGGGCAGCACGATGGGCAGGATGCCGTTCTTGAAGCAGTTGTTGAAGAAGATGTCGGCGTAGCTGGGCGCGATGAGCGCGCGAAAGCCGTACTGCTGCAGCGCCCAGGGTGCGTGCTCGCGGCTTGAGCCGCAGCCGAAGTTGCTGCGCGCCAGCAGCACGCTGGCCCCGGCGTAACGGGGTTGGTTGAGCACGAAGTCGGGGTTGGGCCGGCGGCTGGCCGGGTCCTGCCCGGGCTCGCCCGGGTCGAGGTAGCGCCAGGCATCGAACAGGTTGGGCCCGAAGCCGCTGCGCGCGATGGCCTTGAGGAATTGCTTGGGGATGATGGCGTCGGTGTCGACGTTGTCGCGGTCCATCGGGGCCACCAGGCCCTTGTGCACGGTGAAGGCGTCCATGATGCTTGTCCTCTCAGCCCAGACGACGGACGTCGACGAAGTGGCCGTTCAGCGCGGCGGCCGCGGCCATGGCCGGGCTTACCAGGTGGGTGCGGCCGCCGGCGCCCTGTCGGCCCTCGAAGTTGCGGTTGCTGGTGCTGGCGCAGCGCTCACCGGGCTCCAGGCGGTCGGCGTTCATCGCCAGGCACATGCTGCAGCCGGGCTCGCGCCACTCGAAGCCGGCGGCGCGGAAGACCTCGTGCAGGCCCTCGGCCTCGGCCTGCGCCTTGACCTGGCCAGAGCCCGGCACCACCAGCGCCAGGCGCACGTTGCCGGCCACGCGGCTGCCGGCGCGCCGCACCACGGCCGCGGCCTCGCGCAGGTCTTCGATGCGGCTGTTGGTGCAGCTGCCGATGAAGACCTTGTCGATGCGGATGTCGGTGATGGCCTTGTTGGGTTCCAGGCCCATGTAGGCCAGCGCGCGCTCGATGGCGCCGCGCTTGACGGCATCCTTTTCCTTGTCGGGGTCAGGCACGCGGCCGTCCACCGGCAGCACCATCTCGGGGCTGGTGCCCCAGGTGACCTGCGGCTGGATCTGCGCCGCGTCCAACTCGACCACCGCGTCCCAGCGCGCGCCCGGGTCGGACTGCAGGGTGCGCCAGTGGGCGACAGCATGGTCCCATTCGACACCGCGCGGCGAGAACATCCGCCCCTTGCAGTAGGCGATGGTTTTCTCATCCACCGCCACCAGGCCGGCGCGGGCACCGGCCTCGATGGCCATGTTGCACACCGTCATGCGGCCTTCCATGCTCAGGCCGCGGATGGCCGAGCCGCCGAACTCGATGGTGTATCCGGTGCCACCGGCTGTGCCGATCTTGCCGATGATGGCCAGCACCACGTCCTTGCCGGTGACGCCGCGGCCGAGCGTGCCCTCGACCTTGACCAGCATGTTCTTGGCCTTCTTGGCCAGCAGGGTCTGCGTGGCCAGCACGTGCTCGACCTCGCTGGTGCCGATGCCGTGCGCCAGCGCGCCGAAGGCGCCGTGGGTGCTGGTGTGGCTGTCACCGCAGACCACCGTCATGCCCGGCAACGTGGCGCCGTTCTCGGGGCCCATCACGTGCACGATGCCCTGGCGCTTGTCCAGGTACGGAAAGTACGCGGCCGCGCCGTTGGCCTGGATGTTGGCGTCCAGCGTGGTGATCTGCAGCTTGCTGATGGGGTCGCTGATGCCGTCGTAGCCCAGCTCCCAGCCCGTGGTGGGCGTGTTGTGGTCGGCGGTGGCGACGATGGAGCTGATGCGCCAGACCTTGCGGTCGGCCAGGCGCAGGCCCTCGAAGGCCTGCGGGCTGGTCACCTCGTGCACGAGGTGGCGGTCGATGTAGAGGACGGCGGTGCCGTCTTCCTCGGTGTGGACGACGTGTTCGTCCCACAGCTTGTCGTAGAGGGTGCGTGCGGTCATGGTCTCTCGGCTCCAGCCCCCGATTGTCGGGGAAAGCCGAAAGCCGGCCTCAGGCCGCCGCGGCGCGCGCCTCCAGATCGGCCTTGAGGCCCGGCTCCAGGCGCAGTTGCCGCGCCAGTTCGTCCAGGTAGGCGCGTTCCATGGTGGTGGTCTCGTCCACCATCAGCACGCTGGCCAGGTAGATCTCGGCCGCGCTTTCCGGGCCGCTGGCACCTGCCGCCACGTCGGCCGGCTCCACCGGGCGACGCAGTTCGGACTGCACCCAGTCGCGCAGCGCCGGCTCGGCCTGCAGGCGGCCGAGTTCGGCCTCGACCAGGCCGCGTTCACGATCGTCCAGGTGGCCGTCGCTCTTGGCCGCGGCGATCATGGCCTTGAGCAATGCCCTGCCCTGCTGTTCGGCCGCAGGCGCCGACAAGGCCGGCATCACCGGCAGGGCCTGCGGCGCCTGTGCCGGCGCTGCGCCGGGCTGCTGCCGCGCCTGGTAGTCCTGGTAGACCTTCCAGGCCATGACGCCCAGCGCCGCCACGCTGCCGTACTTGAGCGCCTTGCCGCCCACGCGGCGGCCGCTGCGGCTGCCCAGCAGCAGGCCCAGCACCCCGCCGGCAGCGGCGCCGGTGGCGTACTTGCCCAGATCGTCGCGTTGTGGCGTGCCGGCGGCGGGCATGCCGGATTGCAGAAGCTGTTGCAGCAGGGACAGAGCGCTCATGGATGGAATCCTCGACAGGGTGATGCTGCACTCTAGCCCCCGGCGCAAGGCCGTGGGTCGGGTCCGGTGATGGCGCCCAGGCGCCGGATGCAGCGCCGGCCCGGTGCCGGTGCACGGCAGGTCGCACCGCAGGGTTCAGCCGCGCGCCGGCAGCTCGAAGTTGTCGATCAGCCGCGTGCGGCCCAGGCGCGCCGCAGCCAGCACCACCAGCGCGTCGCTGCAGGGCGCGCCGGCCGCGGGGGGCAGCAGGTCGGCCTGGCGGCGCAGCGCCACGTAGTCGGGCGCCCAGCCGCGGCCGCGCAGGGCGTCCATGGCCGCCTGCTCCAGCGCGGCCCAGTCGCTGTTGCCGGCCTGCACCGCGGCGGCCAGGTCGCGCAGGCTGCGCGCCAGGGCCGGGGCTTCGTCGCGCTCGGCCGGCGACAGGTAGCCGTTGCGCGAAGACAGCGCCAGGCCGTCGTCAGCGCGGCAGGTCTCGCCGGCCAGCACCTGCAGCGGCAGCGCCAGCTGGCGCACCATGTGGCGCACCACCATCAGCTGCTGCCAGTCCTTCTTGCCGAACACCGCCAGGCCTGGCTGCACGGCGTTGAAGAGCTTGAGCACCACGGTGCAGACGCCGACGAAGAAGCCGGGACGGAAGGCACCTTCCAGCACGTCGGCCAGCGCGGCCGGCGGGTGCACCTTCACGTCCTGCGGCTCGGGGTAGAGATCGGCCTCGGTCGGCGCGAAGACGATGTCGCAGCCGTTCTGCTGCAGCAGCTTGGTGTCGCGCTCGAAGGTGCGCGGGTAGCTGTCGAAATCTTCGTGCGGCGCGAACTGCAGCCGGTTGACGAAGATGCTGGCCACCACCGGCGCGCTGCCGCCGGTGGCCTGGCGCGCCTGGCGCACCAGGGCCAGGTGACCTTCGTGCAGGTTGCCCATGGTCGGCACGAAGGCGGTGCCGCGCGTGCCCGACAGGGCGGCGCGCAGGGCCGGAAGGGACTTCAGGACTTGCATGGCGGGATCAAGGGCAGGAAAGGGCCGCCATGGTAGCGGCCCGGCGGACTTGACGCGCTCAGGCCG
>JALHPY010000201.1 GCA_022842305.1 Rubrivivax sp.
GCCGGCTTCGGCGGCGGCGGCGCCGCCGGCGGCAACGGCGGCGGTGGCGGCGCCGGCATGGGCGGTGCGGTGTTCGTGATGCAGGGCGGCACGCTCAGCGTCAACGGCCAGGGCGCCATCAGCGGCGGCTCGGTTGCCGGCGGCACGGGCAACGCACCTGGCAGCGCCTTCGGCAGCGGCGTCTTCCTGCACGGCAGCAGCAGCATCGCCTTTGCGCCCGGCGCCGGCCAGACGCTGAGCGTCGGCGACGTCATCACCGACCAGACCGGTTCGGGCGGCACGGGCGCCAACGCGGGCGCGGGCGCGCTGGTCAAGGCCGGCGCCGGCACCCTGGTGCTGGGCGCCAGCAACAGCTACACGGGCGGTACCCGGCTGGAAGCCGGCAAGCTGCAGTTCACGAGCGCCGGCAACCTGGGCAGCGGCGGCCTGGCCTTTGCCGGAGGCACGCTGGAACTGGCCGCGGGCACGGCCACGCTCAACCAGGCGCTCAGCTTCGAGGACGCCAGCGGCCGCCTCCTAGTGAGCGGCGGCGCAAGCCTCACGCTGGGCGGCGCGACCTCGGGCGCGGCCGGTCTGGTGAAGACCGGCACCGGCACCTTGATCCTGGCCGGCAACAACCTGCTGCACCAGGGCGGCACCGACATCCAAGGCGGCGTGCTGCGCCTGACCGGCAACCTGAACAGCGACGGGGTCAACGTGCGCAACGGCGGGCGTTTCGACCTGGCCGGCGGCAACCTCAACGGCGCCACGGTCAACGTGCTGGCCGGCGGCGTGCTCGACGCCACGGCCGGCGGGCTGTACACCAACCTGGGCCTGCTGACGCTGCAAGGCGGTACGGCGGTGGTGACCATCGTCAACCTCAACCGCATGGAAGCCCGCGGCACGGTGACGTCCATCGACAACCAGGCCGATCTGCAACTCACCGGCTTGCTCAACGTCCAGGGCCAGGTGGGCAATGCCGGAACGATCAACCTGGGCGGCATGACGCTGGCCGGCACCGGCGCCAGCAGCAACCTGATCAACGTGGGCACGCTGCGCGGCCCGGGCACGGTGACGCTGGTAGCCGTCAACGAAGGCGGCGTGATTGAGGCCAGCGCTGGCACGCTGCTGTTCACCAACCTGTCGTCCAACCGGCTGGGCGGGCAGATGACGGTGGCCAGCGGCGCCACGCTGCGCGTGACGTCGTCACTGGCCAACGCCGGCGTCGTCACGCTGGGCGGCGGCACGCTTTCGGGCAACCTCATCACCAACACCGGCACGATAGAGGGCGCGGGCACGGTGCAGAACCGCATCGACAACCTGAACACCGGCACGCTGCGCGCCAACGCCGGCAACACGCTGGTGTTCACCGGCGTGGGCAGCAGCAGCGCAGGCCGCATCGTCGTCGAGCAGGGTGCCGCCTTGCGCTTCAACGCCGGCCTGGGCTCGAACAGCGGCACGCTGGCGCTGAACGGCGGCCGCTTCGACAGCAACGGCAGCTTCCTGACCAATGCCGTCACCGGCCTGATCGCGGTCAGCGGCAACAGCCAACTGGCCACCGGCCACCTCGAGAACCAGGGCCGCCTGACGGTGGACGGTGCCAGCCTGGCGGTCAGCGGCTCGGTCAACAACCTGGGCAATGCCAGCTTCCAGCAGTCCAGCGTGGTGTTCCAGGGCAGCTTCTTCAATGCGGGCGTGATGAGTTCCAACCTCTCGACGCTGCGCTTCCTGGCCGGCTTCACCAACGCCGGCACCTTGACCACCGACCCCAACGTCGTGATCACCACCGACCTGGTGAACATCGGCAACGCGGCCATCGTGGCCGATGCGGGCGACATCTTCCAGGTGTCGGGCAACGTGCTGGGCAACACCACCAACCACACAGGCTGGGACACCGATCAGGCCATCCTGCAGTTCACCGCCGCGGGGGACGGTGCGCACCTGATGGAACTGGCGGGCGTGGACACGGGTGCTTCGCGCGCCGGTCTGCTGGACAACTTTGCCTGGGGCAGCCTGGTGCTGGATGCCGGGCAACGCCTGGTGCTGTTCGACGACGACCCCAACTGGGCGTCCGCTGCCGGCGCGCTGTACCTGGGCTCACTGGACTTGGCCGGCGTGGGCGCCGATGTGGCCGGCGGCATCTTCAGCCGCATCACCGGCAACGGCCTGAACGTCTATTACGACCCCACGCTGGCTGGCAGCACCTGGCTGAGCGGGCAGAGCTACGCGCTGGGCGGCGGCGGCCTGCTGGCGCCGATGGCGGCGGTACCCGAGCCGGCACCGGCGCTGCTGCTGGCCGTGGGCCTGGCGGTGCTGGGCTGGCGGCGGCGGGCTCAGTTGACGATCGCGACGCGGCTGGTGGCCGCTTCCCACTCGGGCAGACCGCCGCGGAACCAGTAGACCTTGGCAAAGCCCGCGGCCAGCGCCATGCGGCTGGCCTTGTAGCTCTTCCAGCATTCGGCGCCGTTGCAATGGAAGATGGTGGGCTTGCTCTTGTCCAGCGCCGCCAGGCCCGAGAAGTCATCGAGCTTGGCGTCGTAGACGACGTCCTTCAGGCTGCGCTCGTGGTAGGGCACGTGGCGCGCGCCGGTGATGCTGCGCTGCTTGAATTCCTGCTCGTTGCGCGTGTCCACCAGCACCGCGCCCTGGGCCAGCAGGCGCTGCACCGCGGCCACGTCCACCACCGTGGCGCCGGGCAGGCTGGTGGGCGTGAAGGTGCCGAGTTCGGCCACGCGCTGGTAGGCCGTGACGTCGTTGCGCGTGGCCACGGGCTTCATGCCGATGGACGCGGCCGAGGTGCTGAACCACTTGACCATGCGGCCGCGCACGTCGGCCGGCAGGTCCTTGCGCACCGCCACCGACAGGCCGCCCGGCACCATGCCCGACACCGCCAGCTGCTTGCCCACACCCGGGTGGTCCTTGGACCAGGCTTCCCATTCGCTGCGCCGAATGACCGTGGCCTCGGCCAGGTTGAGCGTGACGGCGGTCAGCCCGGCCTGCGGGTAGCGCGCGTACTCGACATGGCCCAGGTCCTTGAACGACAGACCGTGGGCGGTGAGCATGCCGCGCGCCAGGTAGGTGTAGATGGAGTCCTGCTGCGGCAGGTAGATGCGGCCCTGGCGCATCTCGGCCGGCGAGGCCAGCGCGCTGCGCCCCACCAGCACGAACTGTTCGTCGGCATCGGTGTTGCCGATGAGCTCATAGCCGTGCGCCAGCGCCGAAGCCACCACCTGCGGCGGCGCGATGAACAGGTCGTAGCCCTTGCTGCGCGTGGCGCGCATGGCGTCGGTGAGGTTGTCCGAGGTGGAAGCCTTGACGTCCAGCCCCACGGCCTTGGCCAGGCCGCTTTCGAGGCCCAGGCGCGAGACCATCAGGCCGTCGCGGCGCTCGGTGGGTTCGAGCACCATCAGGGCGGACAGGCTGGCCCAGGCCGGGGTGACCAGGCAGGCGGCCAGCAGTGCAGTGGCGAATGGCTTGTTCATGGCGGTGGCGGCAGGGAGGGAAGAAGGGCGGACAACAGAACGCAAGCATCGGGCCCAGATACATCCGGGTACATGATAGTGGTCAAATGAGGAGTCCGATCAGCATCGCCAGCACGCTCAGCACCACCGAACTGGCCAGCGGCACGTGCCAGTCGCGCCCCCCGGCGCGAAAGCTGAAGTCTCCCGGCAGCTTGCCCAGCCCGATGCGGCGCAGCCAGCCCTGCAGCACGTTGAACAGCAGGAAGGCCAACAGGAAGACCAGCAGCCAGCGCATCTACAGGCGGTGTGAACGGTCGCCGGCGGCAAAGCCGATGGCGTCGAAGCCGGCGCCACGCGCCAGGCCGATCACCTTGAACAGCTCGCCCATCTCGTGCTCGTTGACCAGCTTGCCCGCAGCGGCATTGGTGCGCAGATCGGCGCCCTGCATCAGCTCGGGCAGGCCGCAGTTCAGCAGAAAGCGCCCCTGCGAGGTGTAGCCCAGCACCTCGGCACCAGCGTCCTGCGCCGCCAGCGCGATGCCGGTGAAGTCGACATGCGCGGTGATGTCCTTCTCGCCCGGGTCGGCCAGCGGGTCGGCGTCGGCAAGGTGGGCGCGGTGGCACATCAGCGTGCCGCCGGTGCGCTGCGGGTGGTAGTACTCGGCCTCGGGGAAGCCGTAGTCGATGAAGAAGGCCGCGCCGCAGTGCATGCGCTCGACCAGGGTGCGCACGAAGGCCTGGGCCTGGGGGTGGATCTCGACCACGGTGCCGGGCACGAAGGGCTGCGCACAGGGCGGGCGCAGCGCGGTGGGGCGGTCGGCCCAGGCCAGGGCGCCGGCCTCAGCCATCACCACGCCGCGCTCGTGCCAGGCCGCGCCGTCCCAGTGCAACAGCTGCACCGGCATGGCGTCCAGCACCTCGTTGCCCAGCACCACGCCGTGCAGGGTGTCGGGCAGTTGGTCAAGCCAGCGCACGCGCGCCCCCCAGGGCGCCAGGCGCTCGGCCTGGCGGGCGCGCAGTGTGCCGGAGAGGTCGACGATGGAATAGCGGCGCACGCGGGTGCCCAGCGCTTGCAGCAGTTGCGCGGCCAGCGCGCCCGAGCCGGCGCCGAACTCGAACAACTCGTCGGATTGGGTCGCGTCCAGTGCCTGCACCAGCTGCCGCGCCAGCGCCCGGCCGAACAGTGGCGACAGCTCGGGCGCGGTGACGAAATCGCTGCCCGATGCGGGCATGGTGCCGAACAGCTGGCTGCCGCGGGCGTAGTAGCCCAGGCCCGGCTCGTACAGCACCAGCGCCATGTAGCGGTCGAAGGGCAGCCAGCCGCCGGCCTGGCCCATGGCCACAGCAAGGCGCGCCAACAGGCGCGCCGATAAACTCTCGGCCCCGGGCGATGACATCGGCCGCATTGTAGAAAGCCCCCCGACCGTGACTGCTGCATCGAACGCGGGCCGCGCCTGAGACATGGACGCACGGCCCGTTGCCCTGGTCACCGGAGGCGCGCAGCGCATCGGCCGCGCCATCGCCCTGGACCTGGCGGCCCAGGGCTGGACCGTGGCCGTGCACTACCGCCACTCGGCCGCCGAAGCCGCCGAGACCGTGGCCCTGATCGCGGCCGGCGGCGGCCGCGCCCAGGCCTTTGCCGCCGACCTGGCTGACGAAGCGCAGTGCCTGGCGCTGGTGCCGGCGGTTCTGCAGGCCTGCGGGCGCATCGACGCGGTGGTGAACAACGCCTCGCTGTTCGAGTACGACGACGTGCAGGGCTTCGGCCACGCGGCCATGGAGCGCGCCTGGCGCGCCAACACCGCGCCGGCCATCCTGCTGGCGCGGGCCCTGCACGGCGCCGTGGGGCCGGATGGCGGCGTGGTCGTCAACCTGCTCGACCAGAAGCTGTTCAACCCCAACCCCGACTACCTGAGCTACAGCCTGAGCAAGGCCGCGCTGCAGGCAGCCACGGTGATGCTGGCGCAGGCGCTGGCACCGCGGCTGCGCGTGTGCGGCGTGGCGCCGGGCGTGACGCTGATCTCGGGCGGCATGGACGCGGCCGAGTTCGCCGCCAGCCACCGCATGACCCCGCTGGCGCGCAGCTCCACCCCCGACGACGTGGCGCGCGCCGTGCGCTTCCTGCTCGAATCCCCCGCCATCACCGGCAGCACCCTGCTGGTGGACGGCGGCCAGCACCTGCAGGCGCAGCCGCGCGACGTGATGTTCCTGGCGCGCGACAACCCGAAAGCCCCCTGATGCAAAGCCTGCTGAACCACCCGCGCCTGATGGACTGCCGGCGCCTGTTCCTGCGCGACTACGAGGTCTGGATCAACATCGGCGTGCACGACTTCGAGAAGAAGGGCGAGCAGCGCGTGCTGATCAACGTCGACCTGTACGTCCCGCTGGCGCTGTCCACGCCCCGGGCCGATCGGCTGGAGGAAGTGCTGGACTACGACTTCATCCGCCGCACCGTGATGGCGCGCGTGGCCCGGGGTCACATCCACCTGCAGGAGACGCTGGCCGACGACCTGCTGGCGTTGATGCTGGCGCACACCAGCGTGCGCGCCGCGGTGGTGTCCACCGCCAAGCCCGATGTCTACCCCGATTGCAACGCCGTGGGCGTGGAAGTCTTCGGCCTGAAAGACATCACGGCATGAACGCGCCCGCCGACACCCGCGCGCTGCGCAAGCACGCCTTCGAGGCCAACAAGCTGTCCAAGCGCCTGCACCGCCAGGTGGGCCAGGCCATCGTCGACTTCAACATGATCGAGGCCGGCGACAAGGTCATGGTCTGCCTGTCCGGCGGCAAGGACAGCCACGCCCTGCTGGACATCCTGCTGAGCCTGCGCGAACGCGCGCCGGTGCACTTCGACCTCGTCGCCGTCAACCTCGACCAGAAGCAGCCCGGCTTTCCGGCCGAGGTGCTGCCCGACTACCTGCGCAGCCGCGGTGTGCCCTTCCACATCGAGGAGCAGGACACCTACGCGCTGGTCAAGAAGCTGGTGCCGGAAGGCCAGACGATGTGCAGCCTGTGCTCGCGCCTGCGCCGCGGCATCCTGTACCGCGTGGCCGGCGAACTGGGCGCCACCAAGATTGCCCTGGGCCACCACCGCGACGACATGGTGGTGACACTGCTGATGAACATGTTCTTCGGCAGCCGCATCAAGGGCATGCCGCCCAAGCTGGTCAGCGACGATGGCCGCAACGTCGTCATCCGCCCGCTGGCCTACGTGGCCGAGACCGACCTGGAGCGCTGGGCCGAGCACCGCCAGTTCCCCATCATCCCCTGCACGCTGTGCGGCAGCCAGGACCACCTGCAGCGTGTGCAGGTCAAGAAGATGCTGCGCGAATGGGAGCACCAATACCCCGGCCGCAGCGCCAACATGCTGACGGCGATGGCCAACATCACGCCCTCGCACATGATGGACCGGAACCTGTTTCCCTTTGCCTCGATCAAAGCCACTGGCACGCCCGTGCCCGG
>JALHPY010000202.1 GCA_022842305.1 Rubrivivax sp.
GGGCGCACCGGCTCGGCCGCGGCGGCAGCCTCGGCCTGCTCGGCCACGCGCGCCGCCTCGCGCCGCTTGAGCATGCGCTGGCGCACGTAGTCCTGGAACGACAGCGTGCTCATCTGCAGCTGCTCCAGGTCTTGCGCGACATCGGGGTCCAGCGTCGGCTCCTGGCGCTGCTCGGTGCGTGCCTCCGGGCGCGGCTCGGTGCGCGGCGCGGGGCGTGCCTCGGGCCGTTGCGCCGGGCGCGGCGCGGGCCGCTGGTCCTGGCGCGCATCGGCGCGCGGTGCGCTGTCAGAGGCGCCGAAGCGCTCGATCTGCGCCAGGCTCTCGGGGGCCATGGCCAGCACCTCCACGCCCTCGGCGCAGGGCCGCGTGGACATCACCACGGCGTCGTCGCCGAAGGCCTGGCGCACCAGCGCCAGAGCGTCGCGCGAGGTGCGTGCGGTAAATCGCTTGAGGTTCATGCGGCCTCCCTGGGGGCAGTCTGGGCAGTCACGGCGGGCTGCAGGCCAACGCGGTCACGGGCGGTCTTCATGCGTTGGCTCCGATGATCGAACCGATGCGGATCGAATGGGTTTCGGGGATCTCGCTGTGCCCCAGCACCTTCAGGCGCGGCGCGGCGCGGCGCAGCAGGCGCGACAGCGGCGCGCGGATCAGGTCGGGCACCAGCAGGCAGGCCGGCAGGCCCATGTCCTCTTGGCGGCGTGCCGATTCGGCGGCGCTGCGCGTCAGCTGGTCGGCCACGCCGGGGTCCAGCGCCGCGCCGTGGGGCGAGCTCAGGGCCTGGGTCACCAGGCGTTCGAGGTCGGGGTCGAGCGCGATCACGTCCAGTTCCTTCACCGCGCCGTAGATCTGCTGCACGATGGTCGGGGCCAGGTGGGTGCGGATGCGCCGTGCCAGCTCGCCCGGATCGGTCACGGTGGCGGCGTATTCGGCCAGGCATTCGACGATCGAGCGCATGTCGCGGATGTGCACACCTTCTTCCAGCAGAAGCTGCAGCACACGCTGCAGAGTGGCAATGCCGACCATCTTGGGGACCACGTCTTCGATCAGTTTCGGAGCCAGTTTGGTGACATGCTCGACAAGCGCCTGGGTCTCTACACGGCCCAGCAACCTTGCCGCATTCACCTGCATCAAGTGTGAAAGATGGGTGGCGATGACGGTGGCGCAATCAACCACCGTAAAGCCGGCCATTTGGGCCATATCGCGGTGGCGTTCCTCGATCCAGCAGGCAGGCAGGCCGAAGGCCGGATCGGTGGTCTTGGTGCCGGGCAGTTGCTGCGTGGCGCCGCCCGGGTTGATGGCCAGCAGCATGCCCGGCATGGCCTCGGCCTCGGCCACGACGGCGCCGCGCAAGGTGACGCGGTAGACGCTGGGCCGCAGCTCGACCAGGTTGTCGCGGATGTGCACCGGCGGGGGCAGGAAGCCCACGTCCTGCGCGAACTTCTTGCGCACGCCCTTGATGCGGGCCAGCAGGTCGCCACCACCGGCCGATACGCGCGCCTTGTCCACCAGCGCGATCAGCCGGTAGCCCACCTCCAGGCCCAGCGTGTCCACCGGCGTCAGGTCGTCCCAGGTGGCTTCTGCGCTGCCGGGCTGCACGTCGCCGCCGACGGGGCGTTCGGGCTTCTCGGCAGCACGCTTCTTCTGGCGCAACAGCTGCCAGGCCAGCCCACCCAGGCCCGCGGCCACGATCAGGAACACCAGGTGCGGCATGCCCGGCACCAGGCCCAGCATCGCCACCACCCCGGCGGCCACCAGCAGCGCCTGCGGCGAGTCGAAGACCTGGCCGCGGATCTGCGTGCCGATGTCCTGCTCCTTGCCCACGCGCGACACCACCATGGCCGAAGCCACCGAGATCAGCAGCGCCGGGATCTGCGCCACCAGCGCATCGCCCACGGCCAGCGTGACGTAGCTGGACGCGGCCTGGCCGGCGTCCATGCCGTGCATGGCCACGCCGATGATGAAGCCGCCGATGACGGTGATGAACAGGATCAGCAGGCCGGCCATGGCGTCGCCGCGCACGAACTTGCTGGCGCCGTCCATCGAACCGAAGAAGTCGGCTTCCTCGGCCACCTCCGAGCGCCGTCGGCGCGCCTCTTTCTCGTCGATCAGGCCGGCGTTCAGGTCGGCGTCGATGGCCATCTGCTTGCCCGGCATGGCGTCCAGCGCGAAACGCGCGCCGACCTCGGCGATGCGCTCGGCACCCTTGGTGACGACGACGAAGTTGATGACCACCAGGATGGCAAAGACGATCAGGCCGACGGCGAAGTTGCCGCCGATGAGGAAGTGGCCGAAGGCCTCGATCACCTTGCCGGCCGCGCCCGGGCCGGTGTGGCCTTCCATCAGCACCACGCGGGTGCTGGCCACGTTGAGCGACAGGCGCAGCAGCGTGGTCACCAGCAGCACCGTGGGCAGGGCGGCAAAGTCCAGCGGCTTGACCATCTGCGCGCTGACCATCATCACCGTGAGCGCCAGCGCGATGTTGAAGGTGAACAGCAGGTCCAGCACGAAGGGCGGCAGCGGCAACACCATCATCGACAGCATCATCACCACGAAGCCCGGCAGCACCAGGGCCTTGATGGCCGCGGCCTGCGCGCCCCCGCCGCCGCCGAACCAGCCGTTGAGCCGGGTCATCAGCGCGTTCACGGTGTGGCCCCTGCTTCAGGTGCTTCAGGCGTGGCCGGGTCCAGGTCGGCCGGCACCTCGGGCACCGGCATGGGCGCGGTCATGGGCCGGCCGCGGGCCATGGCGTCGCGCAGCTGGTAGACCCAGGCCAGCACCTGGGCCACGGCGCCGAACAGCCGCGCCGGGATCTCCTGGTCGATCTCGGTGTGGGCGTACAGCGCACGCGCCAGCGGCGGCGCCTGCAGCACCGGCACGCCGGCCTCGGTGGCGACATCGCGGATGCGCAGCGCGATCAGGTCGGCGCCCTTGGCCACCACCCGCGGCGCGGCCATCTGCAGCTCGTCGTACTTCAGCGCCACGGCGTAGTGGGTCGGGTTCATGACCACCAGGTCGGCGCCCGGCACCGCGGCCAGCATGCGGCGGTTGGCCATCTCGCGCATGCGCAGTTTGACCTTGGACTTGACCTCGGCGTTGCCTTCCAGCTCCTTGAACTCCTGGCGCAGCTCCTGCACGCTCATGCGCAGCCGGCGCAGCAGCAACTGGCGCTGCAGCGGCACGTCCACCAGCGCAAAGGCGGCCAGCACACCGGCCACCGGGATCAGGCCCCCCAGGATCAGATCGCCGCCGGCTGCCAGCGCCGCCGGCAGCGGCATGGCCAGCAGCTCGGCGTGCTGCAGCCAGTGGCGCCACAGGTAGACCGCGGCCACCGTGCCCAGCACCACCGCCAGCAGGCAGGCCTTCAGGGTGTCGGTGAGCTGCTGCGCCGAGAACAGCCGACCCAGCCCGGCCAGCGGGTTGATCTTCTCGAACTTGGGCGCGAGCGGCTTGAGCGTGAAGTTCCAGCCCCCGACCAGCACGCCGGCGGCCAGCACCGCCACCAGCACCCCACCCACCAGTGGCGCCAGCAGCAGGCCCATCTGCAGCGTCAGATCGACCAGGCGGAGCAGCATCGAATCGGGGCGCGCCAGCAGCGCGGCGTCGAACTGCAGACCGCCGGCCAGCAAGCGGCCGGCGCGTGCGCTCATCCAGGGCATCAGCACCGCGGCCAGCGCCACACCGGTGCCGATGGCTGCCAGGTGCGACAGGTCGCGCGAGCGCGCCACCTGGCCTTCGGTGCGCGACTTCTCGATCTTGCGCTGCGTGGCGGGCAGCTGGCGGTCTTGTGCGTTCTCGGCCATGTCCTGGGGTTCCTTCTCGGAGCCCCCCAGAAGAAAGGGCTCCCGCATGGAGCCCTGTCATGGTGCCGGTTGCCGCCCCCGGCTTGAGCGAGATAAGCGGGTGAAAACGCTGTCTAGAAGCCCAGCGAGGCCAGCAGGTCGTCGACCTCGCCCTGGTTGGTGACGACGTCGGTGCGGCCCTCGGGGTTGACCACCGGCCCGTGCAGGATGGTCGGGTCGACCTTCTCGCGCTGATCGGGCGGCACCACGCTGACCAGCAGCTTGACCAGGCTGTCTTCCAGCTCGTGGGCCAGTTGCACCACCTTGGCCACCACCTGTCCGGTGAGGTCATGGAAGTCCTGCGCCATCATGATGTCGGTGAGGTGTCCGTCGATGGCCGCGGTGCGGCGCTCGACGTGCTCGACGAAGTTCAGCACCGCACCGCCGGCCACCGCCTTGACCGGGTCGGCCACCACGTCGCGCGCGATGCTGCGCGCAGCTTCGGTGATGGCGGCGTGGTCGGCCTTGGCCAGATCGACCGAGTTCAGCACCTTGTTGGCGGCCTCGGCCGTCTTGTTGGCGATGAAGGCCAGGCGGCTGCGCGCGTCGGGCAGGCCGTCGGCGGCGATCTGCAACCTGGGCATCACGCCCAGCTGCTGCATGGTGTCGTGCAGCAGCCGGGTGATGGACCCGATCTGCTGGAACACCTCGGGCGAGACCGTCAGCGGATCCGAGTGTTCGAGACCGGCGAGTTCGTCCATCTTCATGATCGGGTTCCCTTCAGGCCGTTGCGGCGAGCTTCTGGAGAATCTTCTGCACCTTTTCTTCGAGCGTAGCCTTGGTGAAGGGCTTGACGATGTAGCCGGCCGCCCCGCTTTGTGCGGCCAGCACGATGTCCTCCTTGCGCGCCTCGGCGGTGACCATCAGCACCGGCAGGTGCTTGAGCGCCGCGTCGGCCTTGATGCCCTTGAGCAGCTCGAAGCCGTTCATGTTGGGCATGTTGATGTCGGAGACGACGAAGTCGTAGTGGTTGTTCTTGAGCATCTGCAGCGCGATCGCGCCGTCCTCGGCCTCGTCGGCGTTGTTGCAGCCCATCTCCTTGAGCAGGCCGCGCACGATGCGGCGCATGGTGGAGAAGTCGTCGACGATGAGGAACTTCATCTCGCTGGTGTTCATGGGCAATCCTCGGGCGATGGTGCTTCGTCTGGTTATCGGACCGCAGGGGCCTGACTTGAGGGCGGCGTGGCTGCGGGCTCCATGGGCGGCTCCGCGGGCGCCGCCGCCGGTGTGGCTTCCGGCACGCTGGCCAGCGGCGCGCTGCTGACACGGAACACCGCTTCCTCGGCCTCGCGCGTCATCACGATGATGCTGATGCGGCGGTTGGTCGGCGCGGCAGGATCACGGCGGTCGAAGGGGTTGGCCGCGGCCAGGCCCTGCACGCGCAGCACCTGGTCGTCGGGCAGGCCACCGGCGACGAGTTCGCGGCGCGAGGCGTTGGCGCGGTCGGCGCTGAGCTCCCAGTTGCTGTAGCCGCGGTCGCCACCGGAAAACGGCAGCGCATCGGTGTGGCCCTCGAGCGTCAGCCGGTTGGGCACGTCCGCCAGGATGGCACCGATCTCCTGCAGAAGCTCGCGCATGTAGGGCTGGACCACGGCGCTGCCGCTGGTGAACATCGGGCGCAGGTCGGCGTCGACGATCTGGATGCGCAGGCCGTCGCTGGTCATCTCCAGCAGGATCTGCGAGGCCATGCCCGCCAGCTTGGCGTTGCTGGCCAGCTTGGCCTCGACCTTGCGCTTGAGTTCCTGCAGCCGCGCCACCTCGGCGCGGATCTGCTCTTCCTTGAGCTGGTGCAGGTTGATGGTGGCCTTCCTGGTCTCGATGTCGCCGCGCTTCAACTGGCCGGTGCTGCGCGTCATGTCCTGGCCGCCACCCTTGACCACGTGCGACGAATCACCCGCGCCCGAGCCGCTGGCCAGCAGGGCCAGCTTGAGCGGCGCACTGAAGTAGTCGGCGATGCCCTTCCTGTCGCCCTCGGTGGTGCTGCCCAGCAGCCACATCAGCAGGAAGAAGGCCATCATCGCCGTCACGAAGTCGGCATAGGCGATCTTCCAGGCGCCCCCGTGCGCACCGTGGCCGCCCTTCTTGATGCGCTTGATGATGATGGGCTGGAGCTTCTTGGCATCACCGGCCATGACAGCCTCCGGCGATCAAGATGGCAGCGCGCGCGCCAGGCGTCACTTCTTGCCCTTCACGTGGCCTTCGAGTTCGATGAAGGAAGGCCGGTCGCCCGAATACAGCACCTTGCGGCCGAACTCGATGGCCACCTGCGGCGCGTAGCCCTGCATGCTGGCCAGCAGCGTGGTCTTGATGCACTGCAGTTCCTTGCCCGCGTCCTCGACCTTCTGCTCCATCAGGCCGGCCAGCGGCTCGGCAAAGGCGTACGACAGCAGGATGCCCAGGAAGGTGCCGACCAGGGCCGAGCCGATCATGCCGCCCAGCACGGCCGGCGGCTGGCCCACCGAGCCCATGGTGTTGACCACGCCCAGCACCGCGGCCACGATGCCGAAGGCCGGCAGGCCGCCGGCCAGGCGCTGCATGGCAGCGACCGCGGCATGCTCTTCCTGGTGGTGCGTCTCGATCTCGCTGTCCATCAGGCTCTCGATCTCGTGCGCGTTGAGGTTGCCCGAGACCATCATGCGCAGGTAGTCGGTGATGAACTCGACCACGTGGTGGTCGTTGCCCACCGTCGGGTACTTCTGGAACAACGGCGAGCTGTGCGGCTCTTCCACGTCCTTCTCGATCGACATCAGGCCTTCCTTGCGCGCCTTCTGCAGGATGTCGTACAGCAGCGCCAGCAGCTCCATGTAGCGCGCCTTGCTGAACTTGCCGCCCTTGAAGCACCCGGCCACGCCCTTCATCGAAGCCTTGATCACCTTCATCTGGTTGTTGGCCAGAAAGGCGCCGAACGCGGCGCCGAAGATGGTGATCATCTCGAACGGCAGAGCCTTCAGGATCACGCCGATGTTTCCGCCGTGCACGATGTAGACGCCGAAGATGCAGACCATCGCGAC
>JALHPY010000203.1 GCA_022842305.1 Rubrivivax sp.
ATCTTGAACTTGCGCGGCAGGAAGGCAAATTCGGGGTGCAGCGTGCTCCACTGGCGCAGGATCTCGCAGTAGGGCCGCGGGTCCACCACCTCGTCGGGCGCGATGCCGGCCAGCGCGTCGCTGGTGATGTTGCGGATGCAGTTGCCGCTGGTCTGGATGCCGTGCATGTCCACTTCGGCCAGCAGGTCCATCACGTCGGCGCTGCGCGCCAGCGGGATCCAGTTGAACTGCAGGTTCTGGCGGGTCGAGAAGTGCCCGAAGCCGCCGCGCTCGGCGGGCCGGCCGGCGTCCTGCAGGTCGTAATCACGTGCGATGCGCGCCAGCTGGCGCAGCTGGCGGCTGGACAGCTCGCCGTAGGGCACGGCCACGCGCAGCATGGGCGCGTGGCGCTGCACGTACCAGCCGTTCTGCAGGCGCAGCGGGCGGAACGCGTCGTCGGCCAGCTCGCCGGCAAGGTTGCGCTGCAGCTGGTCGCGGTATTGCGCCGCACGGGCGCGTACGAACTGGCGGTCGAAGTCGGTGTAGGTGTACATGATGTCTTCAGTTCAGAACCTTGAGGCCGGCGCCCAGCAGAGAGGCGCACAGCACGCCGCGCACCAGGCGCTCGGGCATGGCGCGCGTCAGGCGTGCGCCCAGCCAGATGCCCGGCAGCGAACCCACCAGCAGCGCCGCCAGCAGTTGCCAGTCGACGTGGCCCAGCGTGGCGTGGCCGATGCCGGCCAGCAGCGTCAGCGGCACGGCGTGCGCGATGTCGGTGCCCACCACCTTGTGGGCCGGCAGGCGCGGGTACAGCAGCAGCAGCAGCGTGGCACCTATGGCGCCGGCGCCGATGGAGCTGAGCGAGACCAGCACGCCCAGCAGAGCGCCACTGGCCACGGTGGCGATGGCCTGGCGCCGCGGCGGCAGCCAGGCTTCCAGGCGCAGGCCCAGCGCGTGCCAGACGCGGCGGTAGGCCACCGACACGGCGGTGAGCAGCAGCGCAATGCCCAGCGCGGTGGTCAGCGCCCCGGCCCAGCCCTTGGTGATGCCGGTCAAGTGCATCAGCGCCACTGTGGCCAGCGTGGCCGGCACGCTGCCGGCCAGCAGCAGGGCGGTGATGCGCGTGTCCACATGGCCCATGCGCCAGTGCACCCAGCTGCCGCCCGACTTGGTGATGGCCGCAAACCACAGGTCGGTGCCGATGGCCACGGCCGGGTTGAGCTTGAACACGCCCATCAGCAGCGGCGTCATGAGCGAACCGCCGCCCACGCCCGTCATGCCGACGATGGCGCCAACGCCGAAACCTGCCAGTACCGCCAGATAGTCCATGGAGCCCTTGAAACACTGCAGGCGGGCCCCGGGGCCTGCCGATGCGCCGCACTGTAGAAAGACTTCATATTTCCAGGAAGTACAAAGAAGTAGCTTGCATATGCCTATGAGTAATTAAGAGGGCTGTCTTCCTTTCTAGAATGCGTTGATGACGACCCGCCGTTCCTTTCTGTCCCTGGTGCCCGCCGGCCTGCTGGCGGCCTGCCAGACCGCGCCTCCCGTGACGAGTGCCGTCACGCCCCCGGCCGTGCCGCCCGTGGCAGCGGCCCCGGCGGCCTCGGCGCCGCGGCCCCCCCTGCGCCCACCGCGCATCGGCCTGGCCCTGGGTGGTGGCGCGGCGCGCGGCTTCGCCCACATCGGCGTGATCCAGGTGCTCGAGGCCGCCGGCATCCGCCCCGCATTCGTGGCCGGCACGTCCGCCGGCAGCCTGGTGGCGGCGCTCTACGCCTCGGGCAAGACCGGGGCCGAGCTGGAATCGCTGGCACTGACGCTGGATGAAGGCGCCATCACCGACTGGGCCTACCCGACGCGCGGGCTGATCCGCGGCGAGGCGCTGGCGCGCTTCGTGCGCGAGCACACCGGCGGCCGCACCATTGAGCAGTTGCCGCTGCCGCTGGGGATCGTCGCCACCGACCTGGACAGCGGCGCGCCGGTGCTGTTCCAGCGCGGCGACACCGGGCTGGCGGTGCGCGCCTCGAGTTCGGTGCCGGCGGTGTTCCAGCCGGTGAAGATCGGCGAGCGCGAATACGTGGACGGCGGCCTGGTGTCGCCCGTGCCGGTACGCTTCGCGCGCCAGATGGGCGCCGAGATGGTCATCGCCATCGATATCTCCAGCCCGCCCGATGGCGCCGCCACCGACGGCGTAATGCGCATGCTGCTGCAGACCTTTTCCATCATGGGCAAGAGCATCAACCGCTTCGAGCTGCGCGATGCCGACATCGTGCTGCGCCCGCCGCTCATCGGGGTGGCTTCGGGCGACTTCACGTCGCGCGTGCGCGCGATCCGCTCGGGCCGAGAGGCGGCCCAGGGGCAGCTGGATGCCATCCGGGCACGCATCGCGGCGCTGAGCCGCTGAAAACGTCGCGCCCAATAAGAAGCGGCCCGGGCTTTCGACCGGGCCGCAATGCGCCGGGTTCGACCCAGGCGCCAACTCACAACCTTCCACACGAGAGAGCCCGAAACCAGGTTCCGGGCACCGGGTAGAGCGGCCAGACGCAAAAAAGTTCAGGCCGGATGAACCGGCCTGAACTCGAGGCGAAAGTCAGACCGGCCGCGGCCGGGTCTGATCTCTTGCTTAGGCAGCGGCGCGCTTGGTGGCCTTGGCGGCGTTGGCGGTCGCGGTCTTGGTGGCGGTGACGGCCGAGTTGGTGATGGCCGTGAAGTTGGCTTCGGCCACTTCGGAAGCCTGCTTGGCAGCCTTGTGCACGCTCTCGTAGGCGTTGTTGGCGGCAGCCACGGCCGACTTCACCAGCGCCACGGCGCTTTCGCTGCCGGCGGGGGCGTTCTTGACGGCGTTGTCGACCAGGGCCAGAACCTTCTTCTGGTTGTCGGCCAGGGTGGACTCGGTGACCTTGCTCAGCTCGGCGGTGCTGCCGGCCATGATGTCGTACAGATGACGGCTGTAGGCGGCGGCCTTCTCGGCGGCCGGTTGCAGCAGGCCGGCTTGCAGCGCCAGCAGCTCTTGGGCGTCCTTCACCGACAGGGCGGCGTAGGTGGTCTCGGCGGCTTCGGCCAGCGAGGCCTTCGCGACTTGCAGGTTCAGCTCGACGAGGCGCTCGACGCTCTCGAAGGCCTTGCCGGTCAGACCGAACAGGGTTTCGAGGTTGGCCTTCTGGGCGGCGGCGAATTGTTCAGGGGTGAAAGACATGTGGATCTCCTGGGATGGTTGACTGGGAAAGCTAGTCGCATCGCTCAGACTGCATTGCTGCGCTGCAACATGGGTGCAAGTATAAGGGAGCCCGTGTCTGGTGCAAGCGGTTTTTGCTGCAATGCAACATTCTAGAACAAGGTTTCTAGAATCGCCAGCGGTGCGCGCCTTCCATTCCGATCACTTCGTGCTGCCCTTGCCGGCGGGCCACAGCTTTCCGATGACCAAGTACCGGCTGCTGCGCGAGGCGGCCGAAACTTCGCTGCCGCAGATCCGCGTGAGCGAGGCGCTGCCGGCCAGCGACGGCGAACTGGCGCTGGCGCACGAGCCGGCCTGGATCAGCGCCGTGGCCGAAGGCGCCACCACGCCGGCGCAGCAGCGCGAGATCGGCTTCCCCTGGAGCGAGCGCATGGTCGAGCGCGCGCGGCGCTCGGTGGGCGCCACCATCCTGGCGGCGCGGACCGCGCTGCTGGCAGGCGAGGGCGTGGCCGCCAACCTGGCCGGCGGCACGCACCACGCCTATGCGCACAAGGGCTCGGGCTACTGCGTCTTCAACGACGTGGCCGTGGCGGCGCGGCTGATGCAGGCCGAGTGGCACCGCCTGCGGCGTGCGCTGCTGCGGGTGATCGTCATCGACCTGGACGTACACCAGGGCAACGGCACGGCGGCCATCTTCCGCGACGACCCCACGGTGTTCACCCTGTCCATCCACGGCGCGCGCAACTTTCCCTTCCGCAAGGAAGCCAGCGACCTGGACGTGGACCTGCCCGACGGCTGCACCGACGCGCCCTACCTGGAAGCGCTGGACCAGGCCCTGGCCAGCGCCTGGGCGCGCCACCGCGACGGCCCGCCCGGCCTGGCCTTCTACCTGGCCGGCGCCGACCCGCACGAAAACGACCGCCTGGGCCGCCTGAGCATCAGCGCGGCAGGCCTGGCCGAGCGCGACCGCCGCGTGCTTGCCGCGCTGCGTCAGCGCCGCATCCCGGTGGCGGTCTCCATGGCCGGCGGCTATGGGCGCGAGCTGGCACAGACCGTGGCCGTGCACCGGCGCACGCTGGAACTGGCCTGCGAGTCCTGGGCCGCCTGGCGCACGATGGAAGAATGCGCGCCATGAGCGAACGCCCCCCCCCCTTGCCGCGCACCCCCTTCGCGCGCTTCGAGACCATCGCCACGCGCTGGATGGACAACGACGTCTACGGCCACGTCAACAACGTCGTCCACTACAGCCTGTTCGACACCGCGGTTAACCGCTACCTGATAGAAGCCGGCGCGCTGGACATCCATGCGGGGCAGGTGATCGGCCTGGTGGTGCAGACGCAGTGCCACTATTTCGAGTCCATCGCCTTCCCGCAGATCGTGCACGCCGGGCTGCGCGTGGCGCACCAGGGCCGCTCCAGCGTGCGCTACGAGATCGCGCTCTTCGCCGACGACGCACCGCTGTCGGCCGCGGTGGGACACTTCGTGCACGTCTACGTCGACCGGGCCACGCGCCGCCCGGTGCCGCTGCCCGATGCGCTGCGCGCCGCGCTGGCCCCCCTCACCACACCCGCCCACTCCGCATGAAGCAACAGCCCACGCCCCAGGACACCGCCGCGGTGGACGCCGCCATCACCTCGCGCCGCTCGGTGCGCGCCTTCCTGCCCACGCCGGTGCCGCGCGCGGTGGTCGAGGACATCCTGGCCGTGGCGTCGCGCGCGCCTTCGGGCACCAATGTCCAGCCCTGGAAGGTGCACGTGCTCACCGGTGCCGCCAAGCAGGGGCTGTCGGCCGCCATCCTGGCCGCCTTCGACGACCCCGCGCAGCGCGCCCTGCACACCGAGGAGTACCACTACTACCCCCAGGAATGGCGCAGCCCCTACATCGACCGCCGGCGCAAGATCGGCTGGGACATGTATTCGCTGCTGGGCATCGTCAAGGGCGACAAGGCGCGCATGCACGAGCAGCATGGCCGCAACTACGCCTTCTTCGATGCTCCGGTGGGTCTGTTCTTCGTGATCGACCGGCTGATGGAGCAGGGCGGCTGGCTGGACTACGGCATGTTCATCCAGAGCGTGATGATCGCGGCGCGCGCGCGCGGCCTGGACACCTGCCCGCAGCAGGCCTTCACGCAGTTTCACCGCATCATCGAAGAGCGCCTGGCGCTGCCGGCCGACCAGATGGTGGTGTGTGGCATGTCGCTGGGCCATGCCGACCCCGATGCGCCTATCAACCGCCTGGTGACCGAGCGCGAGCCGGTTGCTGGGTTTGCCCAGTTCCACGGCTTCGCCGAGTAGCGCAGGAGACCGACCATGGCCAGGCAACAGGTATTGGTGGCGCGCGCCGTGTTTCCCGAGGTGCTGGAGCGGCTGCGCCAGCACTTCGAGGTGGACGACAACCCGCAGGACCACATCCTCAGCAAGCCCGAGCTGATCGCCCGCCTTCAGGGCAAGGCCGGCGCCTTCACCACCGGCAGCGAGCGCATCGACGCCGAGGTGCTGGCCGCCTGCCCGCAGCTGCGCGTGGTGGCCAACATGGCGGTGGGCTACAACAACTTCGACATCCCGGCCTGCAATGCGGCGGGCGTGCTGGCCACCAACACGCCCGACGTGCTGACCGAGACCACGGCCGACTTCGGCTTCGCGCTGATGATGGCCGCGGCGCGGCGCATGGCCGAGAGCGAACATTTCCTGCGCCGCGGCGAGTGGACGCGCTGGTCCTACGACATGTTCACCGGCAGCGACGTGCACGGCGCCACCCTGGGCATCCTGGGCATGGGCCGCATCGGCCAGGCCATCGCGCGGCGCGGCGCCCTGGGCTTCGGCATGCAGGTGATCTATCACAACCGCAGCCGCCTCACACCCGAGCAAGAGGCGCCCATCGGTGCGCGCTACGTCGACAAGCCCACGCTGCTGCGCGAGGCCGACCACCTGGTGCTGGTGCTGCCGTATTCGCCCGCCAGCCACCACGCCATAGCTGCGGCCGAACTGGCGCTGATGAAGCCCACGGCCACGCTCACCAACGTGGCGCGCGGCGGCATCGTCGACGACGCGGCACTGGCCACGGCGCTGCGCGAGCGCCGCATCGCCGCCGCGGCGCTGGATGTGTTCGAGGGCGAACCCCAGGTGCACCCCGACCTGCTGACCGTGCCCAACGTCGTGCTCACGCCGCACATCGCCAGCGCCTCCGTGGCCACGCGCCGCGCCATGGCCGATCTGGCGGCCGACAACCTGATCGCGGCGCTGACTGGCGGCGTGGCGCCGACGCCGATCAACGCCGCCGCGATCAAGCGCGCCTGAGCGCTGCCGCGTCTATCGGCAGGCTGCGCAGGCGCTTGCCGCTGATGGTCAGCGTGGTCCTGTCTGGCAGGGGGCAGGCCCAAGCGTCTGCGCCCATTCCTGCACGGGGCTGCTGAGACAATGGCCGCCATGCCTGTGTGGATCGTTCCGGCGCTGCTGGCGCTGAACCTGTTGCTGCTGCTCTCGGTGATCGCGCTGGTGTTGCGGCGCGACGGCGGTCAGGCGGCGTTGGAGCGCCTGGAACGCGAGTTGCGCGACGAGCTCGGCCGCCAGGGCCAGGCCGCGCGCGCCGACCTGGCCGGCCTGCAGCAGGCGTTGGTGGCCCAGCAGCGCCAGCACGCCGATGCCGGCGA
>JALHPY010000204.1 GCA_022842305.1 Rubrivivax sp.
GGACCTTGGGCTATGGCTCCCGGAATCGGAAGCATCAATAGCGGGTCAGCTGCCCTGTGCGATCAACTCCATCCGGCATGCCGCAAGGCGATGACCAGGAACACCCCCGCCATGATGGCGACGGCCGGCACGACGACACGCGCCCGCGAACGTTGGCGAAGCAGTTTGCGGTCCGAAGGCCAGAAGAGATGTGATGACTGCAGCGCCCCGAGGCAGTGGCCAATGCCTTGGGGATGCTGCATCAGGGTGCCCGCGCGGTGGCCTCCGGACTGCGCTGGGCACCACGAAGGGCGCTGGCCGTGAACGCCGGGGTCTACCTGGCGGCGCGACGATCGATCACCACGCTGGCTGGCCTGGAAAGACCGTGGCGAGAACTCGAGCGGCAGCTCGGGCCCATGCACAGCACGTCGCGGCTGTTCTCGGCGGTGTATATCGCTCATGGCAAGCGGAATTGACACCTACGAGGACGCGGGTGATCGCCTTGTCGATTTCAGCCATTGCCTGTCTCCAGCCTTCGTGTTCGGTTCGGGCCCGGGCATCGACCCGGCGAGTTGGCGGGCAGTCAAAGCCTGGACACTTTGCCCGCACGGTAGCCTGGCCAGGTCAGCCTGCAAGCTGCTGTCAATGCCGTACCGGGAGACCCGCTCGTCGCCATGGTTCGTCGACTCGAGCGTGTAGCGGCATTTCCAACCCACAGGGGGGAGGCCGGGGTTGGCCGCCGCGCCGACGCTATGCTCACCACTTGCGTGGCCTGTACCTGCGCGCGATCCCTGCGGTCATCCTGAAGAGGCCCACCATGCCCGACATGCCGACCGAAGACCTTCGTGCCGTGATCGCGCCGCATGCGCCGCTCATCGAGTACTACGCCGACGAAAGCGAGCGCCACCGCTGGGTGCGCGGCATCTTCGACAGCACCGCGTCGGACTACGACCGCGTCGAGCACCTGCTGGCCTTCGGCAGCGGCCACTGGTACCGCCGCCGCGCGCTGCAGCGTGCGCACCTGCGCGAGGGCATGGAAGTGCTGGACGTCGGCATCGGCACCGGTCTGGTCGCGCGCGAGGCGCTGAAGATCATCGGCCCCGCGGGCCGCCTGGTGGGCGTGGATCCGAGCCCCGGCATGATGGGCGAGATCAGGCTGCCAGGCGTGGAACTGGTCGCCGGCCGCGCCGAGGCGCTGCCGCGCGCGGACATGAGCGCCGACTTCGTTAGCATGGGCTACGCGCTGCGGCACCTGTCGGACATCGCCGCCGCATTCGCCGAGTTCCACCGCGTGCTGCGCCCGGGCGGGCGCCTCGTAGTGCTGGAGATCACGAGGCCGAAGAGCCGTCTGGCGATGGTGGGCCTGAAGGCCTACATGCGCCTGGTGGTGCCGGCCATCGCGCGTGTGGTGGCGCACAACCGCCGGGGCACCTCGGAGCTGTGGCGCTACTACTGGGACACCATCGAAGCCTGCGTGCCTCCCGAGACCGTGGTGCAGGCGCTGAAGGACGCGGGCTTCAAGCGCGTGCGCCGCTACGTCGAACTGGGGATCTTCACGGAGTACACGGGTTTCAAGCCGCGTTGAACATGTCGCCACGCTCGCGGCGCGGCGACGTCTGCCGTGCGCCGCGGCCCATGGGCCTGCAGACCCGACTAGCCTGGCCTTGATCTTCAGTGATGACCATTCAAGGCCGGTGTCCGTATCTCGCTGGGGCTTGGTCGCAACGGAAGACCGACTTCCAATCGGAAGAAGATTGGGCTGGTTTGAACAGAGGGTTTGTGGGAGCAGCCCACAGTGCGCGCGAGCACGCGCATGAGACTGGGTGCAGTCATTGAGATTCAGCGAGCGAATGTCGGTGGGTTCCTTAGCCGGCCATTCGACTTCCGTCCAGGCAGATGACCGCAGTGGCCAGGAAGCCGCCGGACATCAGCGCTCAGGGCGGCCGCCTGAGCACGGGTAGCAGGGGGTGACTGTGTACGGCAGCTTCCGCGCGCCATGAACAGTCGCAACCTTGAGCGCAAGCGCCAGTTCGCCCAGCCACCGTCTGCACGCCATACGCTTGGACATACTCGAAGTCCTGGCCGTCCACGCCCGCTGCGGCGGTGCGTGTCGACATGCAACAGTACCCGGGCACGCAGCACGACTTCTACAGCGACCCCACGCCGCGCCTCGATGCCGCTTGACATCAGGACTTGTTGCTACGGATTGAGCAGGCTTCAACAATCCGTCCTCGTTGGCCTGTTTAGGGATGCCGGGGGGGCCGGCGCCGTGCCATGCTGGAGGTTCTAACGGTTCAGTTCATGACATGAGTGCCGGCCATGACCCAGACAGCTTCTTCTGATAGCGAAGCGGTTGACACGTCCAGCAAGCGCGCGCTGACCTTGCCCGTGGTGGCCGTGCTGGCCTTGGCCGCCGTGCTCAGCCTGATGGGACTTCAGCTGGCCTTGCTTCTACCTGGCGGGCAGGGCATTGAAGAGTTCCTGGGCTGGACGACGCCCGATGCGGTGCAGGCCGCCCTGGAACACTGGCGGGCTGGCGCCTGGAACACCGCCACTCCGGCCGACGGTGGGCGCTGGCACGTGGAAGCAGCCTATCTGCTGGTGGACACCTGGCTGTTCATGCCGCTGTATGCGGTGCTCTTGCTGCTTTTGGCCCAAGCGCTGGTAAGCCTGCTGGAACGGCAACGAAAGCTCGAGGCGCCTTCCTCTCTGGGCGAGCGCCTGCGCAAGCACTTTCTGAGCGTGGCCTTGGCCCTGGTGCTGGCATTGGCCCTGGTGGATGCGGTGGAAAACTTCGGCGGTGCCGTCCGCGTGGGCGTGCCGATGGCCGTGTTCTTGGCCAGCCTGGCCGCCGGCGCCGCACTGGGTGGCGCGATGTGGGTGGCCGCCACCCACGACACCGCGGCCGCGCGGCGGCGCGCCTGGGGGCTGATGGCGGTAGCTTTTCTCGCCGGCGCGCTGCTGGCGGGGTACGGCTTCTTCGGCGTACTCGATGCCAGCGGCTGCGTTGGACTGAAGGCAGACAAACCTTGCCAGCAATGGCCGGCAAGTGCGCACATGGCCAAGCCCTGGTTGGTGCTGCTGGCATTGGCCACAGTGGGCGGGGCTTGGGTGCTGTGGCTCTTCGGTGCTGACCTGAAGGCAGACCACGAAGATTCCGGCGCCGTGCCCAATGGCCGCGCCAGCCGCGCAGCATTGCGCAGCGGCATGGCGGCCATCGTCTGGCGCACCCGCTACGTGCTCGTGGTGCTGGCCGTCTTTGCCGGCCTCACCTTGGGCTTGGACCAGGGTCGCGATGTCCTGCTCGCTCTGGCTCACTGGCCCGACGCCACAAGCGAAGCCACCAGCAACCCCACGGGCGTCGCCAAGGAAGCGGCCCTCACCGCGCCCCTGTTGCAGCGGGCCTTCATGGTGTTCATGGTGGGCCTGGCCGTGGGCTTGTTCGTGCATTCCACTTGGCTGTGGTCGCGCCTGTGCTGCCGCATTCTCCGACAGCGCGATGCCAACGGCGAGGGGCTCGTGCCGCTGGTCGGTCTGGACAAGGACGACACGGCCTCACAGGAACGTGTGCGCGCCCGGCTGGGGATATTCGCCCGCACCTGGGCGCGGGCCCTGTCGCTGGTGCCCATGCTGTGCGTCTACGCCTTGGTGGCTTATGCCATCAGCGATGCCATCAAGGCCGCTGCCGCCTTCTCGGCGCAAGGCCCGCTGCCCCCCAGCCTGCGCCACACGGTGGTCACACTGTGTGCCATCGGCGCCTTGGCGGTGGGGCTGGGCGCAGCTTTTTTAATGATGCGCCGCGTGCTTTCGCTGAAATGTGATGCCGACTACTTCAATCGCGAAGACGGCCTGTACGAATTGCTCCAGGGCGCGGATGAAAGCCGCCAGGTACCCATCCCGCGGGCAGGCGCCTCGCTGTGGAGCCGGCTGCGCAACGTGGCCTGGCGCCTTCTGCGCTGGCTGCATGTCGCCCAGCCGTGGCTGAAGCCGCGCACCCTGCCGCTGCTGGCCTTGCTGCTGGTCCTGCTGTTGCGCGGCCTGCTGGCCTGGCAGCCCGAGGCCATGAGCACCACGCCCGCCGCCCTGGCTTTGGTGACGCTCACCCTGGTGTGGTGGATGGGCGTGGCCGGCGCCCTGACCCTGGCCGAAGTTCGCCTGGGCCGGCCCTATGGCCTGTTCCTGATCCTGGGCATCGGCGTGCTGACGATGCTGCCGCTGGGCCTGGCCGACAACCACGTGCTGCCGCTGACGCTGCCGGACTTTGGCGCAGCGGCGCTGGAGGCGCAACGCAGGCACGGCATGCTGTTGGTGGCGTGGCTGGCGGCACTGGCCGCTGGTCTGTGGTGGATGTTCACCGCCAACACGAGCGACACCACCCACTGGCCGCGCCTGGCCCGGCTCGGCGCATGGCTACGCCCCGGCGCGGTGGCGGCTGCTGTGGTGCTGGCACTGGTGGCGCTGCGCCTGGCCGACCGGGCCCCATTGCCCGCCTTCGACGCCAAGGAACAGCTGGCCGCCCGCAACGTGCCGCTGTCAGTGCCCACCCTGGCCCTGGCGGCAGACACCTGGGTGAAGCAGTTGCCACTGGACACGGCCCAGCCGGTGTACCTGGTGGCCAGCGAAGGCGGCGGCATCCGCAGCGCCTACTGGACAGCGCAGGTGCTGACGCGGCTGCGCGGCAAGATCGGTGAATTCGACCGCCGCACCTTCGTGTTATCCGGCGTGTCTGGCGGCGCGGTGGGCATGGCCGCCTACAGCGCGTGCCTGCGTCAGGCCGGGCAGCTGCCAGGCAACAGCGCCATGGAGGATTGTGTGCAGCAAGGCTTCGGCGCGGTCGACCCCCTGTCTCCGCTGTTGGCCGCCTGGCTGTTTGAAGACGTGCTGGCCCGCGCCTTGCCGGTGCCAATGGCCAGCCAAGCCGAAGGGGCGAACGTCTGGTGGTGCCGGCAGCCAGCCTGCGGCCACCTCAGCCGCGCCATCGGTTTCGAGCGCGAGTGGATGCGCGCCCTGCCCGCGCTGGCCCAGCCCCTGTCGGCCATCACCGGTGCGGCTGGACGCTGGGAACCCCATCTGCTGCTGAACGGCACCTGGGTGGAGTCTGGCGAGCTGGCGTCAGTTTCCAGCCTGGTGGTGGCGCCTGAATACTTCCCTGGCGCGCGCGATGTGCAGCGCCGACTGGGCCGCGAGCTCAGACTCATCGGCGGCGCGCACGTGGCGGCGCGCTTCCCCTTCATCAACCCGTTGGCGGCGGTGCAGCCGGCCTCGGGCGCGGCCCAGGCGACGGCGCGCGCCGCCTCGGCCGCAGATCTGCCTGATGCCGGCAAGGTGGACGGCCACTTGGGCGACGGCGGCTATTTCGACAACAGCGCCACCGTGGCCCTGGCGCCGGCTTGGCGTGCGGTGCGGGCGGCCCTGCAGGAGCAGCGCCCCGGCACGCCCATCGTTGTGCTGCTCATCCGCAACGGCCAAGCGGCCCCGGGTTGCGACCGGCCCGACCCGCAAGGCCCGGCGCGCCTTTGCATCCTGCCCGAGCGGCCGGTGCTTTCCAAGGCATCAGAGCTGGCCGCGCCTTCACGCCGTCGCAGTTGGGCAATGTATGCCGACGTCCTGGGGCCGGCCATCACGGTGTTGAACGTCTCAGGCATCGGCGCCCACGGCCGCCACGCGCCGGCCGACCTGCAGGCCGAATCCAGGACGCAGGCACCCCACACCGTGCTGCAGCCGATCGATCAGTTGAACCTGGGTGCCCTGGTGCCTCTAGGCTGGTATCTCTCGGCCACCGCGCGGCGCGCATTGGAGGAACAAGCCCGCCGCCTGGACGAGGAACTGGTTCAGCGCACCGACCTGAGGTAAGCGTCAACGCGCCGGTTTGCGAAGTCAGCACCTTGGTGGCTTGCAAGGCAACCCGGACCCGAACCCCCACGATACGGAGCCAAGTCAATCTGGGTTGGCGACGGGGAAAGCACGAAGTGCGTCGCAGCGCCCTTCAGCTGACGGCGCTGTCAGGGCCGTTGTGACCTCGGCCAAGTACGGCCTCCCGTTCGCCTTCGTGGCGCAGGTTCGCAACAGACTGTCTGCAGCCGCTCAGATTTTGAGAGCCAACGTCGGCGGCTGCATATACCTGCCGCTCAGTGGTCGGCGGGGCGGTCGGCAGCTCTTGCAGGAACCGGCCCTTCACCCTATGGCGTTGCGGGTGAGCATCCTTGCCAGCATCACGATCGCCAGCCAGCTGGCGGGCAACGCCTCGTTGGCGTGCGGCCGGTGTACTCATCGATGACGTTGCTGCACCCGGCTGGCGGGGCCTGGTATGCCGTCCGCCGCGACCCCGTGCAGGCGACCGCTCTTGCGTCCGTTCCACCTGGTTGCCGTGCTGGCGACGGCCTCGCAAATCGTCGTCGGTCGCTTCGACTGCGCTGCACGCGGCATTGACACGAAGCCCGGCCACGCATCCCAATACGGTGACGCCCGGTGTGTCATATCGATCCCCCGGGCGCCGGCCCCAACAGTAAGGAACGGCATGCGATTGCCTCACGCTTCTTCGTCGTTGTTGGCCCTCGCGCTGACGCTGTTCGCCGGCGCCGCGCTGGGCGCACCCGCCTCCGCCGTCATGACCTACCGCGGTCCATGCGACGCCTCGGCCGCCGTCGCCCTGGACGCCGCTCATTTCGTCGTCGCCGGCGACGAGGACAACACGTTGCGCGTCTACAGGCACGGGCGGCCGGAGCCCGTGGGCGAGGCGCCGCTCGCCGCCTTCCTCGGCACCGGCGACAAGGAGTCGGACCTCGAGGCCGCGGC
>JALHPY010000205.1 GCA_022842305.1 Rubrivivax sp.
CGCGCCAGCGCAGCGCCAGCGTGCCCAGCAGCAGCGCGAACGCCGCCGCCAGCGCCGATGCGGCCGCGTCCAGCGCATCCTGCAGCGCCTGTTGCTCAGCGTCGGCCACCACGCTGTCGTCGCTGGCGGCGTGGACGTGCTGCTGCGCGTCGTCGTGGTGATGCTGATGCTGGAACAGCGACGCGTGCGCGGGCGCGCTGTGCGTGTGGCGCGGCCCGCCCACCAGCGCAGCGCCGGCCGCCAGCCCCTGCAGCAGCAGCACCAGCGCAACCCAGCCGGCGGCTAGCCGCAGCAACTGGAACAGCAGGGAAGAGGAATGGGGCGCGAGCGGCATGGGCAGGAGTGCCCGATGCTACGCGGCGCTCCTGTCGGGGATGCGCGGCCGGAGCGCCGCGCTCGGGAACTACGGAACGCCGACCACGAAGGGCACGTCGAAGCTGCTCTGGCGCGTGTTCACCTGCACCCGGCCCAGCAGGGTGTAGCCCGGGCGAAAGGCACCCGGCGCCGCCGCGCGCACCGTCCAGCGCAGGCGGTAGGTGGGCAGGCTCAGGCTGTGCAGCCGGCCCACGCTGCCGTACAGCGGCAGCAACTGCTCCACCGTGTCGGCATAGAGCATGGCGCCGCCGGTCTGGTTGGCCAGTTCGCCCAAGGCCAGCAGGTCCACGCTGCTGCCAAGGGCGATGGTGAACAGGCGCACGCCGTCGGCCTGCGCGCCGGCGATGGACTGCTCGCGCCGTGCGCGGCAGTCCGCCGGGCTGACGCAATTGGTGTCGGCGCCGTCGGTGAACACCACCACGGCGCGCGCCATGTCGGTCGGCAACGTGGGATCGGCGACGATCTGGCGGCGCACGCTGTCCAGCGAGTCGTACAAGGGCGTGGCGCCGCCCAGTTGCTGCGCCAGCCCGTCCAGCGTGCTGAAGTAGCCCGGTGCGGCGGCGCGATCGCGGAACGCCCCATAGACCGTGAGCGGCGCGCTGGTGATCAGCGCCGCCGGCCCGCTGGCAAAGGCGGCCAGCAGGGCGCGGTCATCGCTGCCCAGCGCGCTGAGGAAGGCCTTGGTCGAGTACAGCCGCGCGCCGGTGGCGTCGGACGCCAGGATGCTGCCGCTCTGGTCCAGCAGCAGCGCCGTCGCGTAGGGCCGCGCCGGCAGGCCGGGGATCTGCGCCATGGCCTCGGGTGTCGCGCTCGCGGGCTGGTAGCCGACGTCGGCAGCGGCCCCGCGCACGCAGTGGGTGCGGGTGTCGGTCGGATCGGGCACGCAGACACGCAGCGCGAAGTCGGCCGCGCCCAGCGTCTGGATGGGCTGGGCGTCGCCGTCGACCACCACCAGTTCGACCTCGAAGCTCAGGCTCTGGCCGTCGGCGCTGATCTGCGGCTGGCTGCCGCTGCGCGTGGCGATGGAGCCGCCGGCCGCCGAGCTGACGCGCTCGAGTGTCAGCGCCACCACGTTGACGCGGTCACTGGCGCCGGTGGCGACCACCGATTGCCCGACGAAGCTGGCGTTGGACACCGTTACCGCGGCCGAGGCCTCGGGCGTGGCCAGGATCACCAGCGCTTCGCCCTTGGCGTCCGAGCTGGCGCTGCCCATCGGCCCCTGCACCGTGGCGCCGGCCACCGCGCTGCCAAAGCTGTCGGTGACCTGCACCTTGACCACGCCCAGCGGGGGCGTACTGGCGCTGGCGCTGCTGGCGCTGGTGTCACCCCCGCCACCACCTCCGCCGCAGGCCGCCAGGCCCAGGCAGGCTGCCATCAACCAGGCCGCGGCGGCGCGAGGCCGGCTCGGGGAAGTGCCTTGCAACGTCCGATCCATCGCTATCCCCTTGGGCCCTTGGCGGGCCGGTTCTGGCCGCCTCGACGCCCAGGGCCCGGCCAGCCTGCTCACACGGTTGCTGTGGCGGGGTTGGTGGGTTCAGGGATCTCGGGGCAGCGCATGTGCAAAGTGCCGAGTGCAGTCTCTGCGGCGCGGCCGGGCCCGTCTGTGCGGCACAAAACAGAGCAGCGGCGCGGCTGCGCGCCTTGCGGGGCTGCGTCGAAGACGCGACAAAGGCGACACGGCGCCCGCCACACGGCCCTGGCGCGGCCTGGGGCAGCTCGAACAAGCCCCTGATTCCAGGGTACTTTTCGGCCGCGGGCGGTGCTGGCACGGTCCGTGCGATCAACCGGGGCAACAAGCTCCCGGACGCCGCCGATGGACCAGCCCCCCTTCAAGCCGATCTACCTGGACTACGCCGCCACCACCCCGGTGGACCCGCGCGTGGTGCAGCAGATGCTGCCTTTCCTGTGCGAGCACTTCGGCAACCCGGCATCGCGCAGCCACGCCTACGGCTGGACCGCCGAAGAGGCGGTGGAAACGGCACGCGGCCACGTGGCCGCACTGATCGGCGCCGACCCGCGCGAGATCGCCTGGACCAGCGGCGCCACCGAGAGCAACAACCTGGCGATCAAGGGCGCGGCGCAGTTCCACCGCGCGCGCGGCAAGCACCTGATCACGCTCAAGACCGAGCACAAGGCGGTGCTGGACACGATGCGCGAACTCGAGCGCATAGGCTTTGAAGTGAGCGTGCTGGACGTGCAGGCCGACGGCCTGCTGGACATCGAGGTGCTGCGCGCCGCGCTGCGCCCGGACACCACGCTGGTGTCGGTGATGGCCGTCAACAACGAGATCGGCGTGGTGCAGGATCTGGCCGCCATCGGTGCGCTGTGCCGCAGCCGCGGCGTGCTGTTCCATGTGGACGCCGCACAGGCCACCGGCAAGATCGCCATCGACCTAGCCACGCTGCCGGTGGACCTGATGAGCCTGTCGGCGCACAAGAGCTACGGCCCCAAGGGCATCGGCGCGCTGTATGTGCGGCGCAAGCCGCGCGTGCGCATCGAGGCGCAGATGCACGGCGGCGGGCACGAGCGCGGCCTGCGCAGCGGCACCCTGCCCACCCACCAGATCGTGGGCATGGGCGAGGCCTGCCGCCTGGCGCGCGAAAGCATGGGCGTCGAGAACGAGCGCATCCGCATGCTGCGCGACCGCCTGCTGGCCGGGCTGCAAGGCATCCCCGAGATCCGCGTCAACGGCAGCCTGGAACAACGCGTGCCGCACAACCTGAACGTCAGCTTCCAGTACGTCGAGGGCGAGTCGCTGCTGATGGGCATGAAGGGCATCGCCGTGTCGTCGGGCTCGGCCTGCACCAGCGCGAGCCTGGAGCCCAGCTACGTGCTGCGCGCCCTGGGCCTTTCGGACGAAGTGGCGCACAGCTCCATCCGCTTTTCCATCGGCCGCTTCACCACGGCCGAAGAGATTGACGCCGCGCTGCAGCAGGTGCACGGCACGGTGCAGCGCCTGCGCGAACTGAGCCCCTTGTGGGACATGCACCAGGCGGGGATAGACCTCGCCTCCATCCAGTGGTCGGCACATTGATTTTCAGGAGCACCCCATGGCCTACAGCGAGAAAGTCATCGATCACTACGAGAACCCGCGCAACGTGGGCGGTTTCGACACGGGTGATGGCAGCGTCGGCACCGGCATGGTGGGCGCGCCCGCCTGCGGCGACGTGATGAAGCTGCAGATCCGCGTCAACCCGGCCACCGGGCTGATCGAGGACGCCAAGTTCAAAACCTACGGCTGCGGCTCGGCCATCGCGTCCAGCTCGCTGGTGACCGAATGGGTCAAGGGCAAGTCGCTGGACCAGGCGCTGGCCATCAAGAACACGGCCATCGCCGAAGAGCTGGCGCTGCCGCCGGTGAAGATCCACTGCTCCATCCTGGCCGAAGACGCGATCAAGGCCGCGGTGAGCGACTACCGCGCACGCCAGAGCGCGTTGCAGTGCGGGCCCGCCATCGAATACCCCGCCTGCGCCAGTTCCAGCTGATCCCCCGCCTTCAAGGAGAACCCCATGTCTTCATGCCAATCGCAAGCCGCCGCCACCGCCTGCACGCCGCTGCCCGCGGGCAGCATCCCCATGCCCACGCTGGCCGAAGGCGGCGCAGCGCTGAACATCAGCGACGCCGTGGTGGCCAAGGTGGCCGAGATGCTGGCCGAAGAGGGTGACCCCTCGCTGCTGCTGCGCATCTTCGTCACCGGTGGTGGCTGCGCCGGCTTCCAGTACGGCTTCGCCTTCGACGACCAGGCCAAGGAAGACGACGTGCGCGTCGAGCGCGGCCCCATGGCCGTGGTGGTGGACGCGATGAGCCTGCAGTACCTGATGGGCGCCGAGATCGACTACGAAGACAAGCTGGACGGCGCGCGCTTCGTCATCCGCAACCCCAACGCCACGGCCACCTGCGGCTGCGGCAGTTCGTTCAAGGCCTGAGGAACACGCCATGACCATCAGCGTCACCCCCAAGGCGGCCAAGCAGATCCAGAAGGCCATGGCCCAGCGCGGCGGCGGCGTGGGCCTGCGCCTGGCCGTCAAGACCAGCGGCTGCTCGGGCTATGCCTACGCGCTGGAATTCGCCGACGTGGCCGTGGCTGACGACCTGCGCTTTGAGAGCGAGGGCGTGCAACTGCTGGTGGCCGCGCAAAGCCTGCCCATGATCGACGGCACCCAGCTCGATTGGGTGCGCGAAGGCCTGAACGAAGGCTTCAAGTTCAACAACCCCAACGCCAGCGCGACCTGCGGGTGTGGGGAATCCTTCAAGGTCTGACAGGACAAGAGCCATGGCGCTGCTGCAGATCGCCGAACCCGGCCGCGCCGCGGCACCGCACCAGCACCGGCTGGCGGTGGGCATAGACCTGGGCACCACCAATTCGCTGGTGGCCACGGTGCGCAGCGGCTTGCCCACGGTGCTGGTGGACGAAGCCGGCCGCGCGCTGCTGCCTTCGGTGGTGCACTACGGTGACGATGGCGTGGTGCGCGTGGGCGACGCCGCCCGCGCCATGGCCGCGGCTGATCCGCAGAACACCGTGGCCTCGGCCAAGCGGCTGATCGGGCGCTCGCTGGCCGACGTCGCAGCCACGCCGCTGCCATATGCGCTGGAAGCCCTGTCCGACGGCGCCGTGGGCGTGCGCACGCGCCATGGCACGCGCAGCCCCGTGCAGGTGGGCGCCGAAGTGCTGCGCGCGCTGCGCCTGCGCGCCGAAGCGGCCTTGGGCGGCCCGCTGGTGGGCGCGGTGATCACCGTGCCGGCTTACTTTGACGACGCGCAACGCCAGGCCACCAAGGACGCCGCGGCCCAGGCCGGCCTGAGCGTGCTGCGCCTGCTGAACGAACCCACCGCTGCGGCCGTGGCCTATGGGCTGGACCAGGGCGACGAAGGCACCTTCGTGGTGTACGACCTGGGCGGCGGCACCTTCGATGTATCCGTGCTGCGCCTGGCGCGCGGCGTGTTCGAGGTCATCGCCACCAGCGGCGACGCCATGCTGGGCGGCGACGACTTCGACCACCGCCTGGCCGACTGGTTTGCCAACGCCAGCGGTGGCGGCTGGCGCGCACACGACATCGGCCCGCTGCACGCCGCCGCGCGCGCCGCCAAGGAAGCGCTGACCGACGACGACCACGTGACCATGCAATGCCTGCGCAGCGGCGGCGGCTCGGCCGCGGTGCGGTTGACGCGCGCCAACTTCGACGAGATCACCGCCGACCTGATCCAGCGCACGCTGGGCCCGTTGAAGCGCGCGCTGCGCGACGCCCAGCTCAAGGCCGAGCAGGTGGACGGCGTGGTGCTGGTGGGCGGCAGCACGCGCATGCCGGCGGTGCGCACGGCCGTGGCCACGCTGTTCGGCCGCACGCCCTACACCGCCATCGACCCCGACCAGGCCGTTGCCCTGGGCGCGGCCATCCAGGCCGACCAACTGGCCGGCAACCGCGCCGGCGACGACGCGCTGCTGCTGCTGGACGTGAGCCCGTTGTCGCTGGGGCTGGAGACCATGGGTGGCCTGGTCGAGAAGATCATCCCGCGCAACAGCACCATCCCCTGCGCGCGTGCACAGGAGTTCACCACTTTCAAGGACGGCCAGACGGCGATGGCGCTGCACGTGGTGCAGGGCGAACGCGAACTGGTCAGCGAATGCCGCAGCCTGGCGCGCTTCACGCTGCGCGGCATACCGCCCATGGTGGCCGGCGCCGCGCGCATCCGCGTGACCTTCCAGATCGACGCCGATGGCCTGCTGTCCGTGAGCGCGGTGGAGCAGGGCAGTGGCGTGCACGCACAGGTGGAGGTCAAGCCCAGCTACGGCCTGCCGCCCGAGGACGTGGCGCGCATGCTGACCGACGCCATCGGCTGCGCCGAAGCCGACGCGGCCGCGCGCATGCTGCGCGAGGCCGAGGTCGACGCCCGCCGCCTGCTCGACGCCACCTATGCCGCGCTGCTGCAGGACGGCCCGGCACTGCTGCAGCCGCGCGAACAATTCCTGATCCTGGCCGCGCTGCAGGCGGTGTCTGACCTGCTGGAGCAATGCGCCGAAGGCGAGGGCGTCACGCAGCAGGATCAGCAGACGCTGTGCGACGATCTGCGCAATGCCACCGAGGCGCTGAACGTCGCCACCACACCCTTTGCCGCCCAGCGGATGAACGCGCGCGTGCAGCAGGCGTTGTCGGGCCAAAGGATCGATCAAATCGCCGCCTGAATGACAGCCACCACGCGCATCACGGTGCTGCCGCACCCCGACCTGTGCCCGCAGGGGTTGAGCTTCGACGCCCGCGCCGGCCGCAAGCTGGTGGACGAACTGCTGGCACAGGGCATCGCCATCGAACACGCCTGCGAGAAGGTCTGCGCCTGCTCCACCTGCCACGTGCATTTGCGCCAGGGCGGGGCTT
>JALHPY010000206.1 GCA_022842305.1 Rubrivivax sp.
TGCGGCCGCGCGATGCCCTTGTCGTGGCCGAACTTGCGCGCGATCTTGAGCGCCGCTTCGTTGGCTTCGAGGCCCGAGTTGCAGAAGAAGGCCGCCGTCAGGCCCGACAGCCGGCACAGCTCGGCTGCCAGTTGCTCCTGCAGCGGCACCTCGTAGTAGTTGGAAGTGTGGATCAGGCGCGCCACCTGGTCCTGCAGCGCCGGCACCAGCCGCGGATGGGCATGGCCCAGGGTGTTGACGGCGATGCCGCCCAGGCCGTCGAGGTACTTGCGGCCCTGCGTGTCCCAGACCCAGCAGCCCTGGCCGTGCGACAGCGCGATGGGCAGGCGCCCATAGGTGTTCATCACGTGCGGCATGGGCCGCGTGGCGGGCGGTGTGAGGGCGGTTTCGGGTGCGTTCATCGGCTGTCGTCCTGGAGATCCGGGTCCGATAGACAAGAATGCCGGTCGGCAAGCCCTGGGGGAGTGGGATTCTAAAGGGCCGCCGTTCATGCTCGGCTGACGCCGGCCCTACGTGCCGCCGGCACACAACATGCATGCTGCGTCGCAGCACAAGCAAGGCACAATGCAGGCCGTGCGCCGCGTGCAGCGGCCAGCGACAACACCTTCGGCCGGCCCCGCGCCGGGCCGTCTTCGATGAGCAACTTCAAGCCGCGCCAGTACTACATCAAGGGTGTCACCCGGGAGGGCCGGACATTCAGGCCCAGCGACTGGGCCGAGCGGCTGGCCGGTGCGATGTCCAGCTTTCGCCCGGGCGGCAGCACGGGCGGCATCGGTGCCCACATCGGCTACTCGCCGTATTGCATCCCGCAGGTGGTGGACGGCGTGCGCTGCGTGCTGGTGAGCGAGGCGCTCAAGGGCATCGAGCCCATGGCCTGGGACTTCGTCATGAACTTCGCGCGCGACAACAACCTGACCGTGGCCGAGGTGCTTGCGACGTCGGCCATGCCGGCCGCCGGATCAGCGGCCTAGCCTGCGCATGGAGCAGCAAAAAGGCCCGCAGAGCGGGCCTTTTTGTTGGAGTCGCGACACTCAGGCGGCAAGCGCCAGGGCCTTGACCTTGGCCGACAGGCGGCTCTTCAGGCGCGCGGCCTTGTTCTTGTGGAAGATGCCTTTGTCGGCCACCGAGTCGATCACGCTCTGCGCGGTCTTGAAGACGTCGGCCGCCTTGGCCTTGTCGCCACCGGTCACGGCCTTCTGGACGTTCTTGACGACCGTGCGGAAGCGCGAGCGCAACGAGGTGTTGGCGGCGTTCAGCACCACGTCCTGGCGCGCGCGCTTGCGGCCGGAGGCGAGGCGAACGGTCTTCTTCTTGGCTTTGGACGAAGTGGCCATGCTGCTTGTTCTGCTCGAAATGAAGATGCAAAGAGGGTCGAGTATAGCAGTGCACGCGGGCTTGGGCCAAGAACCCCGGGGGCGCTGCCTATAATCGTTGGCACGCGGCATCGCGCCGGGCACGGCCCGGCCAGCACCTCCCAAGTGAATCTACTCAAGGCCGCTTCCACCGTTTCCCTGCTGACGCTGGCCTCGCGCGTCACCGGCCTGGTGCGCGAGCAGATCATCGCGGCCGCCTTCGGCGCCAGCGCCGCCACCGACGCCTTTAACGTCGCCTTCCGCATCCCCAACCTGTTTCGCCGCCTGTTCGCCGAAGGCGCGTTCTCGCAGGCCTTCGTGCCGCTGCTGGCGGCGACAAGGGCGCGCGACGGCGACGCGGTGACGCGCGATCTCATCGACGCCGTGGCCACGGTGCTGGCCTGGGCGCTGCTGCTGACCTGCGTCGTGGGCGTGGCGGCCGCGCCAGTGCTGGTGTGGATGATGGGCTCGGGGCTGGCGCAGTTCGACACCGCCGTGGTGCTGACGCGGCTCATGTTTCCCTACATCGGCTTCATGTCGCTGGTGGCGCTGGCCGCCGGCATCCTGAACACCTGGAAGCGCTTCGCCGTGCCGGCGCTGACGCCGGTGCTGCTCAACCTGAGCGTCATCGCCGCCGCCTGGTGGGGTGCGCCGCGCCTGGAGGCGGCGGGCATCGCGCCCATCCACGCGCTGGCCATCGGCGTCATGCTGGGTGGGCTGTTGCAGCTGGGGGTGCAGTTGCCGGCGCTGGCGCGCCTGGGCCTGCTGCCGCGCATCGGCCTGGCGCCCGGGGCGATCGTGCGCGCCTGGCGCCACCCGGGCGTCAAGCGCGTGCTGCAGCAGATGGCGCCGGCGCTGCTGGGCGTGTCGGTGGCGCAGATCTCCCTGGTCATCAACACGCAGATCGCCTCGCACGTGGCCGTGGGTGCGGTGTCGTGGCTGACCTATGCTGACCGGCTGATGGAGTTCCCCACGGCGCTGCTGGGTGTGGCGCTGGGCGTGGTGCTGCTGCCGCAGTTGTCGGCGGCGCAGGCGCGCCAGGACGACGCCGCCTACTCGGGCATGCTCGACTGGGGCCTGCGCCTGGTGCTGTTGCTGGCGCTGCCCTGCGCGCTGGCACTGCTGCTGTTTCCGCAGGGCCTGGTGGCGGTGCTGTTCCACCGCGGCGCGTTTGGCGCGCAGGACGTGGCCATGACGGTGCTGGCCCTGCGCGGCTACGGCGTGGGCCTGCTGGGCCTGGTGGCCATCAAGGTGCTGGCGCCGGCGTTCTTTGCGCGCCAGGACGTGCGCACGCCGGTGAAGATCGCCGTGGGCGTGCTCATCGCCACCCAGCTCATGAACCTGGCCCTGGTGCCATGGCTGGGCCACGCCGGACTGGCGCTGTCCATCGGCCTGGCCGCGCTGGTGAATGCTGGGTTGCTGCTGGCTGGGCTGCTGCGCCGCGGGGTGTTCCGGCCGCTGCCGGGCTGGGGCGGCTTTCTGCTGCGCGTGTTGCTGGCCAATCTGGCGCTGGGCGCGGCGCTGTGGTTCGCGGCCGACATCGACTGGATTGCCCTGCGCGCGCACGAGGGCCAGCGCGCCGCGGGCGTGGCCGCGGTGCTGGTCGGCGTGGCCTTGCTCTACTTCGTGGTGCTGGCGCTGGCCGGGATGCGCCTGCGCGATCTGGTGCGTCGTGCCTGACCTACACTGATGCGGATGGCCGGACTACTTCCCTTCGTTGCGCCGACCGCACTCGACTATTTCGCATCGCTGGTGGCCGACGACAGCAGCCTGCCGCTGCTCGAGGCGGCCATCGCGCTGGCGCTGGACGAGGACCCCGGGCTCGACGTGCAGGGCGAACTGGCGCGCATCGATGCCCTGGCCGAGCGCCTGCGCGGCCGCATCCCGGCCGATACCTCGCCGCTGACGCGGCTGCGCCTGCTCAATCGCTATTTCTTCGAGGAGCTGGGCTTCGCCGGCAACGTCAACCACTACTACGACCCGGCCAACAGCCTGCTGCCGCTGGTGCTGGAAACGCGCCGCGGCATCCCTATCTCGCTGGCCGTGCTGTACATCGAGTTCGCGGCCCAGGTGGGGCTGCAGGCGCAGGGCGTGTCGTTTCCCGGGCATTTCCTGGTCAAGGTCCACCTGCCGCGCGGTGAGGTGGTGATCGACCCCTTCAGCGGCCAGTCGCTGTCGCGCGAGCAACTCGACGAGCGCCTGGCGCCCTATCTGCGCCAGGAGGGCCTGGTGGGCGACAACGAGGTGCCGCTGGGCCTGTTCCTGCAGCCGGCGCCGGCGCGCGACGTGCTGGCGCGCATGCTGCGCAACCTCAAGGAAATCCACCAGCAGGCGGGCGATGCGCGCCGGCTGGTGGGCGTGCTCGAGCGCCTGGTGGTGCTGCTGCCGCAGGACTGGGCCGAACGCCGCGATCTGGCGCTGGCGCTGGCCGAGATCGGCCGCCATGCCAGCGCCGCCAGCGAGCTGTCGACCTACCTGCTCAAATGCCCGGAGGCCAGCGACGCCACGGCCTTGCGCCGACGCCTGCAGGCCTGGCGCCGGCTGATGTGATGAAGCAGATCCCCCTGGCCATCGCCCCCGAACCCGAGGCGAGCTTCGACAGCTTCGTGCCCGGCACCAACGCCGCTGCGCTGGCCCACCTGCGCGGGCTGGCGCCGCCGGCCGCGCCGCTGTACCTGTGGGGCGGCCCGGGCACCGGCAAGTCGCACCTGTTACGCGCCCTGGCCGGCAAGCTGCAGCAGCAGGGCCAGCGCGTGGGCTGGTTCGACGCCGCCGACCACCAGCCCTGGGAACTGGCGCCGGAGTGGTCGCTGGTGGTGGTCGACCGCTGCGAACTGCTCGACCCCACGGCCCAGCACGCGGCCTTCACGCTGTTCGTCGACGCGGCCACTTTGGGCGTCCAGTTCGCCGCCGCCGGGCGCCTGCCGCCGGTGGACCTGCCGCTGCGCGACGACCTGCGCACCCGCCTGGCCTGGGGCCATGTGTTCGCGCTGCAGTCCCTGGCCGAAGACCAGACCCGCGCCGCGCTGCGCCGCGACGCCGACCGCCGCGGCTTCCTGCTGGCCGACGAGGTGATGGACTTCCTGCTCACGCGCTTTCCGCGCGACCTGTCGCACCAGCTGGGCCTGCTGCGCCGGCTGGACGGCTACGGCCTGGCGCAGGGGCGGCGCATCACGGTGCCTTTGCTGCGCCAGATGCTTGCCGAAGAGGGCATGGCGCCGGCGCCCACGGTCGAGGCCGGGCGATGAACCTGACGCTGTTCGACCTGGACGGCACCCTGCTGCCCGGCGATTCCGACCATGCCTTCGGCGAGCTGATGCTGTCGCTGGGCTGGGCCGAAGAGGCCGACTTCCGCCGCCGCAACGACGCCTTCTTTGCCGACTATCAGGCGGGGCGGCTGGACATTCACGCCTACGTCGAATTCGCCACGGCGCCCTGGCGCGACCGCGGCGACGAAGCCCTGGCGCGCGCCTGCCGCCGCTTCGTCGACCAGTGGGTGACGCCCATGCTGCGGCCCCAGGCGCTGGCCCTGGTGCAGCGCCATCGCGAGCAGGGCGACCTGCTGGCCATCGTCACCGCCACCAATGACTTCGTGACCCGGCCCATCGCCACGCTGTTCGGCATCGACACCCTCATCGCCACCGAGTTGGCGCGCGACGCCGCCGGCCGCGCCACCGGTGCCATTGCCGGCGTGCCCAGCTTCGGCGCCGGCAAGATCGAGCGCGTGGCGCAATGGCTGGCCGGGTGCGGCCGGAACTGGGCCAGCTTCGAACGCATTACCTTCTACAGCGATTCCACCAACGACCTGCCCCTGCTCGAGCGCGTCAGCCATCCCGTGGCCACCAACCCCGGTCCGGCGCTGGAGCGCATCGCGCAGCAGCGCGGCTGGCCTGTCCTGAGACTCTTCGAATGATCAAGAAATTCATCAACCGCCTGCTCGGCAAGAGCGCGCCCGTCGAGGCGCCCCCGGCCGTGCCGGTGATTCCGCTGGGCGCTCGTGTCGAGGTGGCGGCAGCGCAGCACGGCATTGATCCCACGCTGCTGGACGCCAACGCGGTGCGCGTGGTCAAGACGCTCAAGGACGCCGGCTATCAGGCCTACGTGGTGGGCGGCGCGGTGCGCGACCTGCTGGTGGGGCTGCGGCCCAAGGACTTCGACGTGGCCACCGACGCCACGCCCGAGCAGGTGAAGGCGCTTTTCCGCCGCGCCTTCATCATCGGGCGGCGCTTCCGCCTGGTGCACGTGGTCTTCGGCCGCGGGCGTGAGCACGAGACGATCGAGGTCAGCACCTTCCGCGCCTACCTGGACACCGCCGCCGCCGACCAGGTGCCGGGCGACGAGAAGACCAGCCAGCGCGACATGGCCGACAAGAAGCACGTGGTCGACGCCGCCGGGCGCGTGCTGCGCGACAACGTCTGGGGTCCGCAGATCGAGGACGCGGCACGGCGCGACTTCACCATCAACGCCATGTACTACGACCCGGTGACGCAGATCGTGGTCGACTACCACGGCGGCCTGGCCGACGTGCGCGCGCGCCTGCTGCGCATGATCGGCGACCCCGGCACGCGCTACCGCGAGGACCCGGTGCGCATCATCCGCGTGGTGCGTTTCGCGGCCAAGCTGGGCTTCGCGCTGGAGCCGGCCACCGAACGCCCGCTGCGCGCGATGAGCGCGCTGCTGCCCAACGTGCCGCCGTCGCGCACCTTCGACGAGATGGTCAAGCTGCTGCAGACTGGCCACGCCATCGCCAGCGTCGAGCAGCTGCGCCGCTACGCGCTCATCGGCCCGGCCGGTGGCGTGTTCCCGGTGCTCGACGCTGCCTTGTCCTCGGCCCAGGCCAACCCGGTGCGCGAGAAGTTCGTGCGCCTGGCGCTGGAAGACACTGACCGCCGCGTCGCCGAAGGCCGCCCGGTGGCGCCCAGCTTCATGCTGGCCTGCCTGCTGTGGCACGACGTGCAGGAACGCTGGACCACGCTGCGCGCCGGCGGCGAGCCGCCGTTCCCGGCGCTGCAGCAGGCGGTGGACGCGGTGTTCGATGCGCGCATCGGCGACATCTCGGGCCGCGGCAAGCTGGGCGCCGACATGCGCGAGATCTGGCTGATGCAGCCGCGCTTCGACCGCCGCACCACGGCCTCGGCGCAGTCACTGATCAACCAGGTGCGCTTCCGCGCCGGCTACGACTTCCTGCGCCTGCGCGCCGACGTGGGCGAGGTCAACGCCGAGCTGGCCGAGTGGTGGGAAGACTTCCACCTGGGCAGCGACGAAGAGCGTGAAGCCATGCTGCAGGACCTGCGCGCCAGCGCCCCGGCACGCCCGCGCCGCGCCGCGCCGGCCCCGGCCGAAGCCGCGCTGCCCAGCGACGCCGG
>JALHPY010000207.1 GCA_022842305.1 Rubrivivax sp.
TGGCAGGGCCTGGAGCACCTGCAGCGCGTGCTGCAAGCCGCGCAGCAGCGCTGGCCGCAGCTAAAGCAGGCGCGACACGCGGTGACCATGACCGGCGAGATGGTCGACCTGTTCGCCCACCGGCAGGACGGCGTGCAGCGCATCGCCGCCCAGCTGGCCCAGGCCCTGGCACCGGCCCAGCTGCAGTTCTTCGCCGGCAGCGCCGGCTGGTGCGGCGCCGATCAGGCCGCGGCGCAGTGGCAGGCCATTGCCTCGGCCAACTGGCTGGCCACGGCAGAGCACGTGGCACAGGCGCTGCCGGGCGCGGGCGTGCTGGTGGACATCGGCAGCACCACCACCGACCTGGTGGCCTGGCAGGACGGCCGCGTGCTGTGCTCGGCCCGCAGCGACGCTGCGCGCCTGGCCACGGGCGAGCTGGTCTACCAGGGCGTGGTGCGCACGCCGCTGTGCGCGCTGGCGCCGCGCATCGCCTGGCGCGGACGGCCGCTGAACGTGATGAACGAGTTCTTCGCCACCACTGCCGACGTCTACCGCCTCAGCGGCGAACTAGCCCCCGCGCACGACCAGCATCCCGCCGCCGACAACGCTGCCAAGGACCTGCCGGCCACACACCAGCGCCTGGCCCGCATGATCGGCCTGGACGCGCGCGACGGCAGCGATCAGGACTGGCTGCACTTTGCCCGCGCCTGGCGCGAGCATCAGCTGCAGGAGATGGCCAGCCAGCTGCGCCGCGTGCTGGACCTGCATGCACTCGGCAGCGACGCGCGCCTGGTCAGCGCCGGCTGCGGCGGCTTCCTGGTGCCCGAACTGGCGGCGCGCGTGGGCCTGGAGCCCGTGCTGGACTACGGCACGCAGGTGGCGCGGCTGGCGCACCCCGGCCTGGCGGACTGGGCCCAGGTGTGCGCGCCCAGCATCGCCGTGGCCGCCTTGCTGCCGCCGGAGCCCGCGCCATGTGGGTGGTGAAGCTCGGCGGCAGCCTGGTGGCCGACCCGCTGCTGCCACAGTGGCTGGAGCTGCTGGCGCAGCTGGGCGGCGGGCGCGTCACCGTGGTGGCCGGGGGCGGCGGTTTTGCCGACGAGGCGCGGCGTCTGCAGGGCCTGTGGCGCTTCGACGACCTGGCGGCGCACAACATGGCGGTGCTGGCCATGGCGCAGACCGCCTACCAGCTGCACGCGCTCAACCCCGGGCTGCGGCTGGCCACGCGCAAGTCCGACATCCGCCGCGTGCTGCACAGCGGCCACACCGCGCTGTGGCTGCCCTTCGAGCTGCAGCGCGACGCGCCCGACGCCAACACGCACTGGGGCCACACCTCGGACAGCATCGCGCTGGACCTGGCGCGCAAGCTCAACGCCGAACGCCTGGTGGTGGTCAAGTCCTGCAGCATCGACCCGGCGCTGAGCCTGGCGCAGCTGGGCCAGGCCGGCATCGTGGACCAGCGCTTCGCGGCGCTGTCCGAAGGCGCGGTGTTCCCCATCAGCCTGCTGCACAAGAGCAACCTGGCGGGCATGCGCACCTTGCTGCTGGACGAGGGGCGTTATCTGGGGGTTTGATGCTGCGGTTCAGGCCACGAGCAGCGGCTCGCGCAAGGCCCGCGCCAAGGCCTGCAGGCGCTGCGGGTCCAGCGTGCCGGCGCGGCTGCCGGCGCACAGCGCCGAGCGGAAGCCCGCGAAGTCGGGTGCCAGCGCCTGCAGCTGCGGCAGGTGCTGCAGGCGCAGCGCGCCGGCCAGCCCGGCCAATGCGCCGGCATCGCGCGCCGCGTGCACGAAGCCGCGCAGTTCGGCATCGGCCATCACGTCGAACAGGCTGCCCGCGGCCTTGTCGGCGGTGTCCAGCATCAGCGCCGGGAAGCCCAGGCCGCAGGCCAGGCGCAGCGCGTCCGCGTCCAGGCCGTGGTCGGCGACGAACACCGGCACCACCGCGGCACCGCAGCCGGCCAGCGCCTGCAAAAGTGCCAAGTCACCCGGACCGCGCAGCACGCCCACCTTGACGTAGTCCACGCCGCACGCGGCCACCGCGCGCACCTGCTGCAGCACGGGCGCCAGCGGCGCGGCGGGCAGGTCGCCGATGGTGGCGCTGATCGGCAGCGTGCAGCCAGACTGCCTCAGCGCCTGCACCACGGCAGCGATCGTCGCCGGCGGCAGGCCGCCCAGCGCGCCTGCAGCAGGTTCCTTCAGGTCGATGAAGTCGGCGCCCCCGGCGGCGGCACGCATGGCCTCGTCAACGTTGCGCACGCTGGCCAGCAAGCGCGTCATGTCTGCGTCTCGTACTGGCGCGCCACAGCGGCCGTGAGCCAGGACCAGGCCTCGTGCTCCTCGGGGCCGGCGGTCTTGTCGATGGCAATCTGCAGGTAAGCCATCTCGCGCGCCACCTTTTCCGGCGGCAGCAGGTGCAGGCGGCTGACCAGCACCGCGCCTTCCAGCACCGCAGCCTGGGCGCGGTTCAGGCCGACGAAGGGCGCGTGCTGCACCTCGTGCACGCGTGCCAGCTGCAGGCGGGGGCGTTGCACGTCGTCGTTCTGGCCGGCCAGGCGCAGCTCCACATGGCTCAGCGCCGCCTGCAGGCGCACGCCGGGGATGCGCTCGGCCGGCACGGTGGGCCAACTGCGCCGGCCGGTCACGCAGCCAGCAAAGACGCGCGTGTCCACCACCACGTTGAGCACCGCATGCCCCGTGGCCAGGATGTTGTCCAGCGTGGCGGAAGGCCTGAAGGGCATCAACACCACGCCACCGTCCAGGTAGCGTGCGCCCATGGGCGCGACATGCGCCACACCGGCCGTCGAGACGGTGCTGACCACGGTCTCGTAAATCAGGTCATTCATCGTCGCGGGTCTTCGTTTGATGGCGGGCGGCGGGCAGGGTCGTGCCCGGAGCACAAGTGTCACTGACAGGCGTGACCTCGACCGCGCAGCCCCAGTCCAGCGGCCGGTCCTGCACGTAGCGCTTGCCCAGGCGCCAGGCGATCTCGGCATGGGCCAGCTCCACGCCCATGTAGAAGGCGTGGGCGGCGTCGCCCTCCAGGCCCAGCTGCGGCCACAGCTCGAAGGCCCCCAGCCCCTGGCGCAGCCCATCGCGGTTGTAGACGTGCAGGCCCTGCGCCGAGACCTGCACACGAAAGTTGGGGTCGCGCACCGCCGCGGCGGTGGCGGCGATCTCTTCTGGCGTGTCGGGAAACGGATGCTTGGCGTGCACCTGCAGCAGGCGGTCGCTCAGGCCCTTGGGCAGCATGGCCTCACGCTTGGCGGCATGCATGATGCGGCGCGCCCAGTCGGCCTCGCGCACCGCGCGGCGCGCGTGGCCGCTGACCTGGGTGGTCAGCACCGCGGCCACGTTTAGCTCGGCGCAGATGCCCAGCAGCAGCGCGTTGATGCCGCTGGTGTCGGCCTCGGTCAGCTCGGTCAGGTTGCCCACGCCCATCATGATGGCGATGTCGGGGAAGCGCTCGCGCAGGCGCTGGAAGCGCACGATGCTGGCGGTAAAGCCGAAGGGGATGGGGTCGAGGATGGCGTCGGCCAGGAAGCGCCGGCCGCGCCGCTGCAATTGCTCCACCGCCTGGTGCAGCGAGGCCTCGTCGGCCGGCTCGCGCGGGATCAGCACCGGCGTGGACGCCACCTCGTCGGCCAGCCACAGCGTGTCCAGCGTCAGGCTCAGCAGGTAGTCGGCGCCGGCACGGCCGCCGCGCAGCAACTCTTGCGGGTCCACCGAATCCACGCTCACGGCCAGGCCCGCAGCCTTGAGCGCGCGCACCGCGTCTTCCAGGTGGTCGAAGCGCGTCTCGGGCAGGCAGCCCAGGTCGACGACGTTGGCGCCGTCGGCGGCCAGCGCCTGGCCACGCGCGACGATCTGCGCCACGCTCAGGCGCGGCGCGTCCACGATCTCGGCAAAGATGGCCACGGCGTAGTCGTCCAGCGCCACGGGCTGGGCGGCGCGGTCGAAGAAGCGGGGGAGGTCTTTCAGTTCATCGGGCCCGCGTTGCACCGGCACGCCGAAGTGCTGTGACAGCGCTTCGATATCGCCCCGACAGCGGCCGGGCACGACGATGCGATCGGCCGCCACCGGCAAGGCCACGCGGCGGCGGATCATCTCGCTGGTCATCAGCGCCGCCACCTGCAGGCCCAGGTCGCGCACCTCCCAGGTGAAGGGCGCGCGGGGCAGGCCCTGCAGCACACGTTCCAGACTCGGTAAGGCCAGGTGGCCGGTCAGGAAGACGATGTGTTCCATGCGAGGCCGAGTTGCTGCAGGCGCGTATCCAGTGCGGTTTCGAGTTCGGCCGCCGAGCACACGACCTGACAGCAGTCGATGGCGCGCAGGCGCTTCACGTTGTCCAGCTCGATGCGCCGCGGCCGCAGCGTGACCCAGTCGTGCGGCGATTTGGTCACCACCACGGGTTCGGTATCGCAAGCAAACACGATGCCCGGAATGCCCAGCTTGCCGGCCTGCGCGAACATGTTGGTAGGCAGGGTGTCGCTCAGTCCCAGCGCGCATTTGGCCACGGTGTTGCTGGTGGCCGGCGCCACGATGACCGTGTGGTACACGTCGTCGTAGAGCATGCCCACGGGCACGCCGCTGGCCGTCTTGTCGCGGAACACGCGAAAGCGCAGCTTGAGCGAATCGAGGGGGATCTTGTAGATCTCCAGCACCTCTTCGCCGGCGGCCGAGAGCATCAGGTCCACCTGGGGCAAGCGGGCGGCCAGCGCCATGCACTCTTCCAGGCCGTGGCCCGAGCCGGTGATGCACCAGGCAAAGCGCCCTTTCGAGGAATTCGGCGCTGCTGCCCCGTCTGCGGCGTCATCACTCAGGGTGCGAGACCTCGATGTGCAGCTTGTGCAGCTTGCGGTACAGGGTGTTGCGGCTGACGTCCAGCGCCTTGGCCACGTTGCTGACGTTCCAGCGGTGCTGTTCCAGCATCTGCACCAGCACGCAGCGCTCGTTGGCCTGGATGGGGTTGAGCTTCAGCGGCGCGGGCTCGTCGGCGGCAGCCAGCAGTTCGGCCGAAGGCTCGGTCCGCGGCGCCACAGGCGTGCTGCGTGCTGCGGCGGCCAGCGCAGGCAGGTGCTCGCGCGTGATGGGCTGGCCGTCGGCCAGCGCCGCGGCGCTGCGCAGCACGTGGCGCAGCTGACGGATGTTGCCGGGCCAGGCGCAGTCCATCAGCAAATGGTCGGCCTCGGGGCTGAGCTGGCCCTCGCCGGCGGTCTCGGCCGCCAGCACGGCGCGGATCAGGTCGCGCTTGTCGCTGCGTTCGCGCAGCGGCGGCAGTTGCAGCTCGATGCCCGCCAGACGGTAGTACAGGTCTTCGCGGAAGCGCCCGGCCTGCACCAGCGCCGGCAGTTGCTGGTGGCTGGCGCTGATCAGCTGGAAGTCCACCGGATGCGTTTCTTCGGTACCCAGCGGCGTGACCTGGCGCTCGTCCAGCACGCGCAGCAGCCGCGCCTGCAGCTCCAGCGGCATGTCGGCGATCTCGTCCAGGAAAAGCGTGCCGCCGTCAGCCTGCAGGATCTTGCCGCGGCGCCCGCTGCGCTGCGCGCCGGTAAAGGCGCCAGCGCGGTAGCCGAAGAGTTCGGATTCGATCAGGGTCTCGGGCAGGCTGGCGCAGTTGACGGCGACAAAGGCACCCGCGGCATGCGGGCTGCAATCGTGCACGGCGCGCGCGAAGACCTCTTTGCCCGAGCCGGTCTCGCCGCACAGCAGCAGCGGCGTGGCGCGCGCGATCACGCGGCGCGCGGTCTCGAGGTGCGCCACCAGGCGCGGGTCCTTGAAGGTGTTGGCGCCGCCGCCAGGCACCAGCACCGCCGCCTTGGGCCGCGGCGCGGCCAGCACCGAAGCCTGGATGGACGGGCTGGGCGGCGGCGGTGCAGGCGCCGCTGCCGGGCCGCGCAGGCCTTGCGACGCATCGCACGCCGGGCGCCGCGCCACCGCAAAGAAACGCAACGTGGCGTTGGCGCGGTAGGTCACCACCGGGTGGAACGACGACGACAGGCTGCGCTGCAGCATGTCCTCGAGCGAGGTCTGGAACAGGTCCTCGATGCGGCGCGTGCGCACCTCGTCCATGGACTGCAGACCCAGCTGGAACAGCGCACTGCGGTTGGCGGCCAGGATGCGGCCGTCGTCGCCCACCGCCAGCTTGCCCTCGTGCAGCGTGTAGACGAACTCGGGCCGGCTGTGGAAGTGCAGCGGGTGCGCCTTGCTGAACTGCTTGTCGATGAGCCGGTTCTCGACCATGCGCGCGGTCATGCCCAGCAGCACCAGCAGGTGCTGCTGCATCAGGCTGGAGCGGCTGGTGACGTCCAGCACGCCGGCAATCTGCCCGGCCGGGTCGTAGACCGGCACGGCCGAGCAGGTGAGCTGGGTGAACTGGCTGTAGAAGTGGTCTTCGCGGCGTATGGACACCGGCCCGCCGGCGGCCAGGCAGGTGCCCATGCCGTTGGTGCCGGCTTCTGTTTCGCCCCAGACACCGCCGCAGCGCAGGCCCAGCGGCGCCATCTCGGTGGCGAACTCGGGCGAGGACACCATGTGCACGATCACGCCGTCGGTGTCGGTCAGCACCACGGCCGAATCGTTGTCGGCCAGCTGCTGGTAGAGCGTGGTCATCTCGTAGCGCGCGCACTCGATGACGTCGGCGCGGTGCGCCAGTCGACCCTCCAGCGCCAGGCGGTCCAGGA
>JALHPY010000208.1 GCA_022842305.1 Rubrivivax sp.
GGCGGCGCGGGCGCGGGCCAGGTGCCAGTCGACATGGCGGCGCGCCACGGCCACCTGCTCCTGCACCAGCGGCGCCAGTTCGGCGGCGGCCTGGGCCTGGCGCGGCGCCGCTGCCGCCGCCTGGGCCATGGCGGCCAGCGGCGTCTTGATGGCGTGGGCAAGATTGCCGGCCTGGGTGCGGGCGCGCGCCACGACCTCGGCATTGCGTTCCAGGACGCCGTTGAAGCCATCGATCAGCGGCTGCACCTCGGCCGGGAAACGGCCTTCCAGGCGCTGCGTGCGGCCCTCGCGCACCGACGCCAACGCCTGCTGCAGCACGCGCAGCGGCGCCAGGCCCACGGCCACCTGGGCCATTGCGGCGGCGCACAGCAGCACCAGCAGCACCGCCAACGATGCCGCCAGCCGGCCGTTGAAGCGCTGCGCCGCGGCCTCGGTCTCGCGCAGGTCGGCGGCCACCACCAGGCGCCAGCGGGTGGATGCGTTGTCCTTGTCGGCACTGTCGCGGCGTACGGTCCGCTCGGCCACGAGCAAGGGCGCGCCGTCGGGCCCGGCCAGTTCGTGCAGGTGCACCGCGCCGTCGGGCAGCCGGTCCTGTGGCAACGCCAGCGTGGCGTCCCACAGCGAGCGCGAGCGCAGCACGCCGCGCTGCGGCGGTTCTGTCGCCCCGTCCACCTGCCAGTACAGACCGGAATAGGGGCGCGACCAGCGCGGGTCGCTCAAGCCCTGCGCGTCCAGCTGGGGCTGGCCGGCGACATCGAATTCCAGGCGCGCGGTGACCTGGTCCAGCTGCGCGGTGAGCGTGCTGCCGAACTGGCGCAGCACGTGGTCGCGGAACATCCCGGCCAGCAGGATGCCGGCCAGCACCAGCGCCAGCGTCAGCCCGGCCAACGTGCCCGCCAGCAGGCGCAGGCGCAGCGAGCGCGTCCACGGCAGCCGGCGGGCCCAGCCGCCCGAGCCAGCCGCGCTCACGACGGGGCGACCAGCCGGTAGCCCATGCCGCGCACGGTCTCTATGGCCTGCGGCGGCAGCTTGCGCCGCAGCCGGCCGACGAAGACCTCGATGGTGTTGGAATCGCGGTCGAAGTCCTGTGCGTACATGTGTTCGGTCAGCTCGGTGCGCGAGACCACGCTGCCGGGCCGGTGCATCAGGTAGGCCAGCAGCCTGAACTCGTGGCTGGTCAGGCTGATGGTCTGGCCGGCCAGGGTGACGCGGCTGCTGCGCGTGTCCAGCGCCAGCGTGCCGCATTGCAGCAGCGGCGAGGCCAGGCCCTGGGCGCGGCGGATGAGGGCCCGCACGCGCGCCAGCAGCTCTTCCATGTGGAAGGGCTTGGCCAGGTAGTCGTCGGCCCCGGCGTCGATGCCGGCCACCTTCTCGTGCCAGCTGTCGCGTGCGGTGAGGATGAGCACCGGCAGCGTGTGCCCGGCCTCGCGCCAGCGCTTGAGCACGCTCAAGCCGTCCAGCACCGGCAGGCCCAGGTCCAGCACCACGGCGTCGAAGGGCTCGGTGGCGCCCAGGTGCTGGGCGTCGCGGCCGTTGTCGGCCTCGTCGATCACGTAGCCGGCTTCCTGCAACCCGGTGCGCACCTGTGCGCGCAGCGTGGGTTCGTCCTCGACCAGCAGGATCCTCATGGCCGCGGCTCGGCAGGCGCGCCGTCCTTCTGGCGCGGGCGCGGCTTCATCTTCAGCACCTGCGCCGTGCGCGCGTCGAGTTCGAGCTTGAGCAGTTGCCCGTCGGCCTGCAACAGCTTGACCTCATAGACCCAGCGGCCGTCGTCGCGCTCGAGTTCCAGCTCCAGCACCTGGCCCGGGTGGGTGCGCTGCAGCCGTTCCATCAGCGCGGGCAGCGGCAGCACCTCGCCGGCCTGCACGGCGGCGCGGGCGCGCTCGTGGTCGTCCTTGCTGCCGGCCGTGGCGGGCGGCAGGACGCAGGCTGCCAGCAAAAGCAGCGCCAGGCTGCGCACAAGGCGGGGGGTGGAGGCAGGGCTCACGGCGGGATTGTCGGTGCAGCAGGCTGAACCGCAGATGAACGCGCCCTTCAGGAAGGGTTCAAGCGCCGGCCCGAAGAATGACCCCCATCGATCGCTGAACCCGGCCTTGCGCCCTTGCCCACATGACCACTGCAAACCCCTCTTCACCGCGCCGCTGGCCGACCACGCTGCTGCGCTGTGCACTGGCCCTGGGCGGCAGCCTGGCGCTGATGGCGCAGGCCCAGGCCGCCGCCGACACCTCGCCCGCCCAGCAACTGGCGCGCTTTGCCGCCGAGGCTGGCGCACCCGGGCAGGCCGAGCGCGGGCGCGTGTTCTTCACCAGCCGCCACGCGGGCGAATGGTCCTGCGCCTCTTGCCACGGCAACCCGCCCACGGCGGCGGGCAAGCACGCCAGCACCGGCAAGCCCATAGACGCCATGGCGCCGGCGGCCAACGCCCGGGTGTTGACCGACAGTGCGCGCGTGGACAAGTGGTTCCGCCGCAACTGCAAGGACGTGCTGCAGCGCGAATGCAGCCCCGCCGAGAAGGCCGACGTGCTGGCCTACCTGATCAACCTCAAGCCCTGAGCCCGCCATGAACACCCACACCCGACTCCACGCCCTGACCGTTGCCGCCACGCTGGCCCTGGCCGCCTTAGCGCCTGCGCAAGCCGACAGCGGCCGGCGCATGCCCGCCAACGTGCCCGCGGCCTACACGCAGGAATGCGGCGCCTGCCACCTGGCCTTTCCGCCCAGCCTGCTGCCGGCGAAGTCGTGGCAACGCCTGATGACCGGCCTTGACAAGCACTACGGCAGCGACGCCTCGCTCGACGCCGCCCTGCAGCAGCAGATCGGTGCCTGGCTGCAGGCCCACGCCGGCACCTACAAGCGCGTGCGCGAAGAGCCGCCGCAAGACCGCATCACGCGCACCGAGTGGTTCTTGCGCAAGCACCGCGAAGTCGAGCCCACCATGTGGAAGCTGGCCAGCGTGAAGAGCGCCGCCAACTGCGGCGCCTGCCACGGCGGCGCCGAGCGCGGTGAGTTCGACGACGACAAGCTGCTCACGCCCGCCGGCGCGGACACCCGCATGCGCCACGCCCGGCACGACTGAAGCACAGGACCAGCGCCATGCAATCCGCACCCACTTTCCAGCCCGCAGCATCCGCGCCCGCAAGCGCACCCGCGCGCCCGGCCGCCCAGCCCGGCCGCCGCGTCACCGATGCGCCCACACGCATGTTCCATGCGCTGTTCGCGCTGAGCTTTGCCGGCGCCTACCTCACGGCCGATGCCGAGCCCTGGCGCGCGCTGCACGTCACGCTGGGCTACACCCTGGCCGGTTTGCTGGTCTTTCGGGTGCTCTACGGTCTGTTCGGGCCGCGCCAGGCCGGCTTGGGCCAGCTGTGGCGCAAGGCCGGCAACGCGCCCGCCTGGCTGCGCGGCCTGGCGCAGGCAGCGCGCAGCCGTTCGTTGCAAGGCATCAATTGGGGGCAGGGGCAGTACCTGCTGATGGTCGGGGCCGTGGTCGGGCTGCTGTTGTTGGCGCTGCCGCTCACGCTCAGTGGCTGGGGCGCCTACAACGAGTGGGGTGCATTCCTGGGCGACGATGCGCTGGCCGAGGTGCACGAGTTCATCGCCAATGCGGCGCTGGCACTGGTGCTGGGCCACCTCACGGCCATCGTCGGCCTGAGCCTGCTGCGCCGCAAGAACCAGGCGCTGCCCATGCTCAGCGGGCGCGTCGCCGGGCCGGGGCCCGATCTGGTCAAGAACAACCGCGCGGGCGTGGCCGTGGCGCTGCTGCTGGCGGTGCTGGCCTTCGGCGCCTGGCAGTGGCAGCAGTATCCCAGTGGCCTGGTTCCGACGCCGACCGGTGCCGGTGTTCAATCGGACCGGGAGCACGGCGACGATTGAAAGCCGGCGGCACAACTCGCCACCGCCCGCCGCAGCCGCCGTTCATCAGCCGTTCAGGCTGAAGCGACCACACTCTCCGCATCGTCGACAGGCCCCGCACAGGGGCCGACCGACCCCCACCGACCCGAACCCTTCCCATCGTGACCGCTACCCGACTGCTGAGCTGGATCCTGGCTGTTCTGCTCGTGCAGGTCTTGGTGGGTGTGGTCATCGCGCTCTGGCGGCGCCGGGGCAAGGCCCAGCCGGCCGCGGTGACCGCACCGCCCCCGGTCGCCGTTCAGGCCGGTGCGGCCTGGCAGGGCACGCGGGCCTTCCGGGTAAGGGCGCGCGGCTTCGAGGATGCGGCCTGCACGCAATGCTCTTTCGAGTTGGAGCCGGTGGACGGCCAGCCGCTGCCGGCCTTCAAGCCGGGGCAGTTTCTGACCTTCGCGCTGCAGCTGGCGACGCCGGGCGAAAACGCCGCGCGCACGGTGACGCGCTGCTATTCGTTGTCAGACCGGCCCGAGCCCGACCACTACCGCGTCACCATCAAGCGCGTGCCGCCGCCCGAGGGCCGGCCGGAACTGCCGGCGGGGCAGGTGTCCAATCACTTTCATGACCATGTGCAGGTGGGCGACGTGCTGCAATTGCGCGCGCCCGCCGGCCATTTCTACATCGACCCCGACCCGGCCTTGCCGGCCGTGCTGGTGGCCGGCGGCATCGGCATCACGCCCATGATGAGCATGCTGCGCTGGTGCCTGGCGCAGCAGCCGCAGCGCCGCCTGCACCTGTACTACGGGCTGCGCCACGGCGGCGAACACGCCTTCAAGGAACAGCTGCAAGCCCTGGCCGCTGCGCATCCGCAGTTGAGCCTGCACGTCGCCTACAGCCGCCCGGCCGAGGCCGATCGCCAGGGCGTGGACTACCAGCACGCCGGCCGCGTGGACCTGGCGCTGCTGCAGCGCACGCTGCCGCACGGCCGTCACGCCTTCTACCTGTGCGGACCCGGCGCGATGATGGAAACGTTGGTGCCGGCGCTGGAAGGCTGGGGCGTGCCCGAGGCCGACATCCACTTCGAGGCCTTCGGCCCGGCGTCGCTGCGCAAGCCCAGCGTGAGCGTGCCGCCGCCGGCCGCGGCAGCCGGGGTGGCGATCCGCTTCGAGCGTTCGGGCCGCAGCCTGGATTGGGACGGGCAGGACGCCAGCCTGCTGGACTTTGCCGAACGCCACGGCGTGGCCGTGGAATCGGGCTGCCGATCGGGCGGCTGCGGCAGTTGCCAGACGCGGCTGCTGTCGGGTTCGGTGGTCTACGACCAGGCGCCTGACCACGATGTCGCGGCCGGCCATTGCCTGCTGTGCGTGGGCCGGCCGGCCACGGCCCTGGTGCTGGAGGCTTGACGAGCATGCAAGCCCGATTGCTGAGCCGCGAAGTGTTGCCCTTCGTGCTGTACATGGTGCTGCTGATCGTGGCCGCGCTGCTGATTGACGCGCTCTTGCACGCGCTGGGCATTGCCTGGGTCGGCCGCTGGCTGGGCATTCCCGGCGTGCTGATGATCATCGGCTCCTTCGGCTATTCGGCGCGCAAGCGCAAGCTCATCACCACGGGCAACCCGGTGCAGTTGCTGCGCTGGCACGAGGCCCTGGCCTGGACCGGATCACTGCTGGTGCTGGTGCACGCCGGCATCCACTTCAACGCCATCCTGGGCTGGCTGGCGGTGGGTGCCATGGTCATCAACGTGGCCAGTGGCCTGACCGGCAAGTTCCTGATCGACCGCGCGCGGCGTCGCCTGGACGAGGCGCGCCAGCGCATGCGCGACCAGGGCCTGCCCGCACAGGAACAAGATGAGCGCACCTACTGGGACGCGATGACCTTCGACGCCTTCCGCCAATGGCGCGCGGTGCACTTCCCCATCACGCTGGCCTTCGGCGTGCTGGCGCTGGCGCACATCGTGGCCGTGCTCTTGTTCTGGGGCTGGAATTGAAGCGCCCTTGGTTGTTCATCGTCATCGCGCTCAACCTGGTGGCGCTGCTGGTGCTGGCGTTCGTCTACCCGCATCTGATGGTCAGCCCGGGGGCGCTGGTCAAGGGCCATGCCGAACTGGCCACCGACTGCTTTGCCTGCCACGCGCCCTGGCGCGGCGCCGCGGCCACGCGCTGCATTGCCTGCCATGCGCTGCCCGACATCGGCCTGCGCAGCACCCAGGGCTTGCCGCTGCTGCAGCGCCGCCTGAAGACATCGTTCCACCAGGACCTGCTGGAGCAGGACTGCGTGGCCTGCCACAGCGACCACCTGGGCCCCAAGCTCACGCAGCGCAGCCGCAAGCCGTTCTCGCACGCGCTGCTGCGCACGGCTGTGCAGGACCGCTGCGCCAGTTGCCACCAGGCGCCCGCTGACAAGCTGCACAGCAAGATCACCGGCAAGATCGACGGAAATTGCCAGCAATGCCATAGCCAGGAGGCCTGGAAGCCGGCGAGCTTCGAGCACGAGAAGCTGTTCGTGCTGGACCGCGACCACGACGTCGAGTGCGCCACCTGCCACAAGGGCAACGATTACAGCCGCTACACCTGCTACGGCTGCCACGAGCACACGCTGGCCAATGTGCGCGCCGAGCACCAGGAAGAAGGCATTGCCAACTTCGACAACTGCGTCGAATGCCACCGCGACCCGGCGGTGGAGCCCGAAAAGCAGCGCGGCGGCAGGGGCGGGCGCGATCGGCGCGAGCGCGATTGAAGGCGTGAGCGACTAAGGCGCCGCCACGCGCCGGGCGA
>JALHPY010000209.1 GCA_022842305.1 Rubrivivax sp.
GTGCCGTGCCGCAGCGGCGCCGGCACGCGGTGGCGCAGCGCGGGCAGGGCGTGTGCGGGCGCGCCCCTAGGTCGGTGGCGGCGGTGGGCCGTGCCCGGGCAGGGTTCCCCGCGGGCGGCCGGTTGTGGCCTAGGCGTCGATCAGCGCCGCATCCCAGGCGTGCACGGTCTGCAGCTGTTCGCCCAGCTTGTCGATGCCCAGGCGCATGCGATCACCCGGCTTCAGGAACACCGGCGTGGGCTTGACGCCCATGCCCACGCCGGGCGGTGTGCCGGTGGTGATCAGGTCACCGGGCTCCAGCGTCATGAAGCGGCTCAGGTAACTCACGATCTGGGCCACGCCAAAGATCATGGTGCGGGTGTTGCCGCTCTGGTAGCGGCGGCCGTTCAGGTCCAGCCACAGCGCCAGGTTCTGCGGGTCGCCCACTTCGTCGGCCGTCACCAGCCAGGGGCCCACCGGGCCGAAGGTGTCGCAGCCCTTGCCCTTGTCCCACTGGCCGCCGCGCTCGAGCTGGTATTCGCGCTCGGACAAGTCGTTGACCACGCAGTAGCCGGCCACGTGCGCCAGCGCGTCGGCCTCGGCCACGTAGCGCGCGCGGCTGCCGATGACCACGCCCAGTTCCACTTCCCAGTCGGACTTGCGCGATCCCTGCGGCAGCACCACCGCATGGTTGCAGCCCACCGCGCAGCCGGGTGTCTTCATGAAGACGATGGGCTCTTTCGGGATGGGCATGCCGGCCTCGGCCGCGTGGTCGGCGTAGTTCAGGCCGATGGCGATGAACTTGGACATGCCGCTCCAGGGCAGCTGCAATTCGCCCTGGGGCAGCAGCGGCAGGGCCATTGGATCGAGTGCGCGCAGCGCCGCCAGCCCGGCCGGCGACAGCGTGGCCGGCGTGATGTCGGACAGCAGCGTTGACAGGTCGCGCACGCCGCCATCGGCGTCGAGCAAGGCGGGCCGGGCCTGGCCGCGCGGGCCGTGGCGCAGGAGCTTCATGGTCTGGTCTCCAGTCGGAAAGCCGGCTTCAGCCGCGGCCGACGTAAGGCATCTTAGTGGCCATCACGGTCATGAACAGCACGTTGGCCGTGAGCGGCAGATGGGCCATGGCCATGAAGGTGTCGACCACCGCCTGCATCTCCATGCGCGCCTCGGCGCGGATGCTGCCATCGGCCTGCGGCACGCCCTTGGCCATCTTCTCGGTCATGTCGCTGGCCACGTTGCCGATGTCGATCTGGCCCACGGCGATGTCGAAGGCGCGCCCGTCCAGCGCCGCGGCGCGCGTCAGGCCGGTGATGGCGTGCTTGGTGGCGGTGTAGGCCATCGAGCCCGGCCGCGGCGCGTGCGCCGAGATCGAGCCGTTGTTGATGATGCGTCCGCCCGGCGGCTGCTGGCTGCGCATCAGGCGGAAAGCGCCGGCCAGGCAGAAGAAGGCGCCGTTGAGGTTGATGTCCACCGCCTGGCGCCAGGATGCGGCGCTGTACTCGTCGGGCAGGGTGGTGGGCAGCATGACGCCGGCGTTGTTGAACAGCAGGTCCAGGCGGCCGCAACGCTCGCGCACGGTGTCGAAGAGCGCGGCCACGGCGTATTCGTCAGACACATCGCAGGGCAGGGCGATGCCGCGCGCGCCGCCGTCGGCCGCGGCGATGGCCTGCTGCAGCGCTTGTGCGCGGCGGCCCACGAACACCACCTGCCAGCCGTCGCGCAGCAGCGCCGTGGCGCAGGCGCGGCCGATGCCGCTGCCGGCTCCGGTGACGAGTGCAGTTTTCATTCCATCAAGATCCTTGAATGCGGGGCCAGGATTTCCCGGAGGTACCGCGAAGCGGCCGCCGCATAGTATGAGTCGCCGTCAGCCCCGGCAGTCGTACAAGCCCTAGGACATCCAAGAAGGGCACGGGTCTGGAGCCAACGAGGGGAATCCAATGGACATGAGCATCCGCATGCGGCCGTCGCCGCCGCCGCCGCGCATTCTGGTCAGCGGCGTCAGCGGCAGTGGCAAGAGCACCATAGGCCGGCTGTTGGCCATCCGCCTGGGCCTGCGTTTCGTCGAGGGCAGCGAACTGCGGTCCGAGGCGGGCTGCGACTTCGAGGCCGTGACCGCGGTCATGGCCGCTGCCGCAAACGACGGCGTGGTGCTGGCTTGTGCGGTGCTCAAGCGGCGCGAGCGCGACCGCCTGCGGGCCGCCGCGCCGGGCCTGCGCCTGGTACACCTGCACGGCGACGGCGCCTGCCTGGCCGAACGCCTGCGTCGGCGCGACGCCACGGGCCCGGCAGTGGCGCAGCTGCCGAGCCAGCTCGAGGCGCTGGAGCTGCCGCTGGTCGACGAACATGCGCTGGTGGTCGAGGTCGCGCGCGCGCCCGAACACGTCGTCGGCGAGTTGCTGCGCCGGCTGCAAGTCTTCGCCACGTGAGCTTGTTCACCAAGCTCGTGCTGGAAACCGGTGCCGATGGCCGCGCGCAATTCCGCGAAGAGGCCGTGGCGCTGACCGAGGGCAAACCGCAGGCGATGCTGTCACCGCTGGCGCCCAGCGCCGGCTACCAGCTGCGCCTGAGTCCGCCGGGCTTTCGCAGTGATTTCCACTGCACCGAGCACCCGCAGTGGGTGTTCATCCTGGGCGGACAGATGGAGATCGGCCTGCAGGGCGGTGTGTCGCGCGTGTTCGGCCCGGGCCAGCATTTCTACTCGGCCGACCTGCTGCCGGCCGGTGCCCGCTTCGACCCCGCCGTGCACGGCCACTGGAGCCGGCAGCTGGGGCCAGACCCGCTGGTCACGCTGTTCGTGCGCGGCTGAGGCGCACTCAAGAGCGGCCTCAGGGCGCGTCAGGGCGCGCCGCGCCGCAGGCCCTTGGCCCAGGCTTCGAACACCGCGGCGCTGGGGGCGCCCGTCACCACCAGCGGCGGCGCGCCCTGGGGTGAGAGGAACACCACGTAGGGCGTGACGCCGCGCCAGCCGGGGTCCACGCCGTGGCGCAAGGCCGGGGCCTGGCCATCGAAGGCGAACAGCCGGTCGACCTGGCGGTAGTGGCTGTCGCGCAGCAGCGCAGCGTCCTGTTCGCCCGGTGCGACGTCGGTGACCACGGCCATCAGCTGTGCCTTGACGCCGCGCTGGCGCAGGTCGCGCGCCAGCTGGTCGATCACGGCCGGGCAGGTGGGGCACCAGGTGGCCGAAAACACCACCACCGCGGCCTCGCCCTTGGCGCCGCGCAGTGCGCGCCAGGTGTCGGCGTCGAAGCCTTCCACCGCGCGCGGGGCGGCCGTAGCTGATGCAGCAAGGGCCAGGGCGGCCAGCAGCAGCGCGGCCCGCCGGCTAGGGCACAAGACGTTCAACGCGGATTCCCTGCGTGGTGCGCCACAGCGCGAAGATCTGCTGGTCACGAGGCACCAGCAAGGGGTGGTCATTGTCCTCGGCGGCGCGGCCCAGTTCGCGCAGCGTGAAGCTGGCACCGTCATCGGCCGAGACCCAGGCGCGCCAGCGCGTGGCCTGGCCGTCGAAGCTGCGCCAGGCGATGGCCACGCGCGAGCCAGCGCTCAGCACGGCGGCGTGCTCGGCGGCCTCATCGGGCAGCGGGCGCACGGTGCCCTGCGGCTTGCCGTCGGACGCCAGGCGGCCGTAGCGCACCTGCGCCAGGCCGTCGCGGATGCCGAACCACACGGCGTGGTAGCCGCCGGCCGCCGCCGGTGTGAGGCCGGGGCCGTGGTGCGGGCAGGCGTCTATGGCCCAGCGGTCCAGCGTGGCGCGCTGGGGCTCGGCCTGCGGCGGCGCGTTCAGCAGTGCGAAGCCGTGGTCGCGCTCGTTGGGTGCGTACACATGGCGCCACAGCGCGGCCAGTGAACCGTCGGGCGTGGGCGCCAGGGCGATGCGGCAGCACTCGCAGCTGTGGTCGGCCAGCTTCAGGTCGGGGCCGAACGTGCGCCCGCCGTCGCGCGATTCATTGCGGTAGATGGCCGCGCCGCGGTAGGCGGGCTTGCCCTGGCCCGCAGCCGGGCGCGCCGCTTCCAGGTCGCGCTTGTCCACCCACAGCGAGTGCAGCGTGCCCTGGGCGTCGAAGGCCACGGCCTCGAAGCGGTGGGTGATGATCTGCTGGTCGCGGTGCACGGTGAAGGGCGCCGAGAAGCTGCGCCCGCCGTCGTCGGAACGCAGCATGCGGATGCGGCCGGTGTAGGGCTTGTCCAGCGGTTCGGTGTAGGCAATGACCACCTGGCCGCGCGGGCCGAACACCAGCTTGGGCCGGTTCTCGCCGTCGGCCGCGATCTTGTCGCTGCCGATGTCCAGCAGGCGCGGGGCCGACCAGCTGCGGCCCTCGTCGCCGCTGGTCTGCAGGAACAGGCGCTTGTGTTCGTCCAGCGCGGTGACCCACAGCTCCCCGCCCGGCGCAAAGGCCGCGCCCATGGCCAGCGGCGGCGGCCGGCGCTTGGCGCCGCCGTGTTGGGCGTGCTGCTGCGCCAGCGCGGCGCCCAGCCCCAGGGTCAGCGCCAGCGCCAGCAGCAGTCGCCGCAGGGCGCCGGATCTCGAGAGCTTCATGGCCGTGCTTTCATCAAAGGTCGTACTTGAGCCCGGCGAACCAGGTGCGCTGGGCGTACGGGTTGGGGTTGACGTAGTACTTGTAGTTGCCCAGGTTGTTGATGCCCAGCGACGCGCTCCACTGGCGGTTGATGCGGTACAGCAGCTTGGTGTCGAACACGCTGTAGCTGCTGACGGCGCCATAGACATCGGGGTTGACGTCGTTGTACCGGCCCGTGCCGGTGTTGAGCAACTGGTTGTGCTGGCGCCCGCTGAAGCGCCAGCTCAGGCTCAGCGACAGCGCGTCGCTGGCGTGCCAGGTGCCCACCAGCGTGGCGCGCCAGTCGGGGATGCGCGGCTGCACGCTGCCTTCAAGCAGCGGGTTGCGGCTGTTGCGTTCGATGGTGGACTTGGCGTAGGTCACGCTGCCGTTGAGGTCGATGCCACGCTGGCCCAGGTCGGCCAGCTGCCAGGCCAGCTCCACCCCCTGGGTCTTGACCTGGTCGACGTTCTGGATGCTGCTGATGTTGGGCGTGACCGTGATGTCGGTCTGCGAGATGAGCGCGTCGCGCTTGTCCTCGAAGAAGACCGAGGCGCGCCAGTTGCCGTTGTCCAGCGTCTGCTGCAGCACCCATTCCGACGAGACCATGCTCTCGGGCTTGAGGTTGGGGTCGTTGGTGCGGATGCCGCCGGGCCCGTTGAAAGTCTGGAACATCTCGGCCACCGTTGGGTAACGCACACCCTTGCCGATGGAGGCGCGGGCCGACCAGTCCGGCGCCAGCTGCCAGGCCACATGCAGCTTGGGCGAGAAGTCGGATTGCTCGCGGTCGGCGTAAACCAGGTTGCGCGGGTTGGGTGCGGCATTGGCGGCATTGAAGTTGCTGCCGCCGTAGGCTTTCCAGCGCTCATAGCGGCCGCCGGCCACCAGCAGCCAGTCCGCGTTGATGCGCCAGCTGTCCTGCAGGTACAGCGCCTGCGTGCGCGTCTGGCCGTAGGAGTCGGTGTTGAGCGTGCCGGTGTCGCTGGTCAGCCAGTCGGTGATGGGTGCGGCGTTGGTGCCGTAGGTCACCGAGGCCAGCTCGTAGTGGTCGTGGTGCAGGCCGAAGCTCAGCGTGTGCGCGCTGCTGGCCAGGCTGTCGCCGCTGCGCCATTGGCCGCGCAGATCGAGGTTGGTCCAGCCGGTGCCGGCGGCGTCGGTGAGCTGGCCGCCGGGGCGCGTGCCGCCCAGGCCGTCGTCGTAGGCGTCCCTGGGCGTGGCGGTGCGCGACAGGTCCTTCTTCTGGTCGTAGAGGCTGGCCACCAGTTCGCCGTCCCAGCGTCCGGCCGCGAGCTTGAGCGACAGGCCGTGCATCCAGTGCTCGCTCTCGCTGCGGCTGGGAGCGGCCGGCGAGACGGTGAAGTTGGCGCCGTCTATGCGCACGACTCCGTTGTAGACCGTGCGCCCGGCGGCGTCGCGCAGGTAGCTGTCAACGCGGCCCTCGGACTCGTTGCGCCACAGGCCCAGCGTGTAGCTGGCGTTCAGGCCCGTGGCCGGGCGCCAGGCCAGCTTGAGCTTGGCGATGTCCTGCACCGTGTGGTCGATGCCGGTGGAGCTGACGATGATGCGGGGCCGGCCAGAGGTGTCCAGGTCCCGGATCACCGGCGAGCCGGTGACGTCTATGGAGGTCGCCGAGCCGGACGGCGTGGTGTTGCCGAAGGTCTGCGGATGGCCTTCGTTGTCCAGCCGGTCCAGCGACACCCAGAAGGCGAAGTCGCCCAGCGCGTTGCCCACCGAGGCGCTGGCGTGGTGGCCGTTGAAGTCGGCATCGGTGCCGTAGAGCCGGAAGCGCTGGCCGAAGGCGTCGACGCGCGCATGGGCCTCCAGCCGCGTGGGCATGCGCGTGCTCATCCGCACCACGCCGCCGGCCGAATTGCCAGGGTACAGCGCCGAGAACGGGCCGTAGATCGTGTCGATGCGGTCGATCTCCTCGGGCGACACCATGCCCCAGCGCGGCGCCGTGCTGAAGCTGTTGTTGAGGAAGTTCGACAGCAGCAGGCCGTCGGCATACACGGTGGTCTG
>JALHPY010000210.1 GCA_022842305.1 Rubrivivax sp.
TCCGCGGCCGGCCACGCACCGCGAACTGCGCGACGCGCTGCGCACGCTGCTCAACGTGCCCTGATGCGGCGCGCGGCCCCGGCCCGGGCGGCTTTCGCCGGGTGCCGGGGCCGCGGCGGGCGGATCACGCCAGGTCGAAGCGGTCCAGGTTCATCACCTTGACCCAGGCGGCCACGAAGTCGTGCGCGAACTTCGCTGCCGCGTCGCTGGCGGCGTAGACCTCGGCCAGCGCGCGCAGTTGCGCGTTGGAGCCGAAGACCAGGTCGACCACGGTGCCGGTCCAGCGCAGCTGGCCGGTCTTGCGCTCGCGGCCTTCCAGCACACCGGCCGCGCCGGGCGCGCGCTGCCACTGCGTGCCCATGTCCAGCAGGTTGACGAAGAAGTCGTTGTTCAGCGTCCCGGGCCGGGACGTGAAGACGCCGTGCGCCGAGCCGTCGGCGTTGGCGCCCAGCGCGCGCAGGCCGCCGATCAGCACCGTCATCTCGGGCGCCGTCAGTGTCAGCAGCTGGGCCTTGTCCAGCAGCATCTCTGCGGCCACCTCTTCCAGCCCCGGCGCGGCGTGGTTGCGGAAGCCGTCGGCGCGGGGCTCGAGCACGGCGAACGAGTCCACGTCGGTCTGGTCCTGCCGGGCATCGGTGCGGCCCGGTGTGAAGGGCACGCTCAGATCCTGGCCGGCCTTGCGCGCGGCGGCCTCGACGGCGGCACTGCCGGCCAGCACGATGAGGTCGGCCAGGGAGATCCTCTTGCCGCCGCCGGCCGCGGCATTGAAGGTTTGCTGGATGCCTTCAAGCGTGGCCAGCACCTGGGCCAGTTCGGCGGGCTGGTTGACCGCCCAGTCCTTCTGCGGGGCCAGGCGTATGCGCGCGCCGTTGGCGCCGCCGCGCTTGTCGCTGCCGCGGAAGGTCGAGGCCGAGGCCCAGGCGGTACGCACCAACTGCGCGATGGTGAGGCCCGAGGCCAGCACCTGTGCCTTCAGCGCCGCGACGTCCTGCGCATCCACCAGCGCGTGGCCGACGGCGGGCACCGGGTCCTGCCAGATCAGCACTTCCGGCGGCACCAGCTTGCCCAGGTAGCGCGCGCGCGGCCCCATGTCGCGGTGGGTCAGCTTGAACCAGGCGCGGGCAAAGGCGTCGGCAAAGCCCTGCGGGTCGGCGTGGTAGCGGCGCGAGATCTTCTCGTAGGCGGGGTCGAAGCGCAGCGACAGGTCGGCCGTGGTCATCATCGGCGGGTGCTTCTTCGACGGGTCGTGCGCATCGGGGATCAGGTGCTCGGGCCTCACGTTCATGGCCCGCCACTGGTGCGCGCCCGCGGGGCTCTTGACCAGTTCCCACTCGTAGCCGAAGAGCATGTCGAAGTAGCCCATGTCCCAGGTGGTGGGGTTGGGCTTCCACGCGCCTTCGATGCCGCTGGTGGTGGTGTGCACGCCCTTGCCGCTGCCAAGGGCGTTTTGCCAGCCCAGGCCCTGCTGCTCGATCGCCGCGGCCTCGGGTTCGGCGCCCACCAGCTGGGGGTCGCCCGCGCCATGGGCCTTGCCGAAGGTGTGGCCGCCGGCCACCAGGGCCACGGTCTCTTCGTCGTCCATGGCCATGCGGGCGAAGGTCTCGCGCACGTCGCGGCCCGAGGCCACCGGGTCGGGCTGGCCGTTGGGCCCCTCGGGGTTGACGTAGATCAGGCCCATCTGCACGGCAGCCAGCGGGTTGGCCAGTTCGCGCGCGCCGCTGTGGCGCTGGTCGCCCAGCCAGGTGGCTTCGCTGCCCCAGTCGATCTCTTCTTCAGGTGCCCAGATGTCGCGCCGGCCGCCGCCGAAGCCCAGGGTCTTGAAGCCCATGGATTCGAGCGCGACGTTGCCGCTGAGGACGAACAGGTCGGCCCAGGACAGCCTGCGGCCGTACTTCTGCTTGACGGGCCACAGCAGCCGCCGCGCCTTGTCGAGGTTGCCGTTGTCGGGCCAGCTGTTGAGCGGGGCGAAGCGCTGGTTGCCCGTGCCCGCGCCGCCGCGGCCGTCGGCAATGCGGTAGGTGCCCGCCGCGTGCCAGGCCATGCGCACGAACAGGCCGCCGTAGTGGCCCCAGTCGGCCGGCCACCAGTCCTGCGAATCGGTCATCAGCGCGCGCAGGTCCTGCACCACGGCGTCCAGGTCCAGGGTCTTGAACTCGCGGGCGTAGTCGAAGTCCGCGTCCATGGGGTCGGACTGCGGCGAATGCTGGTGCAGCACGGACAGCTTGAGCTGGTTCGGCCACCAGTCCCGGTTGGTCCGCGACCCGGCCCGGGTATTGCCGGCAGGGCCACCCGCGAACGGGCACTTCGATTCCTGGGTCATGCTGATCTCCTTGAAGGGTCGAAAACCTTGGGTGCACGCAATCTAGAGCCTAGCTGGTCATTGCGCCACTCAATCGATTTAATTGCTTCGATAGTGCGCCGAATATTGCCCCTCGCGTTGCCAGTCATTGAGCAGACGCAGGTTCGCTGCCGCACAGACCGCACGATGATGGGAGTCCAAAGTCTGCCGGATGTGCGGGCGCGGGAGATGACGGATGGCAGGGTGGTGGTGGGCAGGCCTGACGCTGGTGGCATTGCTGTTGCTGCTGCTCGGACTTTCGGCCCTGGGGGCGCGGCGCTGGGCCTTGCGTGCGCAGGCCCTGGCCAGCCGCCTGGACGCCGCGCAGGGCGATGCGCTGGCTGCGCCGTCCGCGCGCTTCGATGCGCGCCAGCTCGCCGACCTGCCGGCCCCCGTACAGCGCTACTTCCGCGCCGTGCTCAAGGACGGCCAGCCGCTCATCGCGGCGGCCACGGTCGAGCTCGCCGGCCAGATCAACCTGTCGGCCACCGGCGAGCAGTGGAAGCCCTTCCGCTCGCGCCAGCGCATCGTCACCCAGCGGCCCGGCTTCGTGTGGGACGCCCGCGTGGCCATGGCGCCGGGCCTGCCGGTGCGCGTGCTCGACAGCTACGTCGATGGCCGAGGCCTGCTGCACGCCGCGCTGCTGGGGCTGTTCACGGTGGCCCAGGAGCAGGGCGACGGCGAGATCGCGCGCGGCGAGTGCATGCGCTACTTTGCCGAGGCCGCCTGGTACCCCACGGCGCTGTTGCCCGGCCCCCGCCTGCGCTGGGCGGCAGTGGACGATCGCTCGGCGCTGGCCACGCTGACCGATGGCGCGATCACGCTGACCCTGCTGTTCAGGTTCAACGATGCTGGCCTGATCGAATCCTTCCGCGCCGAGGCGCGCGGCGCCACGCAGGCCGGGCAGGCGCTGATGCTGCCCTGGGAAGGTTGCTGGTCCGACTACCGCAGCTACGGCGACCTGCGCGTGCCCTTCAAGGGAGAGGTGGCCTGGATGCGACCCGAAGGACGCAAGACCTACTTCCGCGGCAGCGTCACCGCGCTGCACTACGCTTTCATGGCATGAGTCACGCACGCCGAACGGCCGCCGTTGCATCAAGCAACCTTGACGAGCGGAGGTTTGCCTGCTGCACCGCACAATCGGCCCGTTGAGAATCCCGCTTCCCCGCTGAAATGTCCACCTCGGTCGCGTCGCGCAAGGGTCGCTGGTTCATGCTCGTGCTGCTGGCTGGGCTGCTGTGCGGCCTGGCCTGGGTGCTGACCGACGAAGTGCAGACCTCGCGCTGGCAGGCGCACTGGCTCAGCCGCCTGGCGCCTGAACTGCACTACACGCTCGAGCCCGGCGCCAGCCCGCACATCCGATTCCCCGGGGACGGGCCCTTCGACGAGCGGCTGGGCTACCACCGGCTGCCCGAACGCGTGCAACGGCTGCAGCAGCAGGGCTTTGTCGTCACCGCGCAGGCGCGCATGTCGCCGCGCATGCTGGAAGTCGTCGACCAGGGCCTGTTCGCCCCCTACCACGAGAAGTCGCTGGTCGGGCTGGATCTGCTGGATTGCCGCGAACAGCCGCTGGCGGCGGCGCGTTACCCGCAGCGCAGCTACTCGCAGTTCGATGCGGTGCCGGCGCTGCTGGTGGATGCGCTGCTGTTCATCGAGAACCGCGAACTGCTGGACCCGCGCTTTCCCAAGCGCAACCCGGCGGTCGAGTGGGACCGTTTCGGCAAGGCCGTGGCCGACCAGGCCCTGCGCCGCATCCACGACGGCCATGCCGCGGCCGGCGGCAGCACGCTGGCCACGCAGATCGAGAAGTACCGCCATTCGCCCGAGGGCCGCACCGACTCGGGCGCCGAGAAGCTGCGCCAGATGGCCTCGGCCTCGCTGCGCGCCTACCTCGACGGCGAGCACACGCTGGCGCGGCGCCAGCAGATCGTGGTGGACTACCTGAACACCGTGCCGCTGTCGGCGCGCGCCGGCTTCGGCGAGGTCAACGGCCTGGGCGACGGCCTGTGGGCCTGGTACCGGCGTGACTTTGCCGAGACCAACCAGCTGCTGGCCCTGCCCGTGGACACCGCGCCAGTGCCGCCGCAGCGGCGTGCGCTGGCCTTCAGGCAGGCGCTGATCCAGCCGCAGGCGCTGGCCTTCAAGCAGGCCCTGGCGCTGATGGTCGCGCAGCGCCGGCCCTCTTACTACCTGGACGCAGGCGTGGAAGAGTTGCGCCGCCTGACCGACAGCCACCTGCGCGTGCTGGCCGAGGCCGGGGTCATCGCCCCGGCGCTGCGCGATGCCGCGCTGCCGCTGCCGGTGACGCCGCTGCCGCCGCAGCGTGTGGCTTTGCCGGGCAGCTTTGTCGAGCGCAAGGCGGTGAACGCGGTGCGCGGCAAGTTGCAGAGCCTGCTGGCCATGCCGCGCGCCTATGACGTGGAACGGCTGGACCTGACGCTGCGCAGCACGCTGGACGCCGAACTGCAGCGCGCCGCCACCCTGCTGCTGCGCGGCCTGGGTGATCCGCAACAGGCGCATGCCGCCGGCCTGTACGGCTTTCGGCTGCTGAAGCAAGGCGACGACCCCAGCCACATCAACTTCAGCTTCACGCTGTACGAGCGCGGCGAGCGCAGCAACCGGCTGCGCGCCCAGGTCGACAGCCTGGACCAGCCTTTTGATTTGAACGAGGGCGCGCGTCTGGACCTGGGCTCCACCGCCAAGCTGCGCACCCTGGTCACCTACCTGGAATTGGTGGCCGGGCTGCACCAGCGCTGGGCCGACCTGACGCCGCAGCAACTGGCGGCCGAACCCGTTGGCAACCGCGACGCGCTGGGCCGCTGGGCGCGTGCGCACCTGGCGCAGGCCACCGACAAGAGCCTGGCGGTCATGCTCGAGGCGGCCATGGCGCGCAGCTACTCGGCCAGCCCGGCCGAGAGCTTCTTCACCGGCGGCGGCCTGCACGAGTTCGAGAACTTCGAGCCCGAGGACAACGTGCGCACGATGAGCGTGACCGAGGCGCTCACGCGCTCGGTCAACCTGGTCTTCGTGCGCCTGATGCGCGACGTGGCGCAGCACATCATGGCGCGCAGCGCGGGCGCCAACGCGGCGCTGCTGGACGACGTCGACGACCCGCGCCGCCAGCCGTACCTGCAGCGCTTTGCCGACCGCGAAGGGCGCGAGTTCATCGCCCGCTTTCACCGCAAGTACGCCGGCCGGCCCGCCGCCGAGGTCGAGGCGCTGTTCGTGCGCGGCCTGCGGCAGCAGCCCGAGCGCCTGGCCGCGGCCTACCTGGGCGTGGAGCCCGATGCAGGCATCGACGAGCTGGCAGCCTTTCTGGGGCGCCACCTGCCCCAGGCTGCGCCCAGCGGGCCGGCCTTGCGGGCGCTGCACCAGCGCACGGGCGCGGGCCGCTGGTCGCTGGTCGACCGGGCTTATCGGGCGGGCGTGCACCCGCTGGAGCTGTGGACGCTGGCGCAGCTGCGCCGGCAGCCGGCCACCACGCTGGGCGAGGCCTTCGCGGCCAGCACCGAGCAGCGCCAGCAGGCCTACGGCTGGCTGTTCAGCAAGCGCCAGAAGGCGGCGCAGGACGCGCGCATCCGCAAGCTGCTCGAGGTGGACGCCTTCGCCGAAATCCACAAGAGCTGGCGCCGCCTGGGCTACCCCTTCGAGGCGCTGACGCCGTCCTACGCCAGCGCGCTGGGCGCGTCGGGCGACCGGCCGGCGGCGCTGGCCGAGCTGATGGGCATCATCGTCAACGGCGGCCTGCGCCTGCCGGTGGAGCGGGTGACAGCGTTGCGCTTCGCCCAGGCCACGCCCTACGAAACCCACCTGGCCTATCAACCGTCCCAGGCGGAACGCGTGCTCGCGCCCGAGGTGGCGCAGCTGCTGCGGCGCGCGCTCATCGGCGTGGTCGAGAACGGCACGGCCAAGCGCCTGCGCGGCACGCTGAAGCTGCGCGACGGCACGCCTGTGGAGATCGGCGGCAAGACCGGCACCGGCGACCACCGCTTCGACACGCACGGACGCGACGGCAAGGTGTTGACGTCGCGCGTGGTCAACCGCTCGGCGACGCTGGTGTTCCTGATTGGCGATCGCTACTACGGCACGTTGATGGCCTATGCGCACGAGCCCTGGGCGGCCAGCTACCGCTTCACCAGCGCCATGCCCACGCAGCTGCTCAAGACGCTGAGCCCGGTGCTGCAGGCGCTGGTGGACGGCGGTGGCTGCAG
>JALHPY010000211.1 GCA_022842305.1 Rubrivivax sp.
TTCCCGGGCGACGGCGGCGCGCTGAGCTACTCGATCCGCACGACGATCGGCGATGCCTTCCCCGGCTTTGGTGCCGTGCACTACTACGGCAACGAGTCGCCTCGCATCTTCGGCCTGCTCGACACCCACCTGCCGACCCAGGCCATGATCGATCGGGCCGAGGCGGAACAGAACAACGGCCCCGGCCGCTACGTGCTGCCCTACGGCAACGTCTACGCATTGCCGCCGGCGGGCGACAACGCCGCCGACAACCTCTACACCTGGCAGGGCACGGTCAACTGGTTGCCGGCGCAGAACGGCAGCGTTCGCATCGATGCCTTCATCATGACCACCTGCGGCCTGTTTCTCGAAGCGGTGCCGCTGGCGTTCAAGCTCGACGCACCGCCACCGACGGGCTATGAAATCTTCCGGCTCCTGTCGCTAGGCCCGGATGACGACGGGTACTCGAGTCTGCCGCCCATGACGGTGGCCGAGGGCGCCGACGCGACCATCCGCTTCGCGATGTACGAGCGAGGCTTTGGCTGGATGTCCGCTGCATCCACCAGCCGCATCACCTACCGGTTCGACTACAGCCCCGACCCCGCCACGGTCGATTGGCAGCCCGTGCCGGCGTCGGCCGTCACGCGCCAGGTGTTCACGGTGATCAATGACCAGCTCACCGGGGGGTATCTCGTCAATGCTGCCGGCGTTCAGGCCCGCCTTACTGGCGTGCAGACCAGCCAGTCGGGCTACTACCGCGTCTTCTGGTGCATGCCGACCAAGGGTTGCGCCGACACGGCGGTGCAACAAGTGGTGGTGGTGCGCGCCCCGCCGACGATCAGCGCCCAGCCCGCTGGCCAGACCGTGCAGGCAGGCCAGACCGCCAGCTTCACCGTCGCCACCGGGGGCGCGCCTGCACCCACGCTGCAATGGCAGAAGCGGTCGTTCGTGGCCGCGGCCTTCGGCTTCCTGGCCTGGACCAACATCGACGGCGCCACCGGCGCCACCTACACCACGCCGCCACTCGCGCTGGCCGACAGCGCGACGCAGTACCGCGCCTTTGCCAGCAACGCTTTGGGCGGCGTGGCCAGCGACATCGCGATGCTGACGGTGGTCGAGCGCTTCACTGCCCCCGTCATCGATGCGCAGCCGGGCAACCTCAACGTCACCGTCGGCGGCACGGCGGTGTTCGCGGCCACCGTCAGCGGCCCCGGACCGCTCAGCTACCAGTGGCGGCGCAACGGCGTCAACATCACCGGCGCCAACAGCGCCATCCTCACGCTGACCAACGTCACTGCGCTCAACGACGGTCGCTACGACCTCGTCGTGACCAACAGCGCCGGCAGCACGACCACCGATCCCGGGCTGCTGCAGGTCACGCTGGGCACGCCCATCCCGTTGGCGCCTGCCATCGCCGCGTCACCGGTGTCGATCACGGTGGCCGCAGGCAACGCCGCCAACTTCGCGGTGGCGGTCACCGGCACCGGGCCGTACAGCTACCAGTGGTTCAAGGCCGGCGTGACGGCGCCTGTTGCCGAAGGTGACTTTCCGGGCTTCAGCATCGCCGCGGTGACACCGGCCGATGCCGGCGCCTACTCGGTGCGCGTCACCAACAACGTCGGCAATGTCCTCAGCGCCGCGGCAACGCTGACGGTGGGCCCCGGCAGCGCCGTGCCGCTGGCACCGACGATCACCACCGCGCCGGTCGCACTGGCCGTGCTGCCGGGCGGCGGCGCCACTTTCGCCATCGCCGTGGCGGGTACCGGCCCGTTCACCTACCAATGGCGGCGCAACGGTGTCGACATCGCCGGGGCCACCGCCGCCGTGCTGCACATCGCCGCCGTGGGTGCCTTCGATGGCGGCCAGTACGCGGTGGAGGTGCGCAATGCCGCGGGCAGCGCCAGCAGCGGCAGCGTGCCGCTGATCGTGATCGGCGCGCCCGTCATCACGCAGCAGCCAGCGGCGGTGAGCGCCACCGAAGGCAATACCGCAGCGCTGAGCGTCGCGGCCAGCGGCGACGGCCTGCTGTACCTGTGGACGAGAAACCAGATCGTCATCCCCGGCGCAACGGCGGCGAACTACACCACGCCCGCGCTGACGCTGGCCGACCACGGTGCCGTCTACGGCGTGATCGTCTACAACGGCGCCGGACTGATCTTCAGCCAGAGCGCCGCGCTCAGCGTGACGGCGGCGCCGGTGCCGGTGGGCGGCAGCGTCAGCGGTCTCACCGGCACCGGCCTGGTGCTGCAGAACAACGCCGGCGACAACCTGGCCGTTGCCGCCAATGGCCCGTTCACGTTCGCAACGCGCATCGCGCTGGGCACGGGCTACAGCGTGACGATCCTGAGCCAGCCGTCGGGGCAGAACTGCGCGGTCCAGGGCGGCAGCGGTACGGCCCATGCCGCCGTCACCAGCGTCGTGCTCACCTGCACCCCGGCGGGCGCTCTGGCGCTGGTCGCCAACAGCGGTGCCAACACCTTGTCGATCCTGCGCGTCGATGCCGGTACGGGTGGGTTGACGGCAGTGGGCACGCCGGTGGCCACGGGGCGGTTCCCGTTTGCCGTTGCCATCACGCCCAGTGGGCAATTCGCCTATGTCACCAATCTGGTGGGGGGCTCGATCTCCTCGTATGGCATCGACGGCAGCACCGGCGTGCTGACGCCGATACCCCTGAGCACGCCGGGCACGCAGAACCCCTACGGCATCGCCATGGATCCGCTCGGGCGCTTCGTCTGGGTGGTCAACTACGGCTTCAGCACCGCCAGCGCCTTTGCCATCAACCCGGGCACGGGAGTTCTCACGGCCGTGGGGGCACCCGTTGGCACCGGCAGCTTTCCGTATGCGCTGGCCGTTCACCCGAGCGGGAACTTCGTCTACGTCGCCAGCGAGGGGAGCAACTCGGTCTCGGTGTTCAGCGTCGATGCCGGTACAGGTGCCTTGACGCTGGTGCCCGGCACCATCGCCAATTCGGTGCTCAGCCCCCACGGCATCGCGGTCGATCCGAGCGGCCGCTTCGTCTACGCGGCCAGCGCCGGCGGCCAGTCGGTGGCGGCCTACCGCATCAACGCCAGCACGGGTGCGCTGACGGTGGTGGGCCACGTCAACAGCGGCGGATCCGCCGAATCCGTGGCCGTCCACCCCAATGGGCAGTTCGTCTATGTCGTCAACCAGAGCCCCAGCACCGTGGCCATCTTCAGCATCAACCAGAGCACGGGTGCGCTGACCTCGGCGGGCGCGCCGGTTGCTGCGGGCTCCAACCCCAGAAGGCTGGCCGTCAACGCCACAGGCAGCCATCTGTACGTGACGAACCTTAGCGCCAACGCGGTGACGGCCTTCAGCATCGGTGCCGGGGGTGCCACGCTCACGTCGCTGGGGGCCGCGACAGCCGTCGGCAGCGCCCCCGAGGGCGTGGCGCTGACGCCTTGATGCAGCCGCACGGGTCGATTCTGCGCACCGCCCTGAACGCGGCCTCGACCCGAAGGGCCGCGGTTAGCATCGTTGCGAACAACCCCGCCATGCAACTTCATCTTGCCGCCTCGCCCCGCTTCGTCGATGCCGACGGCCGCGTCTCGGCGCTGGCCGCGCGCGACGCCGCACTGCTGGCCTGGCTAGCCCTCGAAGGGCCGACCTCGCGTGCACGCCTGGCCACGCTGCTGTGGCCCGACAGCGAACCCGACACGGCGCGCAACGCGCTGCGCCAGCGCCTGTTCAAGCTCAGGAATCAGTTCGGCGTGACGCTGGTCAGCGGCGCCACGACCCTGGCCCTGGCTGCGGGCGTGACGCACGACCTCGACGATTCAGACAGCGTGCTGGCCGATACAGCGCCTGACTTCGGCGCCGAGTTGCTGGTCTGGCTGGCGCAGCAGCGCGAGCGTCGCAGCCGTCGCAAGCAGGTCGCGCTGGTCGAGTTGGCGGACAGCGCCGAGCGCGCGCAGGACTATGCCGACGCGCTGGGCCGCGCGCAGGAGCTGTTGACGCTGGCGCCGGTATCCGAAGTGGCGCACCGTCGCGTCATCCGTCTTCACTATCTGAACGGCGACCGCGCCACCGCGTTGCTGGCCTTCGACCGCTGCGAGCGCGTGCTGAAGGACGAGGTCGGCGCCGCACCGTCGGCCGAGACGCTGGCGCTGCTGGCCACGATCAGCGCGGCGCGGTCGCATGACGTGCCCGCGGCGTCGCGGCCCGTGCCCGCCAGCGTACTGATGCCGCCACGCCTGATCGGCCGCGACCGCGAGCTCGCGGCCTTCCACCAGGGCTGGCAGGCAGGCCAGGTGGTGGTCTTGATCGGCGAGGCGGGTCTGGGCAAGACGCGCTTGCTGCAGACCTTCGTCGAGCCGCAGCCCGGTGTGGCGCGCGTGGCCGCACGACCGGGCGACGCCGGCGTGCCCTTCGCGACGCTGGCCCGCCTGCTGCGCGCCGTGATGGCGCGTCGCGGCCTTGCCAGCGCGCTTGGGGCCGAGCTGCCCGCCAGCACGCGCACCGAGATCGCCCGGGTGCTGCCCGAGTTCGAGGCGCCTGCCGCTCGCCACACCGGTGAAGGGCAGCGGCTGGTCATGCAGCGCGCCGTGCGTGCGCTGCTGGCCACCCACGCCGACCTGGCCGGTCTGGTGGTCGACGACCTGCATTTCGCCGACGAAGCCAGCCTGGAGATGTTGCGCGCGCTGATCGACGAAGACAGCGACCCCGAGCATGCCGCAGAGCGGCCCTTGCGTTGGGTGCTGGCCTACCGCCCCGCGCAGGCCGACTCTGCGGTGCAGGCGCTGCACGATGCGCTGGTCGAACAGGCGCGGCTGGCGCCGATCGCCCTGGCACCGCTGGACCTGGCCGCGCTTGCGGCGCTGGTCGATTCGCTGGCGCTGCCCGGGGTCGACGGCCGGGCGCTGGCGCCGGGCCTCTTGCGGCGCACCGGCGGCAACCCGCTCTTCGTGCTGGAGACGCTCAAGCAGGCCTGGGTCGAGCGCACGCTGGACCGCCTGGCCGATGCGGCGCAGTTGCCGCGGCCGGTGTCGGTCGGCCGGCTGATCGAGCGCCGCATTGCGCAGCTGTCGCCGGCGGCGCTGGCCTTGGCGCGGGTGGCCAGCATTGCCGGCGCGGACTTCAGCATCGGCATGGCCGAGCATGTCCTGCAGGCCTCGGCGATGCAGTTTGCCGACGGCCTGAACGAACTCGAGGCGGCGCAGGTGATGCGTGGCAATGCCTTTGCGCACGATCTGGTCTACGACGCGGTGCACGCCAGCGTGCCGGTGACGATCGCCGCCCACACCCATGCCAAGGTGGCCGATTGGCTTGAACAGCACCAGGAACAGCACCAGGGCGAGGCGGCGCGCATCGCCGGGCATTGGGTCGCGGCAGGTCAGGGTCTGCGCGCCTTGCCCTGGCTGCAGCGCGCGGCCGAGGCGGCGCGCAACGCCCTGCGCGCCAAGGAGTACATCGCCTTTCTCGAGCGCAAGAGCGCGATCGAAGAGGCGGCGGGCCAGACCGAGGCAGCCTTCGCCTCGCTGATGCTGGCGGCCGAGGAATTTGCCAACGTCGACCTCGACGCCGCCACCGCCCACGCGCACTGCGAGCGCCTGGACCACCTGGCCGGCACGGCGGCGCAACGGCTCGAAGCCGCGCTGCATCGCGCCCACATGCACCAGCAGCGCGGCGAGTTGCACCGGGCGCTGGCGATCGAGCAGGCCGCGCTGCGCGATGCCGTGCGCCTGGGCGACGCAAGCCTGCTGGCCCGATGCCACCAGATGCTGGGCGTGGCGCTGTCGATGACAAACCAGGCGGCGCAGGCGCTGCAGCACCTGGAGGCCTGCACGCCCTGGCTCAATGCCCACGGCAGCGACGAGCAGCGCAGCGAGCTGCACGGCAACGTGGCGGTGCTGCACGACAACCTGGGCCGGCTCGACGATGCGCTGCCGCACCATGATCTGGCGTTTGCGCTGTCGCAGCGCAGCGGCAAGCTCAGCAATGCCTCGATCGCCTGCGGCAACCTGGCTTGCAACCGCATCGATGCCGGCGACCTGCGCGCCGCCGAGCGCTCGCTGCTGCAGGGCCAGCAGATCATCGCGATGTTCGACGGCTTTGGCGCCCACATGGGCCTGCTGCAGGTGCTGCGCGCGCTCAGCCTGTGCCATCTGGGCCGCTACGGCGACGCGCTGGCGCAGGCCGAGCTGGCGGTGCAATCGATGCGCCAGTACCAGCCCGGCCACGCCGACCATGCCTTGCTGCGCCTGGCCGGCTGCTGGTGGCACCTGGGCCAGTGGTCGCGCCTGGCGCAGGGTCTGGCGGCGGTGCGGCTGGACGCGCAGGCCAGCGTGTCGGTGCGCGTGCAGCATGCCCGCCTGAGCGACGCGCTGGCGCGCGCCGGCGC
>JALHPY010000212.1 GCA_022842305.1 Rubrivivax sp.
ATGAAGCTGCTGGAGCTGATCTACGAAGCGGCGATGGGCGCCGGCGGGCGCCGCATCCTGGACATCCTGACGCGGGCGCGCGGCACCTTCAACGTCATCATCCGCGACCCGGTGGGCTTTCTGCGCAACCTGCTGGGTGCCGTCGGCCAGGGTGTGCGCCAGTTCATGAGCAACATCCTCACGCACCTGCGCGACGGCGTCATCGCGTGGTTGACCGGCCCGGTGGCGGCGGCCGGCATCCAGATGCCCGAGCGCTGGGACCTGCGCGGCATCATCGGCTTCGTGCTGCAGATCCTGGGCCTGAGCTGGGCGCGGGTGCGCGAGAAGCTGGTGCGCCTGTTGGGCGACCGCGTGGTGGCGGGGCTGGAGGCGGGCTTCCAGCTGCTGCTGGACATCCGCGACCGCGGCCTCGTCGCCGCGCTGCGCGAGCGCGTGACAGAGTTCTTCGGCAGCCTGCGCGAAGCGGCGCTGGGTGCCATCCGCAGCTTCATCCAGCAGCGCCTGGTGATGGCCGGCATCACGCAGCTGCTGAGCATGCTCAATCCGGTGGGCGCGATCATCCAGGCCATCATCAAGACCTACACCACGATCCAGTTCTTCATCCAGCGCATCAACCAGATCCTGGACCTGGTGGAGTCGGTGGTGAACTCGATCGGCGCCATCGCCTCGGGCGCCCTCGGCGCGGCGGCCGGCTTCGTCGAACGCACGATGGCGCGCACGATCCCCGTCGTGCTGGACTTCCTGGCCCGCTTCATCGGTCTGGGCGACGTCGGCGCGCAGGTGCAACGCACGATCCGCAACCTGCAGGCCAGCGTGGACCGGATGCTGGATCGGGCGGTGGAGTGGATACGGACGCAGGCGCGGAGTTTGATGAGCCGGACGCTGGGGGGGGATCCAACGGCGACTCCGCAACAGCGACTTGAGCGTGGCGTTTCGGAAGGCGAGGCAGCCGTCAATCGATTTGCAGGTCGTCGAGTCGGCGCACTTGTGCTTCGTCCGCTGCTTGCTGCGATCCGGCTCAGGCATCAACTGCAGACACTGGATGTTGTTGTCGATGGCGATTTTTGGGCCGTCGAGGGCGCTGTCAATCCCCGCACCAAGCGCCGGTCGCGGGCACAACCGGCCGATACCGCTACTTCACGGCCGGCCAGCCTAGTGGGCAAAAACACACCCAAGCTCGATCAGCTGGCGCAGTTTCCGCGCGAACGCGAACGCAACGTTCACCAAGTCTACGCTGACCGCTATGCCACCTTGAGCAACAAAGAGTTCTACGACAACGACATCGTCCGCTACGTCGAAGGTCGTGCAGCTCGGAAACTTGGTCGCTACGACGAAGGCCCCGCGATAGCCGCCTTCGTCCAGGCATCTGGCATCGCAGCAGCTGCCAACACGCGCCGCATCCAGATTGGTGAACCGTCGCCTTCCGGGATCGTCTTTGACGACACACGGGTGCGAATCCCTGACTTCATCACCAGCGGCGTCGTCGTGGGTGACGTTAAGCGCACGGCCTCGCAGAGCTACGATGCTCAATTGCAGGACGACGTACGCATTGCCGAAGGTGGACTTGCGCGCTACGCAGACACGCGCCTGGCGATACCGGCCGCGAGTCAGGGCGCACACTTGATTGCTCGCGGACCGTCGGACGAGTTGCCCGAAGGAACACGGGTGTATGGCCCCGTCGTCACGGCTTTCAATCGCACCAAGTCCGGCATCAAACATATCTGGCTGCTGCTGCGATGAGCGAACTGCGCGCCTCACTGTATACGGCTGCCGATCTCTCGGATCCCAAAGCGATGGCGCTCATGTGGGAGTTGCTGTCTGCGCCGCCGATTGGAGCGACAAAATTCGACAGGGTCGAGCGGGCGCGGCGTGTGTTCGGCCCGGGCGACTTCGTCGAGGCAGCAAGTGTGCTCGGCCGCTATCAACAGCTGTTCGTCAGAGGAGGCGCCGCACGCTTTCTTGCGTCATTCGCGCACGACCGGTCGGGCTGTCGAGTCTGGGACTTCGCTTGGCGGGTGCGTGATCAAGAGGCCGAAACAGCGGAATGGGTTACCTGGCTGTCGAGCGTCTGCAACGAGTTTCCGCCACTATTCGGCGATATGTGCACGCAGCAGGAGTATGCCGCCAAGCACGCCATGTTGGACCACGCCGGTAAGCCGTCGATGCTTGAAGGCAGTATTGGGGTTGGCACATCGCAGCTTCGATTGGCCTTGCCCGGCATCTACTGGTGGACGGTCTTTGGGCACGAGGTGGCTGCCGATCTCGGCTTGCCTCAAGTAACCGACGGACTTAATGTCACAGTCAACGTGCTGTCCAGCGGCACTGTGACCCTGCAGCTCAATGAGCCATTGACCCCAGTCGGAATGGAACAGCGGCTCCAACTTGAGCGAACACTCGCCAGTGCGCTCGGCGATAGGTACTTTTTCGATCGCGCGAAGCCTTCGGACACAGACTATGGATCACTGCCGCATTTGAGAAAGCGATTGGACGAGCTGAGCGCTGCCTTGAGCCTGCGACTGTCACCGGAGTACTGATGGAAGCGGCATTCGCAGGTGCCGGCGCGCAGCCCATGGTTGGGTTGACCGGCGGTAGCGTTTGGGCGCAGGGACACGCGCACGGGTCCATAGTCATCTGTGGCTGCGGACCCTCGCTCCGGGAGCTAACCGAGCCCAAGCGCTGCGTCACCATCGGCGTCAACGACGTCGGCCGCCTCTTCGACCCCACCTACCTCGTCGTTGTCAACCCGCCACGCCAGTTCCGCGGCGACCGCTTCGAGCATGTGCGCCGCTCACGCGCGCAAGCCCTGTTCACGCAACTCGATCTCGGGCCTGTGCAGCCACCGGTGGTGCGCTTCGCGCTCGGCCGCCACGGCGGCACCGAGATCGGGCCGGCGCTGCACTACACGCAGAACTCGCCCTACGTCGCGGTCTGCCTGGCCGCCTACATGGGCGCCCGGCGCATCGGCCTGATCGGCGTCGACTTCACCGACCACCACTTCTTCGCTGCCACCGGCCGCCACCCGCTCACGCCGCGGCTGGCGCAGATCGACCGCGAGTACGCAGCCCTCGCGGCCGGGCTGGCGGCGCAGGGCGTTGAACTGGTCAACCTCAGCGCACAAAGCCGCTTGCAGAGCTTGCGCAAGCAGCCGCTCGCCGACTGGCTTGCAGGCGCTGAACAGACGGCCGCCGCAGTCACCCCGCGCTTCAAGCTCGACCTGGTACCGGCTCCGGCAGCGCAAGCGCCCGCAATCCCGGCGCCACCGCAAGCCGCAGCACCCAGCCGCGTGTTCATCGTCGGCTTTCGTTTCCTGACCTGTGGCGATGTCGTCAGCGACGGCCTGGAACACGCCGCGCAGTCGCTGGGCCTGCCGCACGCCCGCGCCGAATGGGACGACCCGGCCTTGCCGCACAAGGTGCAAGCCTTCAAGCCCGATTGGCTTCTGGTGGTGCATGGCCGCCGCTTCGTGCAGCGTTGGCGGCAAGGTTTCGATGGCTGGCACCGCGCGGTATGGCTGATGGACGAGCCCTACGAAGTGGACGACACGGCCTCGTGGTCGAAGCGTTTCGATGCGGTGTTTGTCAACGACGCCAGCACCGTGGCCCGCCACTCGAACGCCAGCGTGCTGCCCCTGGCCTTCGACCCCAGGCTGCACCTCGACCCCGGCCACGAACGGGTGCACCGCGTCGGCTTCATCGGCGGCGCCAACCCCAGCCGCGAGCGGCTCTTGCTGGCGCTGGCCGAGGCCGGGCTGCTGTCCTACCTGGTGGGCGGGCCCTGGTCCGATCCGCGCCTGAAGCGCCTGACGCTGGCCGCGCGCATCTCGCCGGCCGAGACCGCCGCGCTGTACCAGCGCACGCAGATCGTCGTCAACGTCTTCCGCGACCAGCACCAGTGGAACCGCGACGCGCTGCCCGCCACGGCCATGAACCCGCGCATCTACGAAGCCATGGCTTGCGGCGCGGTGCTGGTCAGCGAGCCGCGGCCCGAGCTGCACACGGTGTTTCCACACCTGCCCTGTTTCGAAGACGCGGCTTCGCTGCTGCGCCAGGTGCGGGCGCTGCTGGACGACCCGGCCGCGATGGCCGGGCTGCGCGCCCAGGGCCTGGCGGCAGTCGCGCCGTACCGCTACGCAGACCGGCTGCAACAGGCGTTGGCGGTGATGGCACCAGCGCCGGCGGCCCTTGTGACCGCGACCGCGCCACAGCTCGATGCCGCGCAGCCCCAGGCCACGCCCCTGGCCCTGCCGCCGGCGGCGCTGGCGCGTCCAGCGGCCAACCACAGCCCGCCCGGGCCTGCCAGTCACAGCGAACGCCAGCCCCTGCACCTGCCGCCGCTGCCCGCCGCACCGCGCCGCCACCTGATGTACCACCTGTGGCCGGTGCGCGGCAGCACCTGGCGCTGGAACGTGCAACAGCTGCTGCAGCGCATCGAACTCTTCAACGGGCGCCGACTGATAGGCATCGTCACCGACGAGCGGTCTGAATCGGCTGCAGCCGTGATGGAACTCCTGGCCGGCCACGGCTGCGAGTTCGTGCTGCAGCCCAACGGACCGGCCGGCGAGGCGGCCACCTTCCCGCTGATGCTGCAGATGCTGCAGACGGAAAGCCGCCAGGACGTGGCCTTCTACGCCCACGCCAAGGGCGTGAAGTACGAGCCGCAGTTTCCGCCAGCCGTGCGCCGCTGGGCCGAGGTGCAGTACGCGGTCATGCTCGACCACTGGGGCGCCGTGCGCGCGCAGCTGCAGAGCCACGCCATGACCGGCCTGCTGCGCCGCGTCGGCCGCTTCGCCAACCACCAGCACCTGGGTGACTGGCACTACAGCGGCACGTTCTTCTGGATGCGCCACGACGCCGTGTTTGCCCGGCCCTGGCAACAGGTTCCGGCCTTCTATGGCGCCGTCGAAGCCTGGCCCGGCCTGATGTTCACGCGCCAGGAAGCGGCTTGCCTGCTGCTGGATCAGTTGCGTGAACTGCCCTACCACCCGCGCTTCTGGTCGCAGCGTGGCGACCCGGCCTTGGCGCAGTGGCGGCGCAGCCAGCGCCCGCTGCCGGTGCCGCCCGACCTGGCCCATCCACCGGGCTTCGAAGGCCTGGCCCTTCCGCGCCTGGAGCACAAGCCCGAAGAGTTTGCCTGGCTGATGCAGCGACTGCGCGCCGCGGGCACGCAACACCTGCTGGTGATCACCCCCAGCGCCAGCGGACCGCAGGGCCAGCGCACGGGCGCCGCGGCCGAAGACGCCGCCGCATGGCATGCCCGGCGTCATTTCGCCGCTGCCGGCCTGGCGCTGCAGGTCAGCACCCTGGCCGGCGGCTCGGCGCCCGCGCCCGGGCTGCAGCCCGACGCGGTATTGATCGACGGCGACCACGGCTACGCCAGCTGCCGGCGCGACCTGATGACGGCGCTGGCGCTGCAGCCACGGCTGGTGGCGCTGCACGACACCGTCGACTCGGACTGGCACGCCGCCATGGGCTGCTGCGTCAGCCGCCTGTGGACCGAACTGCTCAGCGGGCAGGTCGATCTGGGCAAGACCGGCACTCGGCTGGAAAGCGTGGCCGGCAGCGACTGGGCCGGTGTCGGCCTGCTCCATCTGGAGCGCTGAAGCCATGCACCCCGAAGCATGGCGCTGGCTGCAGGCGCAGATTCAACCGCTGTGGCAGGACGCCGGGCGTGTGGTCGACCTCGGCGGGGCTGACGTCAACGGCTCGCCGCGCGCGCTGTTCTCGTCGGCCACCGAATACGTGGCGATCGACAACCGTGCCGGTCCCGGCGTCGGCCTGGTCACCGACGCCACCACCTGGTGTCCGCCCGACGACTGGCTGGGGCGTTTCGACGTGGCCTTGTGCACCGAGGTGTTCGAACACGTGCAGCACTGGCGCGCGATGCTCTACAACCAGTGGCTGTTGCTGCGGCCCGGCGGGCTGTGCCTGGTGACCTGCGCCTGCCCGCCCAGGCCGGCGCATTCCATCGTCGGCGTCGTGCCGCCGCCGGCAGGTGAGTGGTATGCCAACGTCGGTGCCGATGCGTTGCGCGCACCGATGCAGCTGCTGCTGCGCGACGTGCAAGTGGCCGGCCATCCGCGCGGCGACCTCTACGCCCGGGGCCTGCGGTGAAGATCCTCGTCGGCAGCACCGCTGCCGGCCACAAGGCCGCACACGCCCAGCCCTGGCTGGGGCCGGCCGAAGCCGTGCGCGCTGCCGCCACGCCCCACCAAGTGGACTTCTTTCTCGCCGCCGAGATGCAAGCCGACGGCCGCGAGCCCCGCCTGGAGGCGGCCGAGGCGCGGGTGCGCCAGCTTGGCGGCACGGTCTGGCGCTTCATGCTCGACGAC
>JALHPY010000213.1 GCA_022842305.1 Rubrivivax sp.
CATGCTCGGCCGCCAGGATGAGATCACCTTCGTTCTCACGGTCTTCTTCGTCGACCAGGATGACCATGCGGCCGGCAGCAAGCTCGGCCACCAATTCGGGAACGGGTGAAATGGGCATGGTCGGATTGTAGGCGGGGGCCCCAAAATGCCGACGGCCGGCCCGAGGGCCGGCCGCTGGGGCCGAGGAGGTGGGGGGGAAGGCTTAGGCGCGGCGGCGGCGGGCGGCGGCCGCGCCGATCAGGCCCAGGCCGACCAGGGCTAGTGAGGCGGGCTCGGGCAGTTGGCCCGGAGGAAGGTCCAGCACCTGGCTGCGATCGGCCACCACGAAGTCATCGAAACCGAAGAAGTCTTCCTGGCTTGCACCGGTCACGAAACGAACCTTGGTGTACGCCTTGTCCAGGCTGGCGAAGCCCCAGAAGAGGACAGAACCATTGTTGCGCTCGTCCGCCCCCTGGGTGACGAGGTATTCCTCTTCGACGCCCAAGGTGTTGGTAAGGACGAGGGTCAGGCTTCCTTCAAAGTCGCCGATGTCGGTGCCGTAGAAGCCGAAGGCAGAGACGGCCCGGTTGAAAGTGATGGCGAAGTTGCCAGTGCCGGATTGGATCTCGAGATAGCGCGTGCCACCGTTCGTGGTGTTGAAGCGCCCTACGTTGATCCCGCTCACCACCTTGCCGCCGCCGGAGATTGTGGCGGTGATGCTGCCGTTGGCGCTTGTGCCATTGAGTCCGTCGTTGAAGTCCACAGAGATCGAATTCGGGGGTACGGCGGAGTCGCCGGTAGCGTTGCCTTCGAAGTCATAGGAACCCACGCTGGTCGATAGCCTGTCCGTGAAGTCTTTCCGGGTCAGCGGAACGAGATCACCAACGGTCCGGATTGGAATAGGGGCGGGGTCGTAATCGAAGAAGATCTCCCTATCGGGGCCGGTGCCGGGGGTGAGTGCCGCATGAGCCGGCGCTGCGAACGTCAGCACGCAGGCCGCCGCGACAAGGAGTTGTTTGAAGAACATGTTCAGAACCTCTTGATCCGTTTGATCAACTAAGCTGCAATTGGCGGGCCACCCTGCAAAAGTCATTCTTAATCAAGGCCTTGCCACCAGACTCTTTCGAAACTAGGGGGGGGGTGTAAAGTCTATCGACGCCGGGTCTTCGCTGGGGCTCAGCATGCCTGCCTTTGGGCCGCTGCGGTGATGCCAAAAGTATCGCGGCGCAGCAGCAGTCGCAGGTCGCGTCCAACGGTATCCACCTGTCGCCAAGCGTAGCTCGGCGTGGCCGGGATGTCCTGCAGTTCCGGCAAAAGGGCGAAGGGGCGGCCGTAACCAAGCAAGGTTGGCGCCAAGTAGACCAGAAGCTCGTCGTCCAGACCCGCCGCCAGCAAGCTGCCGGCGAGGGTGGGGCCGGCTTCGACATGAAGTTCGTTGACGCCCCGTTGTGCCAGCTCTTGCAGCAGCGAGGGTAGCTCGGGCATGGCACGGCCGGCCCAGTCGTCCCAGACTTCTGCGCCGGCTTGGCGCAGGGCGCTGGCCTTTTCGGCGTGGCCGGGCGCCGCGATGATGAGCGCCTGCCCGGGCGGCCGCAGCAATGCTGCCGTCACGGGGGTGCGCAATTTGGAGTCAAGCACGATGCGCAGCGGTTGGTGGGCCGTGGGCACGGCGCGCACGTCCAGGCGGGGGTCATCAGCCAGCACGGTACCGATGCCGGTCATCACGGCCGATGCGCGACGGCGCCAGGCGTGGCCATCGGCGCGCGCGGCCTCGCCGGTGATCCACTGGCTGCGGCCATCGGCCAGCGCCGTGCGGCCATCGAGCGAGGCTGCCATCTTCAGGCGCAGCCAGGGGCGGCCGCGTTCGATGCGCGAGAAAAAGCCTATGTTCACGTCCCTGGCCTGCTCGATGAGTGCTGGATCGCGGACGATGTCGACCTGAACGCCGGCTGCTCGCAGGCGGGCTATGCCGGCGCCGGCCACTGCAGGGAAGGGGTCCTGCAAGACTACGACGCAGCGCGCAATGCCCGCGGCGACCAGGGCATCGCAGCAAGGCGGTGTACGGCCGTGGTGCGCGCAGGGCTCCAGCGTGACCCATGCGGTTGCTCCGCGCACCTTGTACCCGGCGCCTGCCGCGTCGCGCAAGGCCATCACCTCGGCGTGCGCCTGGCCCGCAGCTTGCGTGGCGCCTTGACCGAAGATGGATGCTGCTTCGCTGCCGATGACACACCCCACCCGCGGATTGGGCTCCGTCAGGCCGAACGAGCCGCGCGCCAGTTGGAGCGCCCGCTGCAGTCGGGTGCGGTCGAGCTCGCTCAGGGGCATGCGCAGCAGTCTCGCGGGCGAGGCGTACTCAGGAGGTGGGCTGAGGCTGGTGGGCGAAAGTGGGGGGCGCGTCGTTGGGGCAGGAATAGGCCGCGCCCCCGCTGCCGGCCTGCATGATCAGGAAGTTTTGATTGGTCAGTGGCTGCCCGATAGCCGCATAGGTGGGCGCACGCCTGCCTGAGCTGCCGAAGTAGCGGCAGACCTTGAGCTCATCGGTATCGTCGTCAGACAGTTCGTCTGCCATGTCCAAACCCGACCCGGCGGAAAAGACCACGTTCCCACTCCAAGCCGGCGAATCAGTGGTCACGGGGACCGCGCAGACGTATGCCACCGCGTTGCTGGGGCTCAGGGGCGCTTCTTGGAAGCAGTTGACGCTGGTCGTCGGCGTCGGAATGGTCCGCGACACTTGAAGCGTGAACTCTCGGGGCGTCAAGATCACGGGGTCGGCCGCGGCATTGACGGCAGGAGGGCCGTCGGGCAGTTGGCGCACGAATCCACTCAACAGCAGGGCTTTGTTGGAGCCGCAGGTGATGGGCGTGCTGACGCTTGCCAACTGGGACGAGGTGGTGGCGCTCGTGGTGCAGATCGTGATTTCAGCCGTGCGGTTGTTGAACATCCACGCCACGCGGTCACCACCGGTTTGCCCCGGTGGCAGATAGCCACTGCAGTTGGTGCACACCGACACCGGCACGCCGCCCACTGCGCCCGGCGGGATGGCGCGGTGGCGGTTCAGCGGCGCCACCGCGGGATCGGTGTTGGTGGACAGCACCAGCGACGCCCCCAGCTCCGGAGCTACCCCTGCCACGGCGGAACTCAGGCGCACCAACTGCGGCTGATTGGTGCGGTCGACCCAGGTCACATCGACCACTACGCCACGGCCATCGGGTGACACGGTTCCGGCCACGGCAGCGCGAGCCAGCGCGCGCCGGGCGACCGTATAGGTGGCGTTGGTGCCGGCCACGGTGCGCGTGGAGTTCCCATCGACATCCTGGTAGGCCGTTCTGTTGGCGGTGGTCGAAATAGTCGAGAAACCCCGCCACTCTTCCAGCGAATCCTGCGCCAGGCGCACCGCCTCAGCGCGCTGGCGCGCGATGTCGGCATTGCCGCGCATCGTGCCCTGCATGCCTACCACGGCCATCATGCCGAAGGCCATGATGGCGAAGGCCACCAGCGCCTCGATGAGCGAGACACCTCGTTGCAGACGGTGGCTCATTGGAAGTCCTTCCAGCTGCCGGGCACGCGCACGAAGGTGCCGTAGCTGACGCGCAGCGCGGTCAGCACTGGCTTGCTGTAGCTAATCGACATGGTGTTCGCGCCGGTGATCGACAGATCGCCCTCGGCGACCGATGCGCCCTGAATCGTGGCGCTGCCATTCAGGGTCCACTGCCAGGGGGTCGCTCGTTTGCGGCCGTAGATCATGCCGACGAGAGTGAAGGCAGAGAAGCTGACGTCGACATTCGCATCGACAATGAGCAGTGCCGGCAGCGCCGTGGAACCCACGTTGTCGTCGATCGTCAGCGTGGTCAGTGTGGTGGCCGTCGAATTACCTCTGATGCGAATGGCGCGCCCCGGATTCCGACCAAGCGCGAGTCTCACCGCCGCGGCATCGCAGCCGGCGCTGCAATCCACCTCGACCATGCCTGGCTGGGCGAAGTAGGTGTCAGAAAAGACGCCGAAGAACAGCGCGAACGTGCGCTCGGCCTGGGTCATCCCGGCAGGCGGCGTGGGCGGCAGCGGCGGCGTGAGCGTGCTGTCAGACAAGGTGCTGCTGGCGGGTGGCACGCCGGGCAGGCCTGTGAGGGCCAAGCCGGCTGGCACGGCGCCCGAGGTGTGCAGCGTGATGCCGTTGACGGTTGAATCCTGATTGGTAAGCCCCACTGTCGAGCCGCCAGTCAAGGTCAATGCCCCGGCGACGTTCAGCGCAGCGGCCGGCGGACGCGTAAGCGCGCCGCGCAGCGCCAGCAGGACGCTGGTGCTGGCCACGCCGTCGCCGGTGCCGCCGCGGTCTTCGATGGGGAAGGACAGGCAGGCGTCGTCGAGCCGGGTGCAGCTGTTGACCTCGAGTTGAATCAGGTCGTGGCGCGTTCCCACCTGGGGCGAGCGCCTGAAGCGCATCAGGAAGCCCGGGGCCGGCCCCGTGCCTCCGGGCGTGGCGAGCGCGGCGTTTGTCGCGCCGGCCATCGGACATGAGCAGCTCCAGTTCCAGTCCGCCGGGTCGGCGGCACTGCTGTTGAAGACGCAGCGCGGCTGCACCGCGCCACCGCCAGTGGCCACGCGCGGGGTGATGATGCCGGTGGCGCCGTCTATGCTCAGGTAGCGCTGGGCGAAGCTCTGGTCGGTGGCGCTGGCGTCGTCGGTGCTGGGGACGCAGGCATTGGTGGTACGACCTGCATTGAGCCGGGCGAGTGCCCATTCCATCCCGGCCTCGGCCCCCTCGAAGGCCTGCGATGAGCGGTACTGGTTGGCCGAGGTGCGCTGTTCGAAGATCAGATTGCGGCTGGTGTAGGCCGCGACCATGCTCATGATGAAGAACAGCAGCATCACCACGATGAGCGTGGCGGCGCCGCCTTGCCTTGCGGCCGTCGGGATCGGGGAATGCTTGTTCATGGATGCTGCCTCAGCCCGGGCAGGACTGGCCTGAACTCGCTTCGGTGGACAACTGGACGCGGTCGTTGCGCAGACGCACCGACAGCTCTAGCGTGCGTGTTACCGTGGCGTCGGATGTCGATTGCCCGGTGATCGTGATCACGAGTTCACGGACGCTGACGCGTGGCCAGCAGGCCGTGGTGCCGTCGGTGCAGAGTTGCGGGCAGGGAATGACGATGTCGTTGCCGTTGGCCGTCTGGCCGCGACCGCCGGATCGCACGGTGGCAATGGAAAAACCGTTGTCGGGAATGCGGATTGCGGCCCTGTCGGTCAGATCCTGCCAGCCGCCCGAACAGCCGGTGGCGTCGTAGTCGGACTGGCAGGACTGCAAAGTGCCGTTGTTGAGTCGGAAGCCGAAGGACTCTGCGCCCGATCCGCGCCGGTAGTTGTAGCTGACCTTGGAGTTGGCCGTGTCGGGGCTAAGCGTGGCATACGGGTTAGCAAGAATGGTCCCGCCGCCCGGCGGCGGCACGCCGGCGCGTGCGGTCGCCCAGTAACCCGAGCGGCGCAGCTCGCGCGCGATGATGTCGGCCGAGGCGCGCAGATCCTGCTGCAATTGGGTCTCGAGCAGCAGGCGGCGGTTGTCGGTGAGTTGGCTGGTGGCCATCAGGGCGGCCGCCGCGACGACGAACATGCCGACGGCTATGCCGACCATCAACTCGACCAGCGAGAAGCCTCGCATCGCGGCGCGCGACGCGCCGGCCCGGCGTGTGCTCATGGACATGCCAGTACTCCGGAAATCTGGCCACTGGGCGAGCAGGTGGTGGGGCGGCCTGTGACCTCGACCGCGGTGAGCAGACTGCCGACCGTCGGGTGGCCGACGACGATCCGAAACGGGCCCGTGGGCTCGATGAAAGTGTCGGAGACGGCGGTCTCGATGCGGCCCGTGGCGGGGTCGAAACGCATGACGCGCGCAGTCTGGCCGGCCGCGACGCCGATGCTGATGCTGCTGTCGCGCGGCACCTGCGCGGTGCGAATCTCGCGCACGCTGGGCACCAGTGGATCACAGACGTTCGCGCCCGGCGTGCCGTTGCAGTTGCACACGGTGTGGTCGCCAGTCAGCACCGCGTAGCAGGTCAGGTTGGCGCCGGTGGCATCGAACATCATCGTGACCTTGAGGTTGCGGCTGGCCGCCTCTGCACGCACGAACTGGATGTCGGTGATCAGCTGCGAATTGATGCTGCGCAGGCGCTGCACGTCGATGAAGCGCTTGAAGGACGGCGCTGCCACCATGGCCAGCACCGCGACGATGGCCACCACCACCATCAGCTCGATCATGGTGAAGCCCGACGAGGCCTTGCGCGTGCCCGTCATCATCGGCTCCAGCACGCGTTGGTGGCGGTG
>JALHPY010000214.1 GCA_022842305.1 Rubrivivax sp.
GCCGAAGGCGTGCCGCTGGCCGCCAGCCTGGTGGCGGCCGCGGTGCTGCTGCTGGGCGCCGCGCTGCTGCTGCCGCGCGGTGCGCGCAGTCCGACCTGAAGCGCCGCCCCTTGCGGGCGCCAAGGCAAGTCGCTAGGCGCTTGCAGCGCGAGCGGCCCCACGCTTGCGCGCAGGCTTGGCGCCGGCCTTGGCGGCGGTCCCGGCGCGAGTCTTCGCTGCAGCACGGCCCGCCGGTGGCGCCGCCGGCTTTGCAACCTTCTTGCGGCTGCGCGCCGCGGCCGGCTCGGCCAGCAGCTGGCGCAGCAGCGCCTCGCACTGGGCCTGCGACATGACCCTCGGCACCGGGTAGTTGAAGTTGGCTTCGTGGCAGGCCGCGGCGGCCAGTTCGGGGATGTCGGCCTCGCGCAGCGCTTCCAGCGTGGCGGGGATGCCCAGCATCCGGTTCATCGCGGCCACCGCATCGATGAAGGCTTCAGCTTGCTCGACCTCGCCCATGTCGTCGGTGGCCACGCCGACGTGCAGCGCCAGCCGCGCCAGCCGCGGCTCGCAGGCGCTGGCGCTGTAGCGCAGCACCGGCGCCAGCAAGATGGCATTGGCCAGGCCGTGCGGCGTGTGGTAGCGCGCGCCCAGCTGGTGGGCGATGGCGTGCACGTTGCCCACGTCGGCGCGCGTGAAGGCCATGCCGGCGTAGGTGGATGCCAGCGCCAGCGCCTCGCGCGCGGCCAGGTCGCTGCCGTCGGCAAAGGCACGCGGCAGCTGCTTGAAGATGGTCGCCACCGCGGCCAGGGCCAGCTGGTCGGTGGCGGCGGTGTGCCATTGGCCGATGTAGGCCTCCACCGCATGCGTCAGCGCGTCCATGCCCGTGGCGGCGGTGATGTCCGGCGGCAGCCCCGTCATCAGGCAGGGGTCCAGCGCCGCCATGCGCGGCACGATGCGGGTGTCAGCGATGACCAGCTTGCGCTGGCGCTCGGGGTCGCCGATGACGGCCACCACCGTCACCTCGGAGCCGGTGCCGGCAGTGGTGGGCACGGCGTAGATCGGTGGCGGCGCATGGCGGGCGCGGAAGTAGCCGGCCAGCTGACGCGGGTGCTTTTCGTTGACGCTGCACAGGCCGATGGCCTTGGCCGCGTCCATGACCGAGCCCCCACCGAAGGCGAGGAGCGCGTCGCAGTCCTCGGCCTCGTAGACCGCGATGCCGGCTTGCACCACCGCCAGCGGCGCGTCCGGCGTGACGCCGTCGAAGACGCGGAACTCGACGCCTGCGGCCGTGAGCGCGTCGGTCAGGCCCGCCAGCAGGCCGAGCCGGGTGATCGTCGCATCCGTCACCACCAGCACGCGCCGGTGGCCGAAGGCGCCCAGGGCCTGCCCCAGACGTGCACTGGCGCCGGGGCCGACCAGCAGCATCGGCTGTGGAATCGGCAGCATCCGCGTCACCAGGCCGGCGGCCCGCTTCAGGCCCGGCAGGGCAACTGAACGCAGCATGTCGCTGATCAAACTGACATCCATGACCCCGCTCCATCATCTCTGCAGGCTACTTTGGTGCATACAAGTCATGAAGAACGTGATCAGCATCAGTCTCGGTTCAAGCAGTCAGGACTTCAGCTTCACCACCCGGCTGCTCGGCCGCAACCTGCGCGTCCAGCGCCTGGGCACCGACGGCAGCGTGCCGCGCACCGCGCGGCTGCTCAAGCAGTGGGACGGCCAGGCCGACGCCATCGGCCTGGGCGTGGTCAAGGACAGCGGGCGCCTGCGGCCGCGCGGCCCAGATGGGCTGGGCGCCGCCGCGCTGAAGCGCCTGCTGGCGGCGGCCCAGCACACGCCGGTGAGCACCGGTGCGCGGCTGCGCGAGATCTTCCTGGAATGGGCCGTGCGCCACGCCCAGACTGCGCTGGGCCGCTACTTCGACAACGCCAACGTGCTGTTCTTCAGCGGGCTGGCCAACCACAAGCTGGCGCTGGCCATGCACGAATACACCGCCAACCTGCAGTTCGCCGACCCACTGCTGCAACTGGGCGTGCCCAAGCTGCTGACCAGCCTGGACGCGCTGGAGCTGTACGCCGGCGGCGCGCACTACGTGTCGGACTGGTCGCCGCCGCGGGTGATGCCTCCGGCGCTGATGCGGCGCTGGACGCGCTACGTGCTGGGCAAGGCCATGGCGCGGGCCACGGTGGTGGTGGCGCCGGTGCACGAGCTCGACGACTTCGGCCTGGAAGAACTGGCCGGCAAGACGCTCATCACCAGCCACGTCAGCGCCGAACGCCTGGCCCGCTTCAAGGACAAGGGCGTGAGCATGGTGGTCGACGGTTCGCCGGTGATCAAGGGCCACGTGCTGGGGCCGGAGACGCTGGACGCGATGATCCTGGCCGCCAGCGGCAAGGCGCCCGAAGACATCCTGGAAGACGACATCCTGGAGATCATCACCGGCCTGAAGATGGAGCCGCGCATCCTCTACCCCTGCGGCATGCGGCGGACCAACCGCTTCGCCTTCGTCATCCACCCGCTGTCCCAGGAGTACTTCAAGAAGGTCAAGGCCATAGACCTGCTGTCGCGCGTGTCGCCGCCGTTGCTGATGAATTCGCTGGAGAAGGTGATGGCCTATGCGCCGCCCTTCGTCTACAGCAAGGTCGAGGGCATCAAGTCGCCCACCGGCGTGGAGGCCGAGGGCTGGCTCATCAGCGTGGGCGGCACGCCGCGCGAGATCATGAACCACAGCCCCGAGTTCACCTACCGCCGCCTGCTGGCCGCGGCCGACATGGCCAAGAAGCTGGGCGCGCAGATCATGGGCCTGGGCGCCTTCACCAAGGTGGTGGGCGATGCCGGCATCACGGTGGCCAAGCGCGCGCCCCTGCCCATCACCACGGGCAACAGCTACAGCGCCAGCGGCGCGCTGTGGGCGGCGCACGACGCGGTACTGCGCCTGCGCCTGCTGCCGGCCCCCCAGGGCAAGCAGCGCGTGAAGTTCAAGGCCATGGTGGTGGGCGCCACAGGTGCCATCGGCTCGGCCTGCTCGCGGCTGCTGGTGCGCGCGGCCGAAGAGGTGACGCTGGTCTCGCCCGAAACGGCCAAGCTGCTGGCGCTGAAAGAGTCGATCCTGCAGCAGACGCCCGACGCCAAGGTCGTGCTGTCGGCGCAGGCCGATACGCACATCGCCGAGATGGACATGATCGTCACCGCCACCTCGGGCGCGGGCAAGAAGGTGCTGGACATCATGAAGGTCAAACCCGGCTGCGTGATCACCGACGTGGCACGACCGCTGGACCTGCCGCCCGAAGAGGTGGCCAAGCGGCCCGACGTGCTGGTGATCGAATCCGGCGAGATCCAGTTGCCCGGCAAGGTGAGCATGAAGAACATCGGCCTGCCCAAGGGCGTGGCCTATGCCTGCCTGGCCGAGACCATCGTGCTGGCGCTGGAGGGGCGGTTCGAGAACTTCACCATCGGTCGCGCCATCGAGTGGGAAAAGGTGCGCGAGATCTACAAGATGGGCCTGAAGCACGGCATGACGCTGGCCGCCATCTCGGGCGTGAACGGTGTCTTCAGCGAAGCCGACATCGCGCGCGTGCGCCGGCTGGCGCTGGCGGCGCGCAAGCGGGCGACGGCGCCGGCCGCGTCAGCCGAGACCGACGCTATTGCGGCCCCGGCCCGGGCCCCGCGGGTGTCACGCCGGCGTCAGGCGGCGGCCGAGGGCCACGCCTAGCATCGGCGCATGGCTCACCGACACCCGCACACCGGCCGACCCAGCGCGCTGGCGCAGACGCTGGAGTTCCGGGTCTTCGCCGAGATGGCGCTGCTGCCCTGGATGTGGCCGCTGCTGAGCATGGCGCCGCACGGCGACGGGCACCCGGTGCTGCTGCTGCCCGGCTTCATGGGCAGCGAGGTCTCGCTGGTGGGGCTGGAGCTGTACCTCAAGAGCCGCGGCTACGCGGTGCAGACCTGGGGCCTGGGCCGCAACGTCGGCTTCCACGCCAAGCATGCCAACGCACTGGAGCAGAAGATCCGCCACATGCACCACCAGTCCGGCCAGCCGGTCAGCCTGGTGGGCTGGAGCCTGGGCGGCGTGTTCGCGCTGTACGGCGCGCACCAGGCCGCCGCCTGCGTGCGCAACGTCATCACCCTGGGCAGCCCGGTCTCGGTGGACGCGCACGGCAGTTCTTCGCCGGCGCTGGTGCAGGCGCTGTACCGGCTGGTGGCGCACCCCATGGGCCCGGCCGCGCACAGCATGCAGCCGCGCGCCAAGAAGCTGCGCGAGCGCGAACCCCTGAGCATGCCGCTGAGCTGCCTGTATTCGCTGAGCGACGGCGTGGTGCCGCCGCAGGAGGCCACCGTAGACGGCAACCCGGCGCTGCACGAGAACATCCGCGTGCCGGGCAGCCACGTCGGCCTGGGCTTCAACGCGGCGGTGCTGTGGATCGTCGCCGACCGGCTGGCGCAGCCGCCGGGGCAGTGGCGGCCTTTTTCGCCCGCGGGGCCCTTGGGCCGCGTGTACCGGCTGCTGACGCACCAGGCTTTGCCGGTCTAGCGCGCCGGGGCCGCGCGGGCGCCGGCGCCGCGGCCGCGCCGTCGGCCAGCGCCAGCAGTTCCTGGAAGCTGTCGCGCAGGCACTGCGTGAAGGCCTGTGGGTCGGGCATGAGTTCGCGGCAGGACGTGGGCGACAGCACCACGCGGCCGTCGTACGTGGTCAGGGCAAAGACCAGCGCCGCGCCATCCGAGATGGGCAGCAGGGCCGAGAAGTAGGTCATGCGCGCGCCGATCAGGTACAGCGGCACAGTGGGCCCCGGCACCTGCGTGACGGTGCAGGCGGTCAGCGGACCACCGGGCGTGCTGCTCACCGAAGACCGCCCGAAGAGCCGGCCTGCCACCGCCAGCGTGGCCGCCGGCATGCCGGCGGTGCCGGCCGCCGCGCCGGGCCCGGCGCCGGCCCGCGAACGCGATACATCGGCCGCGGTCTGGGCACGGATCAGCGCCAGGCGGCGCACGGCATCGGCCTCGGTGGTGGCCAGTTGCACCCGCTGCCACGACCCAACCGGGTCCTCCTCGCCGTGCAGCGTGGCCAGCGCGGCCAGGTCGGCATCGGGCAGTTCGTCGTGACCGTCCAGGTAGCGCCGCAGCCCGCCGGCGATGACCGCCAACGCCGCATCGTCCAGCGTCGCGCCGGGCACCAGGGCGCAGATGCGCTGGAACTCGGGCAGGCCGAAGCGCCGGGTGTCGAAGACGCGGTGCGGCGAGACCACCGAATTGAAGCGGATGGCGGTCTGGGCCTGGGGCTGCAGCAGGTCGCGGGCAAAGGCCAGGGCCACCGGCGCCAGGCGCGCCAGCGGTGCGATCAGCCGGTTCGGCGGCACCAGGCTGCGGACGGCGCCACGGCACATCAGCTTGACCGCCCCCGGCGCACGTTCGGGGAACCAGGGTTCGGGCGGCGTGGGCGCCGGTGGCTGCTGCGTGGCGTCGTGCAGCACTTCGATGAAGTCGTGGTGGCGCTCGGCGCCGATGGCCGCGTGGTGGATCTTGGTCAGCAGCGCGAAGCTGCCCTTGGGCAGGTCGACGAAGCTGTCCAGCCCTTCGATGACGTAGATCTCCCACAGCGGCCGATGGAGGTCAAGCGCACGCGCATGGATGCGGCTGGCCTGGATGCAGAACTGGCGCCAGTCGCCCGGCGCCGGCAGCGCGATGTGGCGCACGTGGTACTCGAGGTCGAAGAACTCGTCCTCCACCCAGTAGGGGTAGTCCAGTTCCAGCGGCACGCGCTTGAGCTTGTTGCGGAACACCGGCGAGCGGTGCAGCCGGCTCTCGATGTGCGCCAGGATGCTCTTGAAACGCACCTTGCCGCCGGGCGCGGTGCTCTGGTCGTAGATCTGCACGAAGGTGACATTGGAATTGGCGTGCACGGAGTCCGAGTACAGGAAGCTCGCGTCTTGTCCGCTCAACTGGCGCATGGATGGGTCCCGGAGTTGCGGTCCGCTGTGGAGTATCCGCCTGCCACGGCCACCCGTGCGGCGTCGGCCTGCAGGGCCCGACCCGGGGGCGAAGCTCTGCGCGGGCCCGGTCACCGGGCCCGCGGGATCAGTCGCGGTCGGCCGGCATGGGCAGCGGCCCGGCCGCGCTGCCAGCCGCGGCCTCGGGCTGAGCTTGCTTGCGGCGCCCGCGCGCCAGGTAGCTGTAGAGCACCGGCACCACCACCAGCGTGAGCAGGGTCGAGGTGATGAGGCCGCCGATGATGGCCCGGCCCATCGGCGCCTGCAGCTCGCCACCTTCGTTGAA
>JALHPY010000215.1 GCA_022842305.1 Rubrivivax sp.
GCCGTCCGGCAGCAGCGCGCGGCTGCCGACGATGGCCACCGGCACCACCGGCACGCCGGCGCGCGCCGCGGCCAGGAAGGCGCCCAGATGGAAGGGCAGCAGCCCCGGCCGGGCGACGAAAGTGCCTTCGGGAAACACCGCCAGCGATCGGCCCTGCTGCGCCAGCTCGGCCAGCCGGCCGGCATCGGCCACGCTGCGCTGCAGGTCGCTGCGTTCGACGAACTCGGTATCCAGGCGCCGAAGGTAGTGCCCGGCCACGAACTGCTGCTGCAGTTCACGCTTGGCGACGAAGGCAAACGGGCGCGGCAGTGCAGCGACCAGGATCACCCCGTCCAGGTAACTGGCATGGTTGCTGACCAGCACGCAGGGCCCGCTGGGCAGTCGGTCCAGCCCGCGCACCGTCAAGCGCGTGCCGGTCAGGCGCAACAGCAGGCGCGCCGCCACGCCGCCCAGCGCCCAGGCGGCGGCCGGGTTTGGCAGTGGCAGCGTCAGCAGCCAGGTCAGCGGCGCCAGCAGCCAGAACACCAGCGCCGCCCAGCACCCGTACAACCCTTGGGCGAGCGCACGCGCCAGCTGGCGCACGCGCGGCAGCACGGCGCCCCCGGCCAGCCGCAGCACCTGGCGCCAGGCGCTGGCCGGCGCGGCGCCCACGCCCCCGGCTTCGTAGACGCTGCGGCAGGCCGAGCGCCGGACCTTGCCGCTGGAGGTCTTGAGCACCGTCTGCGGCGGCGCCAGCACGATCTCGTCCGGCGGCTCGCCGATGGCGCCGATGACGGCATGCGACACGGCTTCACGCAGCCGCGCCCGGGCCTCGGCACCCGCAGTCCGCGCTTCGGCCAGCACCACCAGGCGCTCGGTGCCGGTGGCGGGGTCGGGGCTGCCGAACACGGCCACGCAGCCCTTGCGCACGCCGTCGACCCGGCCCACGGCTTCTTCCACTTCCTGCGGGTAGAGGTTGCGCCCGCCACGGATCACGATGTCCTTGACGCGGCCGGTGATGTAGTAGTCGCCATCGGCGGCATAGGCGCGGTCGCCACTGTCGATCCAGCCGTCGTGGAACAGCCTGGCGGTCTGCTCGGGGTTGTTGAAGTAGCCGCGGGTGGCCGACGGTCCCTTGAATTCGAGCCGGCCTTCGATGCGCTCGCCGACTTCGACGCCGGCTGCGTCGACGATGCGCACCGGGTGGCCTGGCAGCGGCCGCCCGCAGGCGGCGAAGCGCAGCGCGCCGGCATCGTCGGGCGCGGCAGGCACGGCGCGGCGCTCGCGCGTGAAGGGCTCACGCGCCACTGCGTCGATCGGCGCCACGCGCGGCAGCGGCGGGAACAGCAGGCCCACCGAGGCTTCGGCCAGGCCGTACACCGGCGTCATCGCCTCGGGCCGCAGGCCGCAGGCCGAAAAGCGCTGGGAAAAGCGGCGCACGGTGTCGGGGCTGACCGCCTCGGCGCCGTTGAAGGCCAGCCGCCAGGTGCTCAGGTCGAGCCCGGCCAGCGCCGCATCGTCGATGCGCTTCAGGCACAGCTCGTAGGCAAAGTTCGGCCCCGCCGACAGCGTGCCGCGCCAGCGGTGCAGGGCCTGCAGCCAGCGCAGCGGCTTGGCCAGAAAGGCCAGCGGCGACATCACCACCAGCGGGAATCCCACGTACAGCGGCGCCAGCCAGGCGCCGATCAAGCCCATGTCGTGGTACAGCGGCAACCAGCTGACGAACACATCGCGCGGCGTGGCCGATATTGCCTGCGCCATGCCGCGGACGTTGGCCAGCAGGTTGGCGTGCGTCAGCGCCACGCCCTTGGGCTGGCCGGTGCTGCCCGAGGTGTACTGGATGAAGGCGATGTCGTCAGCGCGTACCGCCAGCGGCGTGGGCGTGCCGCCGGCCGAGGCCAGCTGCTGCGGCGTGACCACGTGGCGCAGCCCCGGCACACGCGCCTGCAGCAGACGCGCCACCACCATGGCCTCGGCCACGGTGACCAGCATCACGGCGCGCGCGTTGTCGAGGATGCCGCCGTGGCGCAGCACATGGTCTTCGAGCTGCGAGGCGCGCGCCGGCGGATAGATCGGCACCGGGATGGCGCCGGCCATCAGGATGCCGAAGTAGGTGCTGAAGTACTCGGCCGAGGTCGCCAGCATGATGGCCACGCACTGGCGCGGCACGACACCGGCGCGCTGCAGGCCGGCGGCCACATTCGCCGACGCATCGGCGAGCTGGCGGTAGCTGATGCGCTGCTCGCCGCTTTCCTGCATGTCGTCGGCCAGCACGACCAGCTGCGTCTGATCGGGATGCATCTGCAGGTGCCAGGCCAACACGTCGAGCAGGGTGCGGGCCTGCGCCGGCGAGCCGGTCTGCCCGGTGGCGGCGTCGGGCGATGCGGGGCTGACCAGGGGCCCGGCCAGCGCGTGCACTGCAGCGCCGGCCGGCGGCGTGGGCCCGGCGCCGTGCTGCAGCAGGGCCTGCTGCACCGCGCCCAGCAGGTCGGCCACGGTTTCGGCGCGCTGCAGCGTGTCCGCCGGCAGGTCGACGCCGAAGGCCCGCTCGGTGCGCAGCAGCAGCTCCATGCGCCCCAGGCTGTCGAAGCCGAGGTCGCGATCCAGCACGCTGGACAGCAGCACCGGTGGCAGTTGCGGGTCGCCCGCGTGCAGTTCGCGCAAGGTGCCTTCGACGGTGGCGATCAGGCTCGCGGCCACGTCCGCCGACGGGGGCGTGTGGCACGGCTGCGCTGTCGTCGAAGGGCCTGCCATGCGGTCATCCTCTGCTTCTTGTCGGCACAAGGCGAAGGGCGCGCGGCCGATGCGAGCCTGCGCATGGGCCCACGACCCGCTGCTCGAGTGTGTTCACAAGCCCCACGGTGATGATCTGAACATCGAATCGTTCCCTCGCGCGGCGTCGCTTTTGACGTGCATCAATGGCCTTTCCGCGCCGGCTCGAATCTGTCGACGCAAGGCCCGATCTCTGCGATGGTGTGGCCCGAGGCGCGGCATCCGCGATGCAGGGGCGTGATCTTGCCGGCAACTCCCCTCGTCCATGCACAGAAGGGTGGCTTGCAGCGAAGGCTCAGGATGAAGAGGAACACATCGTGGGTGGCTTGAGTGCACTCGGGCAGATCTGGGCCAGGCTCGGCCTGTGCGCCAGTGCTGTTGCCTTGGCCGCAGCACTGCTGCTGGGACCGGCCGCCTTCGCGGCAAGCGCTGCGCCGGTGCCGGTTCCAGGCGCAGCCATGCCACCGGAATCGGCCTTGCCTGCCCCGCGGGCGCAAGGGCCGGTGCCGCTCGAAAAGGCGTTGGCGCAGCGCCGCTCACAGCGCAGCTTCGGCGCCACGCCGCTGACTGCCGCCGAGGCGGGCCAGTTGCTGTGGGCGGCGCAGGGCATCACCGGTGGAAAGGGCGAGCGCAACGCCCCTTCGGCCGGCGCGACCTACCCGCTGGTGCTGTATCTCGTCGCCGGGCACGTCGACAGCCTGGCCGCTGGCGTGTATCGCTACCTGCCGCAAGGGCACAGACTGCAAGCCGTGGCCATGGGCGACGTGCGCGCGGCCTTGGCCATTGCCGCGCGTGGCCAGCGTTGGATCGCGGATGCCCCGGCGCTGGTGGTGATCGCCGCGCAGCCAGCGCGTACCGTGGCGCGCTACGGCGCGCACGCCGAAGCTTACGTAGCGATGGAAGCCGGCGCAGCGGCCCAGAACATGCTGTTGCAGGCGACGGCGCTCGGCCTGGGCGGCACCCTGGTCGGCGCCTTCGACGGAGCCGCGGTGCGCCGCAGCCTGGCGCTGGCTGAGGCCGAGCAGCCGTTGACCATCGTGCCGGTCGGCCACAGGCGCTGAGGTTCTGATGCCGAGCGCAAGGACCCGTTCGGCCGCGAACCCGGCGCTCATCGCAGACAGGTGTGGCATCCGCCGAGTGCCCCGAGCCGTTGGTCCATGAACATCGCTTTCAGTGGGGTTTTGCGGCCTGTCGATCGGCTGCGACATTGATCTCCAGCAACGCGTTGCTGCAACCCGCCGGTAGCCTGGGTTCTTGAGCGAGTCTTGAACGAAGTCGTGCTGTCGGGACGCCACTGCCGATGCAGTGCTGCAAGCCTGCGGCGCCGCCGACTTCCCACTTGGAGACTGCCGATGAGCACCGAACAGCACCGCCCCGGCCACGGCTATCGCATCCGCGACGTCGAGTCCTACAGCAGCCTGCTCCACCTCACCCAGCGCACGTATGCGATGGTGCTCGCGGGCGGGCGCGGCAGCCGGCTCAGGCAGCTCACCGACGGGCGGGCCAAGCCTGCGGTGCCGTTTGCCGGCAAGCTGCGCATCATCGACTTCGCGCTCAGCAACTGCGTCAACTCCGGCATCCGCCGTGTCAGTGTGCTGACACAGTACAAGGCCCAGAGCCTCATCCGCCACATCGAACGCGGCTGGGGCTTTCTCGACGCAGGATTGCGTGAGTACGTGGACGTGGTTCCGGCTCAGCAGCAGGTGGGCGAGGGCTGGTACTGCGGCACCGCCGACGCCGTGTACCAGAACCTGAACCTGCTGCGCGAGGCCGAACCGGAACATGTGCTCATCCTGGCCGGCGACCACGTGTACAAGATGGACTACGCGCGCATGCTGGCCGATCACGTGGCCAGCGGCGCCGATGTCACCGTGGCCTGCACCGATGTGCCCTTGCAGGACGCCCGCAACTTCGGCGTGGTGACGGTGGACGACGATGCGCGGATCCGTGCCTTCGACGAGAAGCCGGCACAACCCGCCGCGATGCCCGGCCAGCCAGGCCGTGCACTGGCCAGCATGGGCATCTACGTGTTCGATGCGTCGCTGCTTTGCGAGCAATTGGCGCTCGACGCCGCCGATGCGGCGTCGAGCCACGACTTCGGGCGCGACCTCATCCCACGCCTGGTCGGCAGCCATCACGTGCACGCACACCGGTTCGTCGACAGCTGCGTCAACATGGTCGGCAACCACCCCTACTGGCGCGACGTGGGCACCGTCGACGCCTACTGGGACGCCAACCTGGACCTGACCCACGTGGTGCCCGAGCTCAACCTCTACGACGACGCCTGGCCCATCCGCAGCCTGCAGGCCCAGATGCCGCCGGCCAAGTTCGTGTTCGACGACGACGACGGGCGGCGCAGCGTGGTGGTCGACTCGCTGGTGTCCAGTGGCTGCATCGTCAGCGGCGCCACCGTCCGGCGCTCGATCCTGTTCACGAAGGTACGCATCGGCGAGCGCAGCCTGGTCGAGGACTCGGTGGTGCTCGGCGACGTCGTGATCGGGCGCGGCGTCACGCTGCGCGGGGTCATCGTCGACGAAAGCTGCGTCATTCCCGACGGCTTCGAGGCCGGCGTCCACCCCACCGAGGACAGGGCCAGTTTCCACGTCACCGAGCGTGGCGTCACGCTCATCACGCCCGAGATGCTGGGCCAGCAGGTTCATCGTGTCGGTTGAGATGGAGGCCGGGCCTTCAGCCCTGCCCACTTCGCGATTTCCAGGACTCAGACCATGAAGATCCTCATCGCCGTCGATGGCTCAGCGCCGGCGCTCGACGCCGTGCGCCACGCTTTGCAACTGCTGCAGTCAGGCCTGCAAGCCAGCTTCGTACTGGCGACCGTGCAGGAGCCGGTCTATCTGTACGAAAGGGTGCTGCCCCCCGACGCGGAAGTGCTTGAACGGGTGACCGGTGCGGTGGGGGGCAGAGCGTTGGCTGACGCCGAGGCCTTGCTCAACGCCTCGGGTGTGCCTTACGAACGCGAGATCGCCTCGGGCGAGCCGGCGCCGGCGCTGATCGACGTGGCCCATCGCCACGGCTGCGACGCGATCATCATGGGCGCACGCGGCAGGGGTGCCCTGCGCAGCGCGCTGCTCGGCTCGGTGTCGCAGCACGTCGTGCAGCACGCTTCGGTGCCGGTGACGATCGTCAAGCATGGCGGAGCCGAATCTGCACACACCGACGGCTGAACGCGGCGCGTCGATGCAACTGCAACAGCGACAGCGAGAGTCGATGGTCTTTGGTTCGCGCCTGTCGCAGTGCGGCACGGGCGCAAGCGAGGGCGCCAGAACACCTCAGCCGCCCCGACCCAGGGGGTTCACTCGAGTGCGGCAACCAGCAGCCAGGCAAGGCCACCGCCGACACCCAATTGAATGCCGTAGCGCTGCCAGGTAGACGGTGAGTCGCCAGCGACCG
>JALHPY010000216.1 GCA_022842305.1 Rubrivivax sp.
TGGACGTGCTGCCGGCGCTGGCAGCGCGCTGCCGCGAAGCCGGCCTGCGGCCGGTCACGTTGAACGAGGCGCTGCCCCCGCGCTTGCCCCGGCCATGAGGCGCGACGACCTGCCCGCCCTGGCACCGGATGCCGCCTGGCGCGCCATCCACGCCGCTGCCTGCGCGCCCTACCGCGCCGTGCCCGGCTTCGGGCTCAGCATCCACGCGCAATGGGCCTGGTTCTGGGCGCAGGGCAAGCTGGCGCGCGACCCGGTGTTCCGCGGGCTGCTCGAACGCGGCGATCTGCCGGCCCGCGCGCGCGTGCTCGACATCGGCGGCGGCCAGGGCCTGGTGGCGGCGCTGCTGCACGGCTGCGCGCAGGTCTCGGCGCAGCAGGGTTGGCCGGCGCAGTGGCGCGCCGCGGCGCCCTCGGCCAGCGCCTACACCTGCATCGAGCTGATGACCAACGACGCGCGCCGCGGCGCCACGGCGCTGGCCGGCCTGCCTTTCGCGCCGCGCTTCGTCAACGCCGACATGTGCGTAGCGCCGCTGCCCGACTGCGACCTGGTGGTCATCCTGGACGTGCTGCACTACGTGGACCATGCGGCGCAGGACGCGCTGCTGCGGCGCGTGCGCCAGGCGCTGTCGCCGCAGGGCCGGCTGCTGCTGCGCGTGGGTGACGCCGCCAATCGCCAAGGCTTTGCCATCAGCCAGTGGGTGGACCGCATCGTCACCGGCGCGCGCGGCCACCGCGTGGCGCCCACCTGGGGCCGCCCGCTGGAAGACTGGATCGCCGCGCTGCGTGAGCTGGGCTTCAACGTGCATGCCGTGCCCATGAGCCAGGGCACGCCTTTCGCCAACGTGCTGCTGGTGGGGAACCTGGGATGAAGCCCGCTGCCATGCCCGTTGCGATCACCGACTACACCCTGGTCACCGCCCTGGGCGCCGGCCGCGCAGCCACGCTGGACGCACTGCTGGCATCGCGCAGCGGCTTGGCGCTGCAGGACTTCGAGACCGCCGCTCTGGGCGCCTGGCTGGGCGTGGCGCCGGGCGTCGACGACGTGCAACTGGCCGACGATCTGACCGAGTACGACTGCCGCAACAACCGCCTGGCCGAGCTGGGCCTGCGCGCCGACGGCTTTGGCGACGCGGTGCGCGCCGCGGCGCAGCGCTGGGGCTCCCACCGCGTGGGCGTGTTCCTGGGCACCAGCACCTCGGGCATCCTGCAGACCGAGGTCGCCTACCGCCACCGCGACCCCGCCACCGGCGCGCTGCCCGCCAGCCTGCACTACGCCAGCACACACAACACCTACTCGGTGGCCGGCTACGTGCGGGCCGCGCTGGGGCTGCAGGGGCCGGCCTACGTGGTGTCCACCGCCTGCTCGTCCAGCGCCAAGGTGTTTGCCGCCGCCGCGCGCATGCTCGCCGCCGGCGTGGTGGACGCCGCGGTGGTGGGCGGCGTGGACAGCCTGTGCATGACCACGTTGTATGGCTTCAAGTCGCTGGAACTGGTCTCCACCGACATCTGCCGGCCCTGGGACGCTGATCGCAACGGCCTGTCGCTGGGCGAGGGCGCGGCCTTCGCGCTGCTGCAGCGGGATGCCGACCACCCCGCCGCCTGGCTGCTGGGCGCGGGCGAGAGCAGCGACGGCCACCACATGAGCAGCCCGCACCCCGAAGGCGCGGGCGCTGCGGCGGCGATGCGCGGCGCCCTGGCCCAGGCCGGGCTGCAGCCGGCCGACGTGGACTACCTCAACCTGCACGGCACCGGCACGCCGGGCAACGACGCCGCCGAGGACAAGGCGGTGAGCGCGGTCTTCGGCAGCACCCTGCCCTGCAGCAGCACCAAGGGTTTCACCGGCCACACCCTGGGTGCGGCCGGTGGGGTAGAGGCAGCCATCTGCATGCTGGCGCTGCAGCACGGCTTCATGCCAGCCGGGCTCAACCTGCGACAAGCCGACCCGGCCCTGCGCAGCCGCTACCTGCCCGAACTGCGGCGCCAGGCGCTGCGCGTGGTAGCCAGCAATTCCTTCGGATTCGGCGGCAGCAACGCCTGCCTGGTGTTCGGGGTGGCGGCATGATGCGCGTGGTGGTCAGCGGCATCGGCCTGCTGGGCCCCGGCCTGGATGACTGGGCCATCGGATCGGAGCACCTGCGCCATCCTGACGCCTGGCTAAGCCAGCCCACCGCCGTGCCAGCGCCCCTGCGCCTGCCGGCCACCGAGCGGCGCCGCGCCGGCACGGTGGTCAAGGCCTCGTTGGTGGTGGCCGACCAGGCGGTGGCCATGGCCGGGCTGGATGCGGCGCAACTGGCCACGGTCTTCACGTCGTCCACCGGCGACCCGCTCAACTGCCACCTGCTGTGCGAGGCGCTGGCAGCGCCCGGGCGGCTGGTGTCGCCGACGCGCTTCACCAACTCGGTCCACAACGCTCCGGCCGGCTACTGGCACATCGCCTGCGCCTCGCGCGCGCCGTCCACCAGCCTGGCGGCCTACGACGCCAGCTTCGCCGCGGGGCTGTTGGAGGCCGCGGTGCAATGCCTGGCCAGCGGCGCGCCGGTGCTGCTGGTGGCCTGCGACCTGCCTTACCCCGAACCGCTGCACGCGCTGCGCCCGGTGGCCGACACCTTTGCCGTGGCGCTGGTGCTGGCCCCGTCCGGGCCGGGCCGCGGTATGGCGCTGGCGCCCGTGCCCGAGTCCGCGGCCACGCCGGCCGGTCACGCCGGGCTGGAAGCGCTGCGACGCACCATCCCGGCGGCACGGGCGCTGCCCCTGCTGCAGGCGCTGGCGGGCAGCGCTGCGGCCGGCGTCTTGCTCGACGGCCTGCCCGGGCAGTCGCTGCACGTCGAGGTCGACGCGGCATGACCGCGCAGGCGGCCCCGCTGGCACACCCGGCCACGCTGGACCACGCCGGCATCGCCGCGCGCGTGCCGCACAGCGGCAGCATGTGCCTGTTGGACCGGCTGCTGGCCTGGTCCGTAGAGGCCATCCACTGCAGCGCCCACAGCCATCGAGACCCCGCCAACCCGCTGCGCCTGGGCGGCAGCCTGACCGCGGCCACGGCGATCGAGTACGCGTCGCAGGCCATGGCGCTGCACGGCCTGCTCAACGCCACGCCGGGCACGCCGCCGACGGCCGGCTTTCTGGCCAGCGTGCGCGACGTGCGCCTGCTGGTGGACCGGCTCGACACCGTGCCGGGTGAACTGCAGGTGCACGCCGAACGCCTGCTGGGCGACGCCGCGCAGGCGCAGTACCGCTTCGCGCTGCGCGATGCCGCCGGCGCCTTGCTGGTGGACGGCCGCGCCACCGTGATCCTCGACCGGCTGCCCCCATGAACCCACCCCTGCAAGGCAAGCGTGCCCTGGTCACCGGCGCCAGCGGCGCCCTGGGCAGCGCCATCGCGCAGCGCCTGGCCGGCGCCGGCGCCACCGTGCTGCTGCACGGCCATTCGCGGCCCGAGGCGCTGCAGGCCCTGGCCGAGACCATCCACGCCGCCGGCGGCACGGCCGAGTGCTGGCCCTTCGACATCACCAACGACGCCGGCTGCGCCGCCGCGGTGGCCGGCATGCTGCAAGGCGGCCCGGTGCAGATCGTCGTCAACAACGCCGGCACGCACGACGACGCGGTGTTCCCGGGCATGAAGCCGGCGCAGTGGCACGGGGTGATCGAGGTCTCGCTGCACGGCTTCTTCCGCGTCACCCAGCCGCTGGTGCTGCCCATGCTGCGCACGCGCTGGGGGCGCATCATCAACGTCTCATCCGTCGCGGCGCTGGCCGGCAACCGCGGCCAGGTCAACTACGCGGCGGCCAAGGGCGCGCTCAACAGCGCCACCAAGGCCCTGTCGCTGGAACTGGCCAGCCGCGGCGTCACCGTCAACGCCATCGCACCGGGCATCATCGCCTCGCCCATGGCCGCGACTGCCTTCGACGCCGACACCATCAAGCGCCTGGTGCCCTGCCAGCGCGCCGGCACGCCCGAAGAGGTGGCGGCGCTGGCCGGGTTTCTGGCCAGCCCCGAGGCCGGCTACATCACCGGCCAGGTGATCTCGGTGAATGGCGGCCTGTACTAGGCGCATGACCACCACGCGCCGCGCCGCGGCCCTGATGGCAGCATCGCTGCTGCTGCCGGGCTGCACCGGCTGGCCCCGCCTGCGCCCCCTTCCCATGGACCAGTTGCACGACGACCGCGGCTGCCCCGGCACGGTGGCGCCCACCCTGCTGGTGCTGCTGCCCGGAGCGAACATGACGCCCGATGAGCTGCAGGCCGAAGGCTTCCTGGACGCCGTGCGCGCGCGCGGCCTGGCCGTGGACGTGCTGGCCGCCCACGCGCACCTGGGCCTGGTGGTTGAAGGCCGGGTGCTCGAACGCCTGGAGAGCGAAGTGCTCGCTCCGGCGCGCGCGCGCGGCCACCGCCGCATCTGGCTGGCCGGCATCTCGCTGGGCGGCTTCATCGCGCTGACCTATGCCATGCGCAACCCGGGCCGCATTGCCGGTGTAGTGCTGCTGGCGCCCTACCTGGGCCGGCGCCCGCTGGTGCAGGCAGTGGCCGCGGCCGGAGGGGCTGCAGCCTGGCGGGGCACGGCCCGGCCGCGCGACGCGCAGGACATCGACCATGAACTGTGGCAATGGCTGTCGGCGCTGCCGCCCGAGGCCCCGCCCATCTACCTGGGCACTGGCCGCGAAGACCGTTTCGCCGAGGGCCACCGCCTGCTGGCCGCGCTGCTGCCGCCCTCGCACGTGCGCCAGGTACCCGGCGGCCACGACTGGGCGCCCTGGCGCCTGCTGTGGGCCGAGTGGCTGGACCGCGGCCTGCTGGACGCGAGCTGCAGCGCATGAGCGAGCAACCGGCCCGCATCGAACCGGTGGCTGTCGTGGCCCAGGGCCTGGCCTGCGCTGCCGGCAGCGGCCTGGAGGCGCTGGCCGGGCTGCTGCGCCGCGGCGGTTCGGCATTGCTGCCCAATGACTTCACCACCCTGCCGCTGCCCTGCCACATCGGCCGCGTGGCCGGGTTGGAACAGGCCGCGCTGCCTGCGCATCTGGCCGATTGGGACTGCCGCGCCACGCGCCTGGCCTGGATGGGCCTGCAGGCCGATGGCTTTGCGGAGGTGGCGCGGGCCGCCTGCCGGGCCCACGGCGCGGCCCGCGTGGGCCTGGTGCTGGGCACTTCGGCGTCGACCATCGGTGCCTCGGAGCAGGCCTATGCGGCACCGGCTGAAGACGGCGGCTTTCCGGCGCCGCTGCGCAGCGAGCGCCTGAACACCTTGCACGCGCTGGCGCTGTTCGTGCAGCAGGTGATCGGCCTGCAGGGACCTTGCGTCACCGTGTCCACCGCCTGCTCTTCCAGCGCCAAGGCCCTGGCTCAGGCCGAGCGCTGGCTGCGCCTGGGCCTGGCCGACGCCGTGGTGGTAGGCGGCGTGGACGCGCTCAGCGGCAGCCTGCTGTTCGGCTTCCACGCGCTGGGCCTGCTGTCGCGCGAGCCCTGCCGGCCCTTCGACGCAGCGCGCGATGGCATCAGCGTCGGCGAGGCCGCGGCCTTTGCGCTGCTGCAGCGCGGCCCCGGCCCGTGGCAGCTGTTGGGCTATGGCGAATCCAACGACGCCCACCACATGTCCAGCCCGCACCCGCAGGGCCTGGGCGCCGAGCGCGCGCTGGACGCGGCCCTGGCGCGCGCCGGCCTGCAGGCTGAAGCCATCGAATACCTCAACCTGCACGGCACGGCCACGCCGCTCAACGATGCGGTCGAGGCCGCCCTGGTGGCGCGGCGCCTGGGCCCCGGCGTGCACGCCAGCGCGACCAAGGGCGCCACCGGCCACAGCATGGGGGCGGCCGGGCTGGTGGAGGCGCTGGTCTGCGGCCTGGCGCTGCGCGAAGGGCTGCTGTCGGGCAGCGCCGGCAGCGCGACCATCGACCCGGCGCTGGACGCCGGCTTCGCGCAGCAGTTCCAGCGTGCACCGGCACAGCGCCCGGTGCGCGTGGCCGCCAGCCATTCCTTCGGCTTTGGCGGCAACAACGCGGTGCTGATCTTCGGAAAAGGCCCGACATGAGCCCGCCCCGCTGCGTCTACATCGACGGCGTGGCGCTGTGGGCCCCGGCACTGCCCGGCTGGGACGCGGCGCAGGCGGGGCTGCGCGGCCAGCCCGTCACCGAGCCCGCCCAGCGCCGGCCCGCGCCGCAAGGCCT
>JALHPY010000217.1 GCA_022842305.1 Rubrivivax sp.
AGCGGCGCCAGCGCCGCCAGCGTCGGCGCCTGGATGTCCAGGGTGCCAGTGGGCACGGCGGCGGCGCGTCCGCGCGCATGCGGCAGCTGGCCGTCGAGCAGGAAGCGGTTGGGCCCGGCGCGCAGGTCGGCGCGCGCCTGCAGGGCAGCGGCGCTGGCCTGCAGGCTGGCATCACCGCGCCAGACCAGGTTGGCGAAGCGGCTCTCGGCCATGACCAGACTGGCGCTGCCACGCAGCTGCGACCACAGGCTGGCGCTGGTGCTGGCAGCGGTGCCCGCCGCCGGGGCAGCGGCGCCGGCCAGGCGCGTCAGATCGGCCTGCCAGCGCGCGTTCAAGGATTGGCCGCCCCGGGCCAGTCTTGCCGCCGGCCACCAGGGGCCGGGGTCCAGGCGGGCCACTGCGCCGCTGCTCTGCAGCCGCCAGTCGCCGGCCGCGTTGCGCTCGAAGCGGGCCTCGCCGGTGACCTGGCCGCCGCTGCCATCAGCAGGGCCTGCGCTGGCGCGCAACTCACGCAGGCTGGCGCTGAGCGTGCCGTCGGGCGGCAGCGTGACACTGGCCAGGGTCTGCAGCCGCAGCGGCGGCGTGTTGGCGCGCGCCAGACGGCCCGTCAGGTCGACCTGCACGCGGGCCTGCAGCGTACGGGGTGCAGCCGGCTGCGGGGCGGGAGCGCCGGCTGGCGAGGGCGCCGGCGCCGAAGGCAGGCCGTCCACCGCCACCACCAGCGTACCGCCCAGGCGCATCGGCGGCGCGGTGGTGGCCAGTTGCTCGGGGCTGACATCGGTCAGCGCCAGTTCCAGGGCCAGGCTGCCCTTGTGCAGGCGGCCCTTGCCTTCGATGCGGCCCGCCGGCCGGGTGCCGGCCAGGTCGGCGACGAAGCGGTCGAACACCAGCGTTTCGGGCTCGGCCGGGCGGCCTTGCAGCAGCACCTGCAGGCTGCGCAGGGGCAGCCGGTTGGCATCCCAGGGCCCGGGTTCGGCGTTCTGCAGCTGGATGTCCAGCACCAGCGGGTCCTTCATGCCCTGCGTGGCCTGCGGGTCCGACAACAGCGCACGCCCCGACAGCGCGGTCTGGGGCAAGCCCGGTGACAGCGTCGACAAGTCAAGGCGCTCGGCGTTCGCCACCAGGGCCAGCAAGGGCCAGGCGGCAAAGGGCGCCAGCGTGGCCTGCACATCCGCACGGGCTGCCGCGGCCGCGCCCGGGCCCGGGCCCGGCATCGCGTCCTGGGTCATGCGCGCGTCCACCAGCAGGCGCTGCAGCGGCCCCGTGACCTGCACCTCGGCCCGCCATGCGGGCGCCGAGGGCGCCGCGTCTGCGGCGGGCTGCGCGCCGGTGTCCGCGGACGCACTGGCCGGCGTTGCCGGCGTTGCCGCGGCCAGGTTCAGCGTGGCCTGAACGGGCAGGCCATCGCGCGTGCCGATGACCGCACGGCCATTGACCGCCAGGCCCTCGCGCCGCAGGGCCAGGGCCTCGACGCGGTGCTCCGCGCCGCTGGCCGCGCCCAGGTGGACGTCGGCGATGAGGCCGGTGATGGGCGCCTGCTGGTCCAGTTCGAAGCGCGCGATGCGCATGCCCGGCGCCTGCAGTTCCAGCCCCCACTGCAAGCTCGTCGGCGCGTCCGACGGCGTCCTGGCCTGTGGATCGGGCGCATTCAGCACCTGCACCCGCAAGGCGCGCGCTTGCTCCAGCCGCACGCCAACCCAGCCGTCTGCATGGGGCCGCCAGGACCACTGCGCGTCATCCCAGGCCAGGCCTTCGACGACCACGCGCAGACCAGCGCCCTGCCACTGCAGGCGCTGCACGCTGAAGGGCCCGCCCGTCGGCCGGCCCTGCTGGCCGCTGACCGACAGGCCCGGCACCCACGGCGCCAGGCGCGTCAGCGCGGCGTCGCTGCGCCAGGCCCACGTGCCGGCACCGATCAACAGCGCCAGCAGCAGCATCGAGCCGGCCACCGCGGCCACCAGCAGCCAATGCCCGGTGCGCCGGCCCCGAGCGGGACTCAGCCCTTGAGCTTGCGGCGGCTCCACCGGCGCGGCGTCGCTCGTGGCCATCAGAACGCCAGCCCCACCGTCAGGTGCAGGCGCAGCCGCTTCTCTTCTTCACCATAGGCCAGGTCGAGCTTCACCGGCCCCACCGGGCTGCGGTAGCGCAGGCCTACACCCACGCCCAGGGCGGGCTTCAGATCGCCCCAGCTGCCCGCCGCCCGGCCGGCATCGATGAACACCGCACCCCACAGCGCCGGCAGTCGGGCCAGGAATGGCCGCGCCAGTTCGGCACTGGCGGTGAACAGCACCTCGCTGCCGACATCGATGCCGTTCACCTGACGGGTGAGTGACCGGTACCTGTAGCCGCGCACCGACTCGTCGCCGCCGGCGCGGAAGCGCAGCGCCTCGGGCACGATGACGTCGCCGTCAGCAAACACCTGGCCGAGTTCGATCCGACCCTGCCCATACCAGCTGCCCACGGGTCGGAAGGCATCCAGGCGCGCGTACAGGCGCGTGAAGGGCCCGCTGCCGCCGGGATCGGAGCGCGCGTGGCCGGCGCCGATCTGCCCCGACCACACCTGCCCCAGCGTCGGCAGCACCGGATCGTCGAGCCGCCGCCAGACCGCGTGGTACTGCAGTGAAAGTGCGTCGGACTGCTCGCCGCCCAGTGCGCTGGTCGTGCTGCTGCGGTTCCACTCGACGAACAGCAGCCGGTCGGTGCGGCGCGTTTCCTGGGCACGGCCGATGCGCAGGTTGGCGGCGCGCACGACGTCGGTGTCGGACTTCAGCCGCTCCAGGCCCCCGGCCACCAGGTTGCGGTGCAGGCCGGGCAGCGTCTGCGTGCTCAACTCGCCCACCCAGCGTTGACGACGTTGCGCGATGTCGAAGTTGTTGCGCGCCACCCAGGGCTTGCCGAAGGGACGGCGGTGCACGTGGTTGAGCGTGGCGCGCGCGCCGACGTTGGCACCGAAGCCCACGCCGACGGTGGCCTCCTGCAGCATTCTTTCGCCCAGCCGCAGCACCACGGGCGTGGCCTCGGGCAGTGGCGGCGTGGTGTCCAGCGACACCGTGGCGCGGTCGAACAGGTCGGACTTCTGCAGCCGCTCCTGAATGTCCAGCAGCATGCTTTCGGTGGCCGGCTCGCCGGGCTTGAGTGCGGCGATGTTGGCCACGGTCTCGGGGTCGTGCACCTTCAGCCCGCGCACCTGCAGCGGACCGACACGGAACAGCGGTCCGCTGGCAACCGTCACCGACAAGTCGGCGCGCTGTTCGGCCGCATCCACACGCGCCTGCGTGTCCGTCCAGTCGGCCTGCACATAGCCCTGGGCGCGCAGGCCGGCGACCGATGCCGTCTTGGCGCGTGACCAATCGGCGTCGCGGAACGGCGAGCCGGCCGGCAAGGGCCAGTCGCGCAGCAGTGCAGCGGCCGCCGCGCGGGCATGCGGCTGCTGCACGGCATCGCTGACCAGCGGACCCAGCGTATGGATTTGCACTTGCCGCACCAGGGTGCGCGGGCCGGGATGCACCAGCACGCGCACGGTGGGCAGGCCGGCAGCGTCGACGCGCGCGATGTGCACGTCGGCGTTGAAGTAGCCCTCGGTATCGAGCAGTTCGCGCGCCTGCTCTGGCGCCGCGGCCACCAGGCGGTCGAGTTCACCGTCGGGCAGCGGCTCGCCCCGGCTGAGGCGGTTGACGCGCCCCAGTGCGAGGTTGCGGGTGAGCAACTCCTGCAGGGGCGGCGGTGCCGTGACCTCGAGCCGAATGACCGGCTGCGCCTGTACCTCGGCAGCGCGCTCAGGCGACAGCAGCGAGCACCCGCCGGTGAAGCAGACCAGCCACGGCACGCAGCGTCGGGCGGGCATGCCGCTTGCCCATCCCTTGCTGCTTTTCCAACCCCTCAAAGCCAGGAGCAGAGCATCGGCAAATCCGGACAACCTGCGACCAAGGCCGACACCGGCGGCCAGCGCGTCCCCAAGAGCAACGGTGACGGCAGCGGCGGCAAGAAGCAGGCCCCCAGGAAGGAGATGCCCGCAAGGAAGGAGGCGGGCAAGAAGCTTGGCGCCTGAACCCACTGGCACTACAGCGGGCGGTGCGGAATGCTGACCGTGAACACGCATCCGGTTCCCGGCACGTCCCGCACCGTCAGGCTGCCGCCGTCGGCCTCGACGCTGCGCCGGGCGATGGACAGGCCCAGCCCCAAGCCGCTTCTGTCCAGGCTGCCCTGCGTGAAGGGCTTGAACATCATCTCGGCAAATCCCGCAGGAAGGCCGCCGCAGTTGTCCTTGACGTCGATGAGGACGCGCTCGCCTTCCCGATAGGCGTGCAAGGTCACTTCGGTATGGGGGTGGGTGAACTTGAACGCGTTCTGAAGCAGGTTCAAGACTGCCGCCAGGAGGTGGTCGCGATTGCCGGCGATGCCGATGCTGCGGTCCACCTCGGGCACCAGGAATGCGCAGCCACGCTCGGAAGCACTCAGCGACGTGATGCTCCTGGCTTCGGCGATGAGCGCGGCCAGCGAGAACGGGAGGCACTGGTCCGAGGCTTCGGCCTTGACCCGCACCTCACCAAGCGTGCGTTCGAGCAGGCCCGCCAGCCCCACCAGGCTGCGCTTGACCAGTGCACCCGTGGAGCCACTGATGGGCACCGTTCCGGACTCCAGGGCCGTAAAGCCCAGCAGCGCTGTCTGCAGGTAATTGCGCAGTTCGTGAACCAGATTGCCCAGACGTTCGCTCTCATCGACCGAACGGCGATGCGAAAGTGTCGCGTCCCGCTGGGAGCTGAACCCGGTCACGGCGTCGGCGATGGCGTTGTCCAGACAGCGGTTGAGCGTTCGAAACTGGCTCACGGTAAATGGCGCTTCACGCTCGACGGCCAGGTCGGTGATGGCCTGGCACAAGTCGCCGTAATCGTGGACCAGCTGATTGACGGTGTACCCCAGTGCCAACAAGTCCTTGCCATGCGCAGTCGCGCTGACGCCGATCTGGGACAACGAGGCCGCATCGCCGCCGGCCGGGCCGGAGATCCGCTCGCCTTCCGCGTGGTTGCCCTCGCCCTCGGCCTGAAGCGTGTTCGTCAGCTGCTCCAGGAACAGCGGAATGCCATTGGCCAACTGTTGCGGTGTGGCGGCACGATTGGGTCGCCGCGCCACCTTGGCCTTGCACCGCGCGATGAGCTCATCGCGGTTGTCCGACAGAAAACTGTGCACCAGATGTGGCCCCTGTTGGCGGCGTGCGGCATGCATGCCAGGGACGGCATGAGCTCGTGACTGCGCGCTCCGGCGCAGCCCTTGCGCGTGGCGACCAGTGTCTTACTCCCGGCCCCTCAGCGATGTTCGCCAGCGCACGGAAGTAGCCCTTTCAGGGTAGTGGGCACGACGCTTGCCCCATCGGAAGAAAGCCACCACAGTCCACCCACATCGTCCCGTCTGCGCATCATTCAATGGCCACAAGCGATTCCAGCGTCCCCAGCAACTTGTCAGGGCTGCGAGTCCTGGTGGTCGACGACAACGTCGACGTTGCCGAAGCGCTGTGCGCCTTCGTGGCTTCGATGGGATGCGCAACAGCCGCCGCGTTCAACGGCGCGCAGGGGCTTGCCGCGGCTGCGGCGTTCGACCCCCACCTGGCGTTGATCGACCTCGAGATGCCGGACATGAGCGGCTGCGAAGTGGTGCGACGTCTGCGCGCAGGCCCGGCGCAGAGTTCCGCAAGGCTCATCTGCCTGACGGGCCACGATCATCCGGAAGACCGGCGCAACTGCATCGAAGCGGGGTTCGACGACTTCTTCACCAAGCCGATGCTGCCGGAAAGCTTGATGGATGCAGTGGCCGCAGCCCACGCAGAGCAGCGGGCGCGAGTGTGACGTGTCGATTCCGAAGAGCAGTGCCACGCCACAGCATGGGTGCTGCCTTCTTCAAACCCAATGTACGCGATGAGACAGACGAGTCTGATCCGAAGGGTGATCCTTGAACTGCTCCTATAACTCGATTGCGGCAATTGCTGCCGATTGGTACTCCCGATGTCTGCCCTGATCGCTCCCACAACCCGCCGGCAA
>JALHPY010000218.1 GCA_022842305.1 Rubrivivax sp.
CCGGCCGCGCTGATGCTGGTGGGCAGCTTCTTCATGCCCGGCGGTGCGCCCGCCGCGGGCTGGACGCTGTACGCGCCGCTGACGCTGCAGATGGGCCCGAGCATGGACGCCGGCATCTTTGCCATGCACATCATGGGCGCCAGCTCGATCATGGGCTCGATCAACATCATCGTCACCATCCTCAACATGCGCGCCCCGGGCATGACGCTGATGAAGATGCCGCTGTTCTGCTGGACCTGGCTGATCACCGCCTACCTGCTGATCGCGGTGATGCCGGTGCTGGCCGGCGCCATCACCATGACGCTGACCGACCGCCACTTCGGCACCAGCTTCTTCAACCCCGCCGGCGGCGGTGACCCGATCATGTACCAGCACATCTTCTGGTTCTTCGGGCACCCCGAGGTCTACATCATGATCCTGCCGGCCTTCGGCATCGTCAGCGCCATCATCCCGGCCTTCGCGCGCAAGCGGCTGTTCGGCTACACCAGCATGGTTTACGCCACCTCGTCCATCGCCATCCTGTCGTTCATCGTCTGGGCGCACCACATGTACACCACCGGCATGCCGGTGACGGGGCAGCTGTTCTTCATGTACGCGACCATGCTGATCGCCGTGCCCACGGGCGTGAAGATCTTCAACTGGCTGGCCACCATGTGGCGCGGCTCGATGACCTTCGAGACCCCCATGCTCTGGTCCGTGGGCTTCCTGTTCGTGTTCTCGATGGGCGGCTTCACCGGCCTGATCCTGGCCATGGCGCCCATCGACATCCAGCTGCAGGACACCTACTACGTGGTGGCGCACTTCCACTACGTGCTGGTGGCCGGTTCGCTGTTCGCGCTGTTTGCCGGCGTGTACTACTGGGGCCCCAAGTGGACCGGCGTGATGTATTCCGAAACGCGCGGCAAGATCCACTTCTGGGGCTCGCTGGTGTTCTTCAACATCACCTTCTTCCCGATGCACTTCCTGGGCCTGGCCGGCATGCCGCGCCGCTATGCCGACTACCCGATGCAGTTTGCCGACTTCAACGCGCTGGCTTCCATCGGCGCCTTCGGCTTCGGCCTGATGCAGGTGTACTTCTTCGTCTTCGTGGTGCTGCCCATGATGCAAGGCAAGGGCACGCCTGCCCCGCAGAAGCCCTGGGAAGGCGCCGAGGGCCTGGAGTGGGAAGTGCCGTCGCCGGCGCCCTGGCACACCTTCGAGACGCCGCCCAAGCTTGACGCCAGCGCCACGCGCGTGATCGGTTGATGCACAGCGCCATGGCCGGCAACGAGCAGCAACGCAAGGCCAATGTGCGCCTGGCCCTGGGCCTGGCGCTGGCGGCGCTGCTGTTCGGTGCGGGCTTCGTGGCCAAGATCGTGCTCTTCGGCCACTGAGCCCCCATGGCCGCGCTGCCTTCGCTGCTGCTGGACAACCGCCGCCTGCTGGGCAAGCTGGTGGTCGTCACCAGCCTGATGTTCGGCTTCGGCTACGCGCTGGTGCCCATGTACCGCGCCATCTGCGACGCCCTGGGCATCAACGTGCTGAGCCTGGCCGAACAGCGGGTGGCTACGGGCAGCTGGGGCGGCCTGCGGGGCGATACGCAGGCCGATGCGAAGGCCAAGGCCAACACGCAGGTCGACACCACGCGCAGCATCACGGTCGAGTTCGACGCCAATGCGCGCGGCCCCTGGGAGTTCATGCCGGCGCAGCGTTCGATCACGGCGCACCCGGGCGAGCTGGTCACCGTGGTCTACGATTTCCGCAACCCGCAGAACCGGCCCATGGTGGCCCAGGCCATCCCCAGCTACGCGCCCAAGCACGCGGCGGCGCACTTCAACAAGCTCGAGTGCTTCTGCTTCAACGAATGGACGCTGGCGCCGGGCGAGCGCAAGCAGTGGCCGGTGGCCTTCGTGATCGACCCCAAGCTGCCGCGCGACGTGACCACCATCACCCTGTCCTACACCTTCTTCGAGGTCGGCGGCAGGGTGCCAGCCGCGCCCAAGGGGGGCTTGTGAGCGATCTCAAGCAAGCCGCGCAGCGGCCGGTTTCGTTCCTGCAGACCATGCGCGCCGTGGCCTGGTCGTTCTTCGGCGTGCGCCGCCGGGCCGACTGGGAACAGGACTCGGCCAAGCTCAACCCGGTGCACGTGATCATCGCCGGCGTGGCCGGTGCCGTGCTCTTCGTCCTGGGCATCGTGCTGCTGGTGCGCTGGGTGGTGAGCAGCGGCGTCGCGGTCTGAGCAGGCCATTTCATACAGTCATTCGGGATCGAGGAAGGTCAAGCCCCATGTCAGCCAACACCCACGCGGGCGGCGCGCCGCACTATTTCATTCCATCGCCTTCGCACTTTCCGGTGCTGATGGCGACGGGCCTGCTGCTGGTGATCTACGGCGCTTCGCGCTGGGTCAACGGCAGCGGCTGGGCCGCCTGGGTGGTTCTGGCCGGCATGGTCTTCTGGCTGTCGGTGCTGTTCCAGTGGTTCCGCCAGTCCATCAGCGAAAGCGAGGGCGGGCTGTACTCCGACCGTGTGGACGTGTCCTACCGCTGGAGCATGAGCTGGTTCATCTTCAGCGAGGTGATGTTCTTCGCCGCCTTCTTCGGCGCGCTGTACTGGGCGCGCGTGCACGCCGTTCCCATGCTGGGCAACCTCGACCACCAGCTGCTCTGGCCCGACTTCAAGGCCATCTGGCCCAGCGCCGGCGGCGGCATCACGGCTTCGCCGGCCGGCACGGTCGAGCCTTTCGTCACCATGGGCCCGTTCTGGCTGCCCACGATCAACACCGCCCTGCTGCTGAGCTCGGGCGTGACGCTGACCATCGCCCACCATGCGCTCATCGCCAACCAGCGTGCCAAGACCATTGCCTGGATGTGGATCACCGTGGCCCTGGGCGCCACCTTCCTGGTGGTGCAGGGCTACGAGTACTACCACGCCTACACCGACCTGAACCTGAAGCTCAGCTCGGGCATCTTCGGCAGCACCTTCTTCATGCTGACCGGCTTCCACGGCTTCCACGTCTTCGTGGGCATGCTGATGCTGCTGTTCATCACGCTGCGCCTGATGAAGGGCCACTTCACGCCCCAGCGCCACTTCGGCTTCGAGGGCGCCGCCTGGTACTGGCACTTCGTGGACGTGGTCTGGCTGGGGCTCTATTTCCTGGTCTACTGGCTCTAGCCGGCACGGCCGCCACAGCGAACGCCGCCTTGCGCGGCGTTTTCGCTTCTAGCGGCCGACGGGCAGGCCCGTCGGTTGCACCCAGCCCATGGACCAGCTCAGCAGGATGAACAGGAACAGCGCCACCGACAGCGCCACGCGCAGCGCCAGCGCGCGTGCCATGCGCTGGCCGCGTTCGTCTTCGCTGCCCGGCTTGCGCAGCATGAAGACACCGGCGCTGGCCAGTGCCACCAGCACGCCCACGAGCATCAGCACCATCACGGTCTTCATCGCGGCGGATTATCCGCGGCGCCGCGGGCGATGAGCCTGCGCCGGCTGATCCCGCTGCTGGCGGCGCTTGCCCTGGCCGCCGCCACGGCCCGGCTGGGCCTGTGGCAGCTGGACCGCGCCGCGCAGAAGGTGACGTTGCAGCAGGACCTGCAGCGCCAGCGCGCCTTGCCGCCGCTGGCCCAGGCCGACCTGCCCGACAGCGCCGCGGCCGTGCTGCAGCAGCAGCATCGGCTGGTGCAACTGCGCGGGCGCTGGCTGGCGCAGCACAACGTCTACCTGGACAACCGCCCCATGGCCGGTCGCGCCGGCCTGCTGGCGGTGACGCCGCTGCAACTGGATGACGGCACGGCGCTGCTGGTGCAGCGCGGCTGGATGCCGCGCGACATGGCCGAGCGCACGCGCATTGCCGTGCCCGGCGCGCCGGCGGGCGAGGTCGAGGTGCTGGGGCGCATCGCCCCGACGCTGTCGCAGGCCTATGAGCTGGGCGCGGCGGCTTCGGGGGCGATCCGGCAGAATCTCGACCTTGCCGCCTACGCGCGTGAAACCCGGCTGCCGCTGCGCCCGCTGGCGCTGGTGCAGGAAGACGGCAATCACCCACCGGCCGACGGCCTGCTGCGGCAATGGCCACAGCCCGCGGCCGATGTCCACAAGCACTACGGCTATGCCTTCCAGTGGTTTGCGCTGTGCGCGCTGACCGCCTTCCTCTATGTCTGGTTCCAGTTCATCCGCCCCCGCCGACAGGCCCGCGCCGCCGCCCGCTGAGCCGCTGACGCTGACCGTGCACAGCCTGGCCGTGCCCGATCTGCAAGAACCGCAGCAGGCCGCGCGTCGCCGCACACGCGCCGGCCGGCTGCGCATGCTGCTGGTGCTGGCGGTGTGCGCCGCGCCGGTGGTGGCCTCGTACTTCACCTTCTACGTGGTCCGGCCGCAGTCGCAGACCAGCTATGGCACGCTGATCCAGCCCACGCGCAGCCTGCCCGCGCTGGCGCTGCGCACGCTGGACGGCGCGCCGGTGGCGGCCGACACGCTCAGGGGCCAGTGGCTGCTGGTGGCCGTGGGGCCCTCGGCCTGTGACGCCGCTTGCGAGCAGCGCTTGTTCATGCAGCGGCAACTGCGCGAGATGCTGGGGCGCGAGCGCGATCGCCTGGACAAGGTCTGGCTGGTCACCGACGGCGCGGCCCTGGCGCCGGCCCTGCGCGCCGCGGTCGAATCGCGGCCCGAGGTTACTGTGCTGCGCGCCGACCCGCAGGCCCTGGCCGCCTGGCTGACACCGGCCGCAGGCCAGGCGCTGCAGGACCACCTGTACGTGGTCGACCCGCACGGCGAATGGATGATGCGCGCGCCGGCGCAGGCCGAGCCGGGGCGCGTCAAGCGCGATCTGGACCGGCTGCTGCGCGCCTCCTCGTCCTGGGACCTGGCGGGGCGATGAACGCCGCACCGACGGACGCGCTGGTCGGGCTGGTCGCGTTGGTCGACTACGCCCCGGCGCTGCGCCTCTTGGCCATGGCGGCGCTGTTCGCCCTGGTGCCACTGGCCTGGGTCTGGCTGCGCGGGCGCCAGGGCGGAACCGCCGGCCGCCTGGCGGCGCTGACCGCGCTGACCTTGTTCCTGACCTTCGACCTGGTGGTCTTCGGCTCCTTCACCCGGCTCACCGATTCCGGCCTGGGTTGCCCCGACTGGCCCGGCTGCTACGGCGAAGCCAGCCCGCTAGGTGCGCGCGACGACATCCAGGCCGCGCAGGCGGCGCTGCCCGACGGCCCCGTCACCTGGCGCAAGGCCTGGATCGAGATGATCCACCGTTACCTGGCCATGGTCGTGGGCGCGCTGATCCTGGTGATGGCCGCGGTCAGCTGGCGTGAGCGCCGCCACCTGCCGCACTCGCCCTGGTGGCCCACGGTCACGCTGGTCTGGGTCATCGTGCAAGGGCTGTTCGGGCGCTACACGGTCACGCTCAAGCTCTACCCGGCGGTGGTCACCCTGCACCTGCTGGGCGGGCTGGCGCTGCTGGCCTTGCTGGCGCAGCAGCACGAGGCCTTTGCGCGCCGCCCGCTGGCCCTGCCACCGGCGCTGCGCCGGGGTGCGGTGCTGGCGCTGGCGCTGCTGATGCTGCAGGTGGCGCTGGGCGGCTGGGTCAGCACCAACTACGCGGTGCTGGCCTGCGATGGGTTTCCGATGTGCAACGGCCGCTGGTGGCCGGAGATGGACTTTGCCGCCGGCTTCACGCTGCTGCGCGAACTGGGCCATGCCGGCCACGGCGGCGTGCTGCCCTTCGAGGCGCTGGTGGCCATACAGATGGCGCACCGGCTGTTCGCGCTGGTGGCCAGTGCGGCCTTGCTGATGCTGGCCTGGGCGCTGTGGCGGCAGGGCGGAGTGGTGGCGCGGCGCTTCGGCGCAGGCCTGGCGGCACTGCTGCTGGCGCAACTGCTCAGCGGCCTGTCCAATGTGGTGCTGGGCTGGCCGCTGGTGGCGGCGTTGGCGCACTCGGCCGGCGCGGCGGCGCTGGTGCTGCTGCTGGCGCTGCTGCTGGCGCGCAGCGCGCCGGCCGGTGCCGGGGCCCGCGTGCAGCCGC
>JALHPY010000219.1 GCA_022842305.1 Rubrivivax sp.
CCGGGCTGCGTCGCTGGGCCGCCGACTGGCCGGCACCGCTGTGGGCCCTGGCGGGCGCGCTGGCGGCGCTGGCGCTGCTGGGCCTGGCGCTGCTGTGGGGGCCGGCGCCGCGCGTCATCACCCAGGAAGACATCGACACCGCGGTGCGCGAATCGCTGGAGAAGGAGCCCCTGCCCAGCGCCGCGGCCAAGGCCTACCAGACCATCCTGCCCTCGGTGGTGCGCGTGGTCTCGCTGATGGACGACAAGGACACGGGCGAGGACAAGGGCGCAGGCAAGGACCGCGACAAGGATGGCGACAAGACCGGCATGAGCGACGACCGCCGCGCCATGGAACGCGGCCTGGGCACCGGCGTGGTGATCATCGACAACGGCACCATCCTGACCAACCTGCACGTGGTCTGGGGCGCCAAGCGCATCAAGGTGCGCTTTGCCAACGGCCATGAAAGCGACGCCGCGATGATCGGCGCCCAGCCCGAGAACGACCTGGCCGTGCTCAAGGCCGAGAGCCTGCCCGACGACCTCGAAGCCGCCACCATGCGCTCCACCGCCGACCTGCTGCCGGGCGACCACGTCATCGCCGTGGGCCACCCGTTCGGCATCGGGCCTTCGGTGAGCCACGGCGTGGTCTCGGGCCTGAAGCGCGAGTTCCGCTCGCCCGAGGGCGAGAAGACGCTCACCAACCTGATCCAGTTCGACGCCGCCGCCAACCCGGGCAATTCGGGCGGGCCGCTGGTCACCATGGACGGCCACGTGGTCGGCGTGGTCACCGCCATCCTCAACCCGTCGGAGCAGCGCACCTTCATCGGCATCGGCTTTGCGGTGCCCATCGAGAATGCCGCGGCCGCCGCCGGCATGCCGCCGTTCTGACGCAACCGCCAAGGCCCCCGATGCACGACCCTGCCGACACCGCCACCCTGATGGAGCGCCTGCTATACGAGGTCAAGCGCGTGGTCGTGGGGCAAGACCGCTTCCTCGAGCGCGTGCTGGTGGCGTTGCTGGCCCAGGGCCACCTGCTGGTCGAGGGCGTGCCCGGGCTGGCCAAGACGCTGACCATCAAGACCCTGGCGCGCACCGTGCGCGGCAGTTTCAAGCGCATCCAGTTCACCCCCGACCTGGTGCCGTCCGACCTGATCGGCACGCGCATCTACAACCAGAAGACGGGCGAGTTCGGCACCAGCCTGGGGCCGGTGTTCGCCAACCTGCTGCTGGCCGACGAGATCAACCGCGCCCCGGCCAAGGTGCAGAGCGCGCTGCTCGAGGTGATGCAGGAACGTCAGGTCACCATCGCGGGCGAAAGCCACAAGGTGCCCGACCCCTTCGTCGTGATGGCCACGCAGAACCCGATCGAGACCGAAGGCACCTACCCGCTGCCAGAGGCGCAGGTCGACCGCTTCATGATGAAGGTGCTGGTCGACTACCCCAGCGAGGAAGAAGAGTTCGTGATCGTGCAGCGCGTCACCGGCGAGCCGACCGAGGTCAACGCCGTGGCCGACACCTTCCAACTGGCCGCGCTGCAGCGCGACTGCCGCGCCGTGTACTGCGACCCGGCGCTGATGCAGTACGCGGTGCGACTGGTCGGCGCCAGCCGCCGGCCCTCGGCCTATGGCATGAAGGACCTGGACAAGTACATCACCTTCGGCGCCAGCCCGCGCGCCACCATCGGCATGATCGAAGGCGCCAAGGCCCTGGCCCTGCTGCGCGGCCGCCGCTACGCCCTGCCCGAGGACATGACCGACCTGGTGCCCGACGTCCTGCGCCACCGCATCGTGCTCAGCTACGAAGCGCTGGCCGAGAACATCACGGCCGAGGCCATCGTGCAGCGCCTGCTGGCCAAGGTGCAGGCGCCCGACAAGCCCCTGGCCCATGCCGCTACCGACAAGCCCAGCGGCCATGCCTGAGAGCTTGTGAAGCTATGCATCACACCCGCGTGGGGCCTCAGAAAGGGCCCAATCAAGGCGCACGGCGCAGCCGGGTTGGGTACCCGGCGATGCCGTGCAACGCCGAGTGGGCCCTTTCTGAGGCCCCACCCTCCGGGCCGGGGTACCCAAGGGCCGTGGGCCGCGTTGCGCCGCTTGCCCAGGTCCGGAACATGGGCTGCGCGCCGCGCCTTGCCCACGGCCCTTGGCCACCCCGGCGCGGGTGTGATGCATAGCTTCACAAGCTCTGTGGCCGCGCAGCCCGCCGCTTTCGCCACGCCCGACGCGCTGCTGCGGCGGCTCGAGTGGGCGGTGATCCGCCGCCTGGACGGCCTGCTGCAGGGCGACTACCGCACGCTGTGGCGCGGTGCCGGCGTCGACCTGGCCGATCTGCGCGAGTACCAGCACCACGACGACGTGCGCCACATCGACTGGAACGTCACCGCGCGGCTGCAGCAGCCCTACGTGCGCCAGTTCACCGAAGACCGCGACCTCACCGCCTGGTTTCTGCTGGACCTGTCGGGCAGCGTCGACTTCGGCTCGGCCGACATCACCAAGCTCGCCGTGTCGGCCGGCTTCGTGGCCACGCTGGCGCGCGTGATCACGCGCCACGGCAACCGCGTCGGCGCGCTCATGTACGGCCAGAATGTCGACGCCGTGCTGCCCCCGCGCAACAGCCGCGCCCACGTGCTGGAACTGCTGCAGCGCATGCGCCGGCCGCGCCCGCGCGCACCCGCCGACGGCGGCACCAGGTCAACCGGCGGCGGCAACGCGTCAACCGGCGGCGGCACCGGGTCAACCGGCGGCGCCACCGCGCTGGCCGATCTGCTGCGCGCCGCCGACGGCGTGATGCGGCGGCGCGCACTGGTCTTCGTGCTGTCGGACTTCATCAGCCAGCCCGGCTGGCAGGACGCGCTGGCACGCCTGACCCGCCGCCACGACGTGGTGGCCGTGCGCCTGTGGGATCCGCTGGAGATGGCCTTGCCCGCCGACGCCGGCCTGGGCCTGGTGACGGTGGAAGACGCCGAGACCGGCGAGCAGTTGCTCATCGACGCCGACGACCCGGGCTTTCGCGAACGCTACGCCGCCATCGCCGCGCAGCAAGAAGCCGCGTTGTTGGACGGCCTGGCACGATCGGGCGCCGACGTGCTGGAACTGGCCACCGACGATGACCTGCTCGAATCGCTGCTGCGCTTTACCGACCTGCGCCGGCAACGCGCGCGCCGCCCGGCGCCGCGCCTGATGCCGGCCGCGCTGCGCCGCGCGCAGCCCCTGGCGGAGGCCCCCGCATGAAGTTCCTCTGGCCCTCGATGCTGTGGTTGCTGGCGCTGCTGCCGCTGCTGGTGGCGCTGTACCTGTGGCTGCTGGCGCGGCGACGCAAGACCACGGTGCGCCTGGCCAGCCTGGCCGTGGCGCGCCAGGCGCAAGGGCGCGGCCCGGGCTGGCGCCGCCACCTGCCGCCGCTGCTGCTGCTGCTGGCCTTTGCCGCAATGCTGCTGGCCACGGCGCGGCCCACGGCCACCATCACGCTGCCGTTGGCAGAGCGCACCATCATGCTGGCCATGGATGTCTCGGGCAGCATGCGCGCCGAAGACGTGCAGCCCAACCGCCTGGTGGCCAGCCAGGTGGCGGCCAAGGCCTTTGTGGACAACCTGCCGCGCGAAGTGCGCGTGGGCGTGGTGTCCTTTGCCGGCACGGCCGCCGTGGTGCAGGCGCCCACCGCCAGCCGCGAGGACGTGATCGCCGCGATCGACCGCTTTCAGCTGCAGCGCGGCACGGCCACCGGCAGCGGCATCATCCTGAGCCTGGCCACGCTGTTTCCGGACGAGGGCATCGAGATCCAGCACGTCACCGGTCAGAAGAACTTTCCCGGCAAGCCCATCGGCGACAAGAAAGAGGCCAAGCCCTTCAAGGCGGTGGAGCCGGGCTCGTACACCTCGGCCGCCATCATCATGCTCACCGACGGACAGCGCACCGTAGGCCCCGACCCGCTGGAGGCCGCCAAGATGGCCGCCGACCGCGGCATCCGCGTCTACACCGTGGGCATCGGCACCAAGGAGGGCGAGGTCATCGGCTTCGAGGGCTGGAGCATGCGCGTGCGCCTGGACGAAGAGACGCTGAAGAACGTCTCGGTCCTGACGCACGGCGAATACTTCTACGCCGGCACCGCCGAAGACCTGAAGAAGGTCTACGAAAGCCTGAGCTCGCGCATGGTGGTCGAGCGCAAGGAAACCGAGATCAGCGCCCTGTTCGCGGCGCTGGGCGCCGCGCTGGTGCTGCTGGCGGCGTCGCTGTCGATCTGGTGGTTCGGGCGCGTGGCCTAGCGACCGGTCTTCTTCGCTGCGGCCTTCTTGGCCGGTGCCTTCTTCACCGCCGCCTTCTTCGCTGCGGCTTTCTTCGCCGGGGCCTTCTGGGCTGCCGGCTTCCTGGTTGCCACCTGCTTGATGGCGGTACTCAACCCGGGCGACTTCTTGGCCGCCAGCTTCTTGGCAACCGCCTGCTTGATGGATGCCCTCTTCGCGGGGGCCTTCTTGGCCGCTGCCTTCTTGGCCGCAGGCTTCTTGGCGGACGCCTTCTTGACGGCGGCCCTCTTGGCCGGCGGCGGCGCGTCGGGCGACTCGGGTACGGGCAGCACTTCCGTCGCCACCGGCGCCGGGCCGCCGCGCATCACCGGGCCCACGCCTCCGGCGGCACGCCAGTCTTCGCCCAGGAAGAGTGCACGTTCGGCCTTGCGCCGGCGCGTCAGGCCGGCCAGCGGCTTGAGCACGCCGCCCACGCGCGCCTTGTCCCAGGCCAGAAACTGATCGGCCGCACCGCGGCTGTCACCGACGTTGAGCCGGCGCAGCAGGGTGGAGCTGGCCAGGTTGGCCGCGCCGATGTTGAAGACCAGGGCGACGAGCGCGCCGAACTGGCGATCATCCAGCGGCACCTTGGCCAGGCTGGAGACCGAGGCGACACGGCTCAGCAGGTCGGCGCGCAGCAGCGTCTCGGCCTGCGCGCGCGTGATGCCGCCGGGGTACAGCGCGCGCGCCCGCGCCAGGTTGGCACGGCCCTTGAGCTGCTTGCCGCCGTCCATCACGGCATGGCCCCAGCCTATGGTCCAGACATCGACCGGGCACAGATAGGCGTCGAGGTTGACAGTGGAAGGGTCGCCGTCAGGGATGCCTTCGAAGCACTTGATCAGCTCTACTGCTTCGTCGGGCACGTCACGCAAGGGAGCGGGCATGGGGGTCTCCTGGGGTGATCCCGGCGCGGACTGGCGGCCGGTCGACGCGCAGTATCGCGGGCCGCGCGCGGTGTGGCCATCCCGAGAATGCCCGCAATCGCTGCCGTCGCCGCGGGCCTGCATCCACCCTCTTATGATCCCCGGCCATGGAAGGCTTGCAGCTGACGGCAGACCTGCGCGGATGCCGCGCCGGCGCCGCCGTGATGCACGACGCCGCGGCACTGCGTGCGCTGTGCCTGCAAGCCGTGGACTATGCGGGGCTGCACGCCGTGGCCGAGGTCTTTCACGGCTTCGGCACAGCGCCGGCGGGCGGCGTGGCCGGCGTCACCGGCGTGGTGCTGCTGGCCGAATCGCACTTGGCGGTGCACACCTGGCCCGAGCTGGGCGCGGTGACGCTGGACGTCTATGTCTGCAACTTCGGCGGCGACAACTCGGCGCGCGCCGAAGCGCTGATGCAGGCGCTGCTGCAGGCCTTTGGGCCCGATGCCGTGACGCGCCAAAACCTGCGCCGCGGCGCGCCGAGCTGAACGCTCAGGTCCGACGCCACTGCCTGGCCGCTGCCTGGCCGGCGCGCTGGCCGTGGGTGAAGGCCTCTTCGAAGATCGAATAGCCCGACAGGTCGGCATGGGCGAAGTGCAGCCGCCCCGCAGCGGCGGGCTGGGCCAGAGCGGCCAGCGCCGGGTGGCCGCGCACACCCGGGCGCGGCACGGCCATGGCGTGGCCATAGCGCATCAGGGCGATGTGCTGCAGGCGCTGCGGCAGGTCGGGGTGGGCCGGCA
>JALHPY010000220.1 GCA_022842305.1 Rubrivivax sp.
GGCGGCGGTGGCCGCGCAGGTGCAGGCGGCGCCGGGGCTGGCGGCGCGGGCGCGGCCGCAGGCGGTACGCTGCAAAAGGGCAGCAGTGGCAAGGCCAGCCGCTCGATCGAAGAGATCAAGCTGGTCTTCGAGCGCAACAAGGGCGCCATCTACGCGCTCTACAACCGCGCGCTGCGCGACGACCCGGCGCTGCAGGGCAAGGTGGTGCTGGAGCTGAAGATCGCACCCAGCGGCCAGATCAGCGACCTGCGCATCGTCTCCAGCGAACTGCACGCCGACGAGCTGGAGCGCAAGCTGCTGGCGCGCATACGCCAGTTCGACTTCGGTGCACGCGATGTCGACGCCATGGTCGTCACCTGGCCGGTGGACTTCCTGCCTTCGTAGTGCGCGGCGCCGCGCGGCCTGCTAGATTGCCGCGCGGCCGCCTCATCGGCCCGGCCGCGGGAGTGTGTCGATGAGCACCTGGCTTCGTACCGCCCTGGCCACGCTGCTGGCCATCTTGCTGCTGGCGCCGGCCGCTGCCGAAGGGCTGCTGCCTTTTTCCAGCGACGAAGGCCTGGCGCGGCTGGCGCGGTCCACCGCGCGTGCCGACTTTGCCGTGCTGGCCAACCAGTTCGAGCCGCAGTCCAACGGCGCCTTCTGCGGCCCCACCTCGGCGGCCATCGTGCTGAACGCGGCGCGCGCGGGCGATGCGCCGCGCGACCGCAGCCGGCTGCAGGATCAGGACCTGCGCCACCTGCCCCCCGGCGCCGACCTGACAGTGCCGCGCCACACGCAGGAATCGGTGATCGCGCGCGGCCGCAAGACACGCGCCCAGGTGCTGGGCGAACCGCTGCAGATCGAAGGGCGCACGCTGCGCGACTTCGGCTACCAACTGCGCCAGTTGGACGAGCTGCTGCGCGCCCACGGTGCCACCACGCGGATGGTGGTGGTGGCCGATGAGAAGCCCGAGGCCGAGATCCGCGCCGACCTGATCGCCAACCTGGCGCGGCGCGGCGACTACGCCATCGTGGGTTACCGGCGTGACACCGTGGGCCAGAAGGGCGGCGGCCACCTGTCGCCGCTGGGCGCCTACGACGCCGAGTCGGATGCCTTCCTGGTGCTGGACGTCAACCCGGCCAGCGCCGGCTGGGTGTGGATGCCCACGGCCACGCTGATCAAGGGCATGCGCAGCTTCGACACGGTCGAGAACCGCGGCTACATCCTGGTCGAAGGGCGCTGATCCGGCGGCGCCAGCCAGGACGCGATGCACCACTGCGCCGTCCAGTAGCTCGCCAGTATCCACAGGCTGGCCAGCGGCAGCGGGCCAGCGAACTTGTTGCTGGCCAGCAGCGTATCCGACAGCATGAACAGCGCACCGCCGGCCGCCAGCACGCCGCCGCGCGCCACGCCGCTGCGCCACAGCACGGCGGCCTGCGCGGCCATCGCGCCCAGGCAGGCCACGTAGGCCAGCACAGGCGCGCGCAGCGGGCCCGGCACGCCAGCCCACAGCTGCCACAGGACGACGGCCGCCAGCGCCGCGTAGGCCATGAACCACACGGGTCGCGCCGCCAGACGCTGCGTGCGTGTGAAGGCCAGCAGGTAGCACAGGTGCGCCAGCAGAAAGCTCACCAACCCCGGCAGAAAGCCCTGCTGCGGCCACAGCAGGGCCACGTCGCCGCCCAGCGAGAAGCCCAGGCCGACGAGCACCCAGCGCCGCTCGGGCGTGCCGCGGCCGCGTGGCCAGGCGTAGGCGATGACCGCCAGCGTGGCCAGCGGCTTGAAGACGAAGTTCAGCCAGGGCTGGCCCAGCGCCCAGGGGGCCGAGGCGATGGCCAGCAGCGCGCACGCCGCGGCAGCCAGTGCCAGTGCCACGGGGGACAGGCGCGCGCCCATCCTCAGGCGCCGGGTGTGGGCGCCGCCGCCACGCGCGCCGCCATCTCGTCGCGCAGCTTCTTCAGCCGCGCGCGCGGGTCTTCCTTGTTCTTGATCTCGTCCAGCTTCATCTCGGCGATGAAGCGGCTGGGCACACCGGCGATGGTGTCGCGGCCCTTCTTGCGCCGCTTGAGCGTGCTCACGGCCAGCGTGTGGCGCGCGCGCGTGACGCCCACGTACATCAGTCGGCGTTCTTCTTCCAGGCGTTCGGGGCTGAACTCGCTGTTCTTGTCCTCGCTGCCGCTGCGAAACGGCAGCAGCCCTTCGTTGATGCCGGCCAGGATGACGTGCGGCCACTCCAGGCCCTTGGCCGCGTGCAGCGTGGACAGCGTGACCACGTCCTGCTCTTCGCCGCGCTCGGCCAGGCTGATGATCACGCTGATGCTCTGCGCCACCTGCAGCACGCTTTGACGCTCGCTTTCGAAGCTGGCGCCGCCTTCCTGGGTGATCTCGCCGCCGCAGCGCCGCGCGATCCAGTCGACGAAGTCCAGCACGTTGCCCCAGCGCGCGGTGGCCAGCTTCTCGCTGTCCTCACCGTCCAGCAGGTGCTGCTCGTAGCCGATGTCCTTGAGCCAGCCCAGCAGCAGCGCGCGCGCCTCTTCGGCGCCGGTGGCGTGGCGGGCGCGGTGCTCCAGCTCGTTGACCTCGCGGCCGAACTGCTGCAGCGCGTCCAGCATCTTTCCCTTCAGCACGCTGGGCAGGCTGGGCGAGAACAGCGCCTGGAACAGGCTGACCTTCCAGGTGGACGCAAACTCGCCCAGCGTGGCCAGGGTCTGGTGGCCGATGCCGCGCTTGGGCGTGGTGACGGCGCGCAGGAAGGCGGGATCGTCGTCGGCGTTGACCAGCAGGCGCAGCCAGGCGCACAGGTCCTTGATCTCGGCGCGGTCGAAGTAGCTCTGCCCGCCCGACACCTTGTACGGGATCTGCGCCGCGCGCAGCTTCTGCTCGAACACCTTGGCTTGGTGGTTGGCGCGGTAGAGCACGGCAAAGTCGCTGTACTGCAGGCTGGCGCCGCTGCTCGAGGCGCCGCCGCGCAGCGCCTGTATGCGCGCCACGGCGCGTTCGGCCTCGTGCTCCTCGCCGTCGCATTCGATCACGCGCACCGGCTCGCCGTCGCCCAGGTTGCTCCAGAGCTTCTTCTCGTAGATCTTGGGGTTGGCGGCGATCACCGCGTTGGCGGCGCGCAGGATGTGGCCGGTGCTGCGGTAGTTCTGCTCCAGCGCAATCACGGTCAGCTGCGGAAACTCCTGCGGCAGGCGCTTCAAGTTGTCGATGGTGGCGCCGCGCCAGCCGTAGATGCTCTGGTCGTCGTCGCCCACCGCGGTGAACAGCGCGCGCTCGCCCACCAGGGCCTTGAGCAGTTCGTACTGCACGGCGTTGGTGTCCTGGTACTCGTCCACCAGCACGTGGCGGAACTGCGCCTGCCACTTGGCGCGCGCCTCGGCGTCGCGCTGCAGCAGCACCAGCGGCAGCTTGATCAGGTCGTCGAAGTCCACCGCCTGGAAGGCCTGCAGCCGCTCCTGGTACAGACGCATCACGCGCGCGGCCACGCGCTCGTCGTCGTCCTGCGCCGCGGCATCGGCGCCGTCGGCGTCCAGGCCCTGGTTCTTCCACAGGCTGATGGTCCACTGCCAGCGCCGCGCCAGCGCGTTGTCGCTGCAGCCGCCGGCCTCGCGGATGACGCCCAGCACGTCGTCGCTGTCCAGGATGCTGAAGTTGGGCTTCAGGCCCACGCGCGGCCCGTCAGCGCGCAGCATGCGCACGCCCAGGCTGTGGAAGGTGCTGATGGCCAGGTCCTTGGCCGCACGCGCGCCCACCAGCGCCTTGGCGCGCTCGCGCATCTCTTGCGAGGCCTTGTTGGTGAAGGTGATGGCGGCGATCTGCGCCGGCGCCAGCCCGGCCTGCAGCAGGCGCGCGATCTTGTGCACGATGACCCGCGTCTTGCCCGAGCCGGCACCGGCCAGCACCAGGCAGGGGCCCTGCAGGTGGTTCACGGCCTGCAACTGGGCGGGGTTGAGGCTGACGGGGGCGTTCATGCGGAAGTCGATCAGCCCCGCTTGACGGCAGTGCCGCTGACCGAGACCAGCATCATGCCGTTGGTCTCGCCCAGCACCGCGTACTCGAAATCCAGGCCCACGGCGCCGTCCGCACCCATCTCCTTGGCGGCTTCGACCAGGTCCTGCAGCGCCGCGTCGCGCGCGCCCGACAGCGCGCGCTCGTAGCCGCCCGCCCGGCCGCCCACCACATCGCGCACCGATGCGAACAGGTCACGGAAGAGGTTGGCGCCGATCACCGCCTGGCCGCTGACGATGCCCAGGTAGCGCTCGATCCTGACCGCGTCGGCCGGCGGCACGACGGTGGCCAGCAGGAAGTCGCTGTCGTTCTTGGAAAACCAGCCCATGAGCTGCTCCGGTGGTGAATGCGAAGGCCTGACGATAGCCAAGGCCACGGGCCCGGCGCCATCGCCCTCTCCACGACACGGCCCCAAGGGTTCCTACCGATGGCGGCGCTGTCCTACAGGCAGGCAGGCGCCCAAGCCCCATGATCGGACGGTCACACCAGGTGACGCCGGAACCCCCATGCTCATCCAGATTGGCTACGACATCGAACTCGCGCTCACCGCGCCCACCGCCCTGATCTACCTGCTGCGCGTGCACCCCAGCCGCGAGCACGACCTGCAGTCGCCCGAGCAACTGGTGGTGCAGCCCGCCATGCCCACCGCCGAATACATCGACGCCTACGGCAACCGCTGTGGCCGCATTCAGGTGCCCGCCGGCGTGAGCACGGTGCGCCTGAGCAACCAGGCCCGCATCTACGACAGCGGCCTGCCCGACCCCTACTATCCCGCAGCCTACCAGCACGCGCCGCAGGAGCTGCCCACCGAGGTGCTGCAGTTCCTGCTGCCCAGCCGCTATTGCGAGGTCGACAGCGAACTGCTGGCCTTTGCCTGGGCCCAGTTCGGCCAGACGCCGCTGGGCTGGAGCCGGGTGCAGGCGGTGTGCAACTTCGTGCACCAGCGCATCCGTTTCGACTACGCCAACGCGCGTGCCAACCGCAGCGCGCTGCAGGGCTTTCACGAGCAGACCGGCGTGTGCCGCGACTTTGCCCACCTGGCCGTCACGCTGTGCCGCTGCCTCAACATCCCGGCGCGCTACTGCACCGGTTACCTGGGCGACATCGGCATACCGCCGGTGCCCTCACCCATGGATTTCAGCGCCTGGTTCGAGGTCTACCTGGGCGGGCAGTGGGTCACCTTCGACGCGCGTCACAACAAGCCGCGCATCGGCCGCGTGCTCATGGCCCACGGGCGCGATGCGGGCGACGTGCCCATCACCATGACCTTCGGGCCGAACACGCTCACGCGCTTCGGGGTCGTCACCGACGAGGTGCGGTAGGGGCGCGGCGCTCTGCCGCCACCCGACGCCCTTGCCGGAAGCCTGCGCCTTCCGGACGCGTTACGCTGCCCAAGGATCCTTCATGGCTTCGGCAGCGCGAGCGGGCGCAGCTGGGCCATCAGCCGCTCGGTCGTGAGCGTCAGCGTCGGCGAGACCGGCACGCCGGCCGCTTGCAGTGCCGCGGCCACCCACACGTTGCAGGTCTTGAACAGGTGGAAGCGCTCGCGCGCGGCATAGAAGCGGCTGTGGCCGTACAGGCCCGGGCCCAGCGTGATCGGGCGCCCCGCGGCGTCGGATGCGTGGCTCTCGCGCAGATGCTCCAGCAGGCGCTGCAGCCCGGCCGGCGCCAGGCCGATCTCCAGGATCTCGGCACCCGGGAAGAAGCGCTCGGGCGCGGCATCGACACCGACCACGTGCAACACACCCGGCGTCGGCCAGGCGATGGCCTTCAGGCCGAGCCAGGGGCCGGGATCGGCCGCCATGTAGAACGCCCGGTTGCCCCA
>JALHPY010000221.1 GCA_022842305.1 Rubrivivax sp.
TGGCCCACCGCTTGGCCGTTCGCGCCGCAGGCCCTGGCCGCGCGCCCGTGCGGCGGCCTGGCGGTGCTGGACCGCGAGCACGGCCGCGTCTGGTGCCTGAGCCGGCAGTTGGGCATGCAGACCCTGGCGCCCAGCGAAGGGGGCGACAGCGCCAGCGGCTTCGTCGCCCACCCCGACCATGCCCGCCCGGCCGTGGCCGTCGTGCCGGCGCTGCAGCCACCGTGCTTCGACCTGGCGGTCGATGCCAGCGGCGGCGACGACCCGATCGCCATCCTGGTGCTGCCCGACGGCAGCGTGCTCGTGCTCGACGCCCGCGGCAGCGACGGCTTTGCGCGTCTGTCGCGCTACGTGCGCGGCCAGGCCGCCGGCCAGGACAGCACGGCGATTGCGGCGACGCTGATCGACGACGCCGACCGGGCGCGCTTCACGCTGGTGGGCTTTGACATCGCGCTGGCCGACAGCTTCGGCAGCGTTGCCGTCGCGGCCCCCGCAACGACGCCGCCACCCCGGGTCGTGGTGGCGGCGGCCGAGGGCAACCAGGCCTACGCGTTCGAGCTCCACTTCAGCAGCCCGCCAGAGGCCGCGGCGTTGGTGCTGGTGCCCGGCAAGGAGGTGCTGCCGCTCAAGCGCTATGGCGGGCGCAACCTGGTGCGGCGCGGCCCGGCGCGCCTGGCGGGCGACACCGGCGTGGCCTACCACAGCAGTGCCATCGACGCGGCCGCGAGCGCCGGCCGCTGGGTGCCGCTGGTGGCGCAGCGCCGCCCGCGCTTCGCCGCCGAAGCTGCCCTGATCACCCCCGCCCTGGACAGCCGCGAAATCGGTTGCAGCTGGCACCGCGTGGTCATCGACGGCTGCCTGCCGCCCGGTTGCGAAGTGGTGGTCGAAAGCCGCGCCGACGACGACGTCACGCGCCTGCCCCGTCTGCCCTGGCGGCGCGAGCCGACGCTGCTGCGCCGCCCCGGCGGCAGCGAACTGCCCTGGCTGCGCGACGCGCCCGGCGCCGCGGCCCTGCAGACCGAACACGGCCACGGCAGCTTCGAGCTGCTGCTGCAGGCCGCACGCGGCCAGCACCTGCAGCTGCGGCTGCAGCTGCGCGGCAACGAGCTGGCCACGCCGCGCCTGGTGGCGCTGCGCGCTTGGTCACCCCGCTTCAGCTACGCGCAGCAGTACCTGCCGTCGATCTACCGCCGCAACAACACGCTGGCCGAAGGCGACGACGGCAGCGACGCCGCGGCCGACTTCCTGGAGCGCTTCCTGGCCAACTTCGAAGGCCAGTTCACCGCCATCGAAGACCGCATCACCGCCGCCGGCGCCTTGTTCGACGTGCGCAGCGCGCCCGGCGAAACCCTGGACTGGCTGGCCGGCTGGCTGGGCCTGGTGCTGGACCCGGCGCTGGACGACGCGCGCCGGCGCCAGCTGATCCGCCATGCGGTGCCGCTGTTCCAGTACCGCGGCACACCGCGCGCGCTGAGCCTGGCGCTGGAGCTGGCGCTGTCCAGCTGCCTGCTCGACGACAGCCTGTTCCGCCTGCCCGCGCCGTCGCGCCAGGGGCCGGGCGGCGTGCGCCTGGTGGAACGCTTTCTGGCCCGCCGCCTGCCCGTGGTGCTGTTGGGCGAGACCGTGGTCGACGCCCAGCCGCGCGCCGTGGCGGCGCAGGCGCGCTGGTCGCTGGCCGAAGGCGCGGCCGGCCTGCACCGGCGCTGGCAGGACACGCTGCAGGCCTCGGGGGTGAGCGCCAGCGCCGCCGCGGCTGCACGTTTGGCGCCCGTGCCCCCGGATGCCACCCAGGCCGGCGACGCGAGCTTGTGGGCCGACTTCTGCCAGCAGCAGCTGGGCGCCGTGCCGGCCCTGGCGCAGGCGCTGCACGCCGCCTGGCAGGACACCGTGGCGCGCGGCGCCGACGGCGGCCTGGGGCCGCAGCTGCCCGCCACCTGGCCCGACGATGGCTTGCCCCAGCCGCTGCCGGCCACGCGCGCGCGCCAGGACGCGTGGCGCGCCTTCGTCAACGGCCTGCCCGGCCCGCTGCTGCGCTGGCTGCGGCGCTGGCAGGCGTTCCTGGCGCGCCGCTACCTGCGGGTGACCGACTACCAGGCGCGCACCGCACAAGGCTGGCCCGGCTTCGAATGGATACCGGCCCCGGCCGTGCTGCCCCAGGGCGACCAGGCGCTGGCCGACTGGGTGCTGTTCGAGACCACGGTCGAGCCGATCGCCGCGCATGCCCACAGCTTCAGCGTGCTGCTGCCCACCAACGGCCCGCTGGCCGACCCGGCCGCGCTGGCCGCGGCCAGCGACCTGGCGCAGCGCGTCGTGGCGCTGGAAAAGCCGGCCCACACCCGCTTCGACATCAAGCCCTACTGGGCGCTGTTCCGCGTCGGCCAGGCGCGGCTGGGCCTGGACACCTTGCTCGGCCGCGGCAGCCGCGACCCGGCGCTGGCCCCGGCGCTGCTGCTGGGCCGCGGCCAGGTGGGTGCCGGCCGCATCGCGCCCTTGTCCTACCAACCACCGACACCTACCGACCGCGTGAGGCTCGAATGCTGAAACCCCTGCTGCGGGACCCGCAGCGCGCACTTCCCGGTGCGCGTTGCGGGCACCGGGCCAACAACACCACCGCAGCCTGCGCCGCGGTGCGGAGGACCTGATCATGGGATGCTGTGGACCCACCCCCACCGGCGCCGGCACCACCGCGCTGGACGACGGCAAGCGCGTCAACTACACGCTGGGCATGCTGCTGGGCGTCGACGACTTCCTGCAGGAGGCCGCGTACCAGAACGCCCGCCGCCACGAACTGGCGCGCGAGCTGCTGGGCTACGGCACGGCACGCGGCCTGCAGGTGCTGCTGGAAGGCAGCGGCAGCGGGCCGCGCGTGCGCGTCACCCCCGGCATGGCCTGGATGCCCTCGGGCCGCGCCGTGTGCGTGGGCAGCGAACAATGCTGCGACCTCAACGCCTGGCTGCTGCAGGAAGCCACCTCGATCAGCAAGGCCGTGCAGGGCGCGGGCGCGAACCCGGTGCTGCCGCTGTTCGTGGTGCTGTCCTTTGCCGAATGCCTGACCGACCTGGTGCCGATCCCCGGCGAGCCCTGCCGCAGCGACGACAAGCTCACGGCCGCGTCGCGCATCACCGACGGCTTCCGCCTGGAACTGCGCCTGAGTGCGCCGCCGCAGCGCGAGGAAGACGCCATCCGCGACTTTGCCGACTGGCTCAGCGCCGTGCCCGTGGACAGCGCCTCGCCGCCGATGAGCGAGGCCGACTTCATGGCCCAGCTGCGCGCGGCGGCGCAGGCCTGGCTGGTGCCGTCGTCGCCGGCGCTGTCGCCGTCGGACTTCATGTTCGGCTCGCCACCCGCGTCACTGGTGGCCGGTGGGCAGCTGCTGCATGCCGCCTTCATGCTCTGGGTGACCGAGCTGCGCCCGGTGTGGCGCGCACGTTACGGCTGCGGCCCGGGCCCGTTGCCGCCGGGCACGCCCGACGACGCCGTGCTGCTGGCCGAAGTGGCACTGGCGCTGGAAGGCACCAGCGCGGGCTGGCAGGTCGACGACGCCCGCGACAGCACGCTGGACGAAAGCCGGCGCCCGGTGCTTCTGAGCCTGCGCATGGTGCAGGAGCTGATCACCCGCAACCCGGCGCCCGAGCCGGCCTTCACGGTGCAAACCGAAGTGCGGCTCGGCCAGGCTGCTAACGCCGGCAGTGGCCTGGGCTACGCCCGTGCCGACCACACCCACGGCACCCCCACGCTCAGCGGCGATGCCACGGTGCTCGACGAAGCCGGTGTGCAGCGGGTGCGTGTCGAAGGCCTGCGCCGGGTGCCGATTGCCAGCACCGCGGCCAACCTGGGCGATGCCCTGGTGCTGCGCGCGTCCGGCACCAGCCGGGTGTGGACACCCGAGCCCATGCCGTTGCCGCTGGTGCCGGGCACCACGGTCGTGTCCGAACGAAGCCACGGTCAGACAGTCGCCGTGGGCACATCCACGGCCTATGCGCGCGCCGACCACAGCCATGGCACGCCCACGCTGATCGGCGATGTCACGCTGCTCAGCGCGGCGACCGGCGATGTGCGCGTCGACCGTCTGCGCCAGGTGCCGATCGCGGCCGCGGCCGGCAACGCCGGCGATGTGCTCAGGCTGGTCGGCAGCGGTAGAACAAGCGCCTGGACGCCGCAGCCCTTGCCGGCGGTGCCCACGGCCGGCGCCGCGCCGACCGCGGCGCTCAGCTTCGCGCTGCCCACGCTGCCCGGCACCAGCCTCAACTTCGCGCGCGCCGACCATCAGCACGGCACGCCCGATCTGCGCGGTGACGCCGTCGTGGTCACCGAAGGCGGCATCCAGCGTGTGCGCATCGAAGGCCTGCGCCGGGTGCCCATCGCGGCCGCGGCCGGCAACGCCGGTGACGTGCTGACGCTGGTTGGAGCCGGCAGCGCACGCACTTGGACACCGCAGTCCCTGCCCGCGGTGCCCACGGCCGGCGCCGCGCCGACCGCGGCGCTCAGCTTCGCGCTGCCCACGCTGCCCGGCACCAGCCTCAACTTCGCGCGCGCCGACCATCAACACGGCACGCCCGATCTGCGCGGTGACGCCGTCGTGGTCACCGAAGGCGGCATCCAGCGCGTGCGCATCGAAGGCCTGCGCCGGGTGCCCATCGCCCCCGGCCCCGGCAACCTGGGCGACGTGCTCGTGCTGCGCAATGCGGGTGGCGTGCGCCAGTGGACGTTCGAACCCCTGCCCAGCGGCGGCACGCCCGGGCCGAGCGGCAACTTCGTCGGCCGGCGCGCGGAGGCCTTTGAGCTGGTCGGTGCCGGCCACTGCTTCGTCGAAGTGGAGGGCACGCCCGGCGGCGGACCCGCGGGCCGCGCCGGTGTGCGCGACGGCAGCAGCTACGGCGGCCTGGCGCCGGAGCCCAACGCCGATGTGTCGGGCAACAGCATCGTGGTGCAGATGCGGCTGCCCTTGAGCAAGGCCGCGGCTCCCAATGCACGTCACATCGTCAAGCTCACGCCGGTGTGGCTGGAGAACTCCAAGCAGGAGTTCATGCCCTACCTGCTGGATCGGGTCTTCACCGAGGGCGACAACCTGCTGTTCTTCCGCGTCCGGCTGCGCGTCGATGGCGGGGTCGAGGCAGGCCGCTTCGAGTTCCAGGCCGAGGTCAGCCGCTTCGAGGTGCTGACGTGAGCACCCCCGCCGCCAGCGTGCCGGTGGCGCTGGGCACGGCCATCACCGATGGCGGCATCGGCCACGTCAACTTCTTCAATGGCCGGCTGCTCACCAGCGGCGACCTGCAGCGCGAACAGCAGGCCCGGCGCGACGCCGACGCCCGGCTGGGTCAGGCCGCGGGGGGTGGCGTGGCCGTCGGCCTGGAAGTCACGCGTGACGGCGGCGCCGGCAGCAGCGTGGTCAAGGTGGCCGCCGGCGTGGCCGTCACCAGCGCCGGCCAGGTGCTGCGCCTGGCCAACGATCAAGTGGTCACGCTGGTGGCGCCGCCCGCAGGCGGCACGCCGAACAGCAGCGGTGGCTTCGGCCCCTGCAAGGTGCTGGCCGGCGGTGTCTATGTGGCCGGCGACGGCCTGTATCTGCTGCTGTTGTCACCGGCCACGCAGGCGGTGGGCAAGGCGCCGGTGCTGGCGCTGGCCGGCAGCAACGTGCGCTGCAACGACGACCTGATGGTCGAAGGCGTGCAGCTGCGGCTGCTGCGCGTGGACGGCAGTGCGCTCGAGCCGGGCATGGACACCAACGTGCTGGGTGCGCGCTCGGAGTCGCTCTTGCGCAGCGCCGCCGCTGCCGCCTGCTTCGGTCACGGCGCGCTGGCCGCCGTGCGCAC
>JALHPY010000222.1 GCA_022842305.1 Rubrivivax sp.
GCGTGAGGACTGTTTCGCCAACCACGTCTTCGCCAACCTCGACGCCGTCGAACGGGCACTGACCGCCGGACTCGTCACCCTCGAAGCCGACACAGATCGAACCCGCTCAATGACTGGGTCCAAGTGGATAACTTCTATATCTTTGAACGCGATTTAGTATCAGGCGTCGCAGGCCAGGCGCACGCCGCTGAACTGCCAGCGCGCGTCGGCCGCAAAGAAGTTGCGGTAGCTGGCGCGGATGTGCGAGCGCGGCGTGGCACAAGAGCCGCCGCGCAGCACGTACTGGTTGACCATGAATTTGGCGTTGTACTCGCCCACCGCGCCGGCCCAGGGCCGGAAGCCCGGGTAGGGCTGGTAGCTGCTGCTGGTCCACTCCCACACGTCACCGAACAGCTGCAGCGGCGCTGCGCCGCCCTCCGCCGCGGGCAAGGGCTGCAACGCTGCACGCTCGACGAAGTTGCCGGCGGCGATCTGCTGCGCGGCCAGCGGGGCGGCTGCATGCTCCCATTCGGCCTCGGTGGGCAGGCGCAGCGGCAGGCGCTGCTGTGCCGCGCACCAGCGCGCATGCGCGTCGGCCTCGTACAGGCTGACATGCGCCACCGGGGCCTGGGCCTGCAGCGGCTGCAACCCGTGCAGCGTGAACACCTGCCAGGCCCCGCCCGGCCCGCTGCGCCAGTGCAGCGGGGCCGCGATGCGCTGGGCGCGCACCCAGTCCCAGCCGGCGGCCAGCCACCAGCGTGCTTCGGCATAGCCGCCATCGGCCACGAATTCCTGCCATTCGCCCTGCGTCACCAGGCGGCTGGCCAGCGCGTGCGGTGCCAGCCACTGGCGGTGGCGCGGCGTCTCGTTGTCGAAGGCAAAGCAGTTGCCGGCGTGGCCGATCTCGCACAGTCCGCCCTCGTACGCCACCCAGTGCGCGGCCGACGGCTCCGCCGCAGCGGCCGGCATGGCAGGCGTGTAGACCGGCGCCAGCGGGTTGCACGACAGCAGGTGCAGCAAGTCGGTGAGCAGCAGCTCCTGGTGCTGCTGCTCATGCTGCAGACCCAGCTCGACGCGCTCGTGAAGCTCGGGTGGCTGCGCTTGCCGCAGCAGCGCCAGCACCCGCGCGTCCACCGCCTGCCGCCAGTCCAGCACTTCGGCCAGCGAAGGCCGCGTGAGCAGCCCGCGTTGCGGCCGCCCATGCTGCGCGCCCACGCCGTTGTAGTAGCTGTTGAAGAGCACGCGGTAGGCCGGGTGATGGGGCTTGAAGCCGGCCTCGAAGGGCTCGAGCACGAAGGTCTCGAAGAACCAGGTGACGTGCGCCAGATGCCACTTGGCCGGGCTGGCATCGGGCATGGACTGGGCCTGGCAATCGGCTTCGGACAGCGGCGCCACCAGCGCCGGCATGGCCGCGCGCACGGCTGCATAGCGCTGGCTGAGCGCCTGTGCAGCCAGCTCTGGCATCGACAACGAATCGTGCATCGCCCCATCGTAGCCGCTGCACCGCGGCCAGACCGGCCCGTCAGGCCGCTTCCAGCTCCAGCTGGCGGAAGCTGGCCAGCAGCGCCGTCCACAGCGCCGGGTTGGCGGTGTGGCGGGGGTCGGGCAGCCAGCGCAGCGCACGCAGGTCGGCCGGGCGGTCGGCGCGCGCATGGGCCAGCAGGTAGCGCCGCTCCATCTCGACCGAATGGTCGGGATGCGCCAGCAAGGCTGCCAGGCTGGCCGGCTCGGGCCGGGCGAAGTACGACGAGAACGAGGCGTGGCGCTCGACGAACTCGGCCAAGGTCTGGCGCAGCCAGGAGCCGGCCGCGCTGCTGCGGCAGCGCTGCAGATCGGCGCGCAGCGGTGCCACGAAGGGCATGTCGATCTCCACGCTGCGCGGCCAGCGCGACAGCAGCCTGGACGCCAGCTGCACGGCCGCGCGCTGTTCGCCCAGCGCCATCTGCGCATGCACCAGCATCGCCCACGCGGCCGGTCCGAAGTGGGCACCGTCTTCTGCCGCGGCCACCAACTCGTCGCGCACCCCGCGCATCAAGCGCAGGCGCTGCTGCGGGTTCAGTTCGGGCTGCAGATGGCAGCAGGCCACGCGCAGCAGCAGGTCCTGGTAGTAGTCATCACCGGCCGACTCCGGCCCGCCCAGGCCCTGCAGCGCCGGCTGCGCGCACCAGGCGGCGAGCCACGCAGGGTCCAGCACGGGCGCGGTGGCTTCAGCCGCGGCGTCGGGCCGGGCCAGCAGGCCGCGCGCCTGCAGCGCCGGCTGCGCCTGCGGATGGATGGCCAGCAGGTTGAGCGCGAAAGCGGTCTCGTCGCGCCCGGCATCGAAGGGCAGCAGCAGCGCCAGCTCGGCGCTCCAGCGGAAGATCTCGTAGCCCAGGTCGGCCCAGGCCCGCAGCAGCGCGTGGTTGACCTGGCGCCCGTGCTTGAACTCGAACATCACCACCGGGCGCTGCAGCGCAAAGAAGCGCTGGCCACCGGCCAGCACGCGCAGTTCGTCACCCTCGGCGTCGAGCTTGACGAAGGCGATCTCGACGCCCGGTGCGTGCTGGTCCAGGTAGCCGTCCAGCGCCAGCAAGCGCACCGTCTCGCGCTGCTCACCGGCGCCTTGGCGTGCGTTGAGTTCGCTGTTGTCGCCCACGGCCAAGCTGGCCTGGCCGTCGCATTCGGCCAGCGCGGCGTCGACCACGGTGACGCGGTCATCCATGCCGTTGAGCCGCACGCTGGCCTGCAGGCGGCAGCGCGGCGCGCTGGTGGGCTCGAAGGCCCAGACGCGCCCGCTGACGGTGCAGCGCGCCATCTCGAGCGCGTACACGCCGTGGCTGGCGCCACCGATGTCCAGCACGTGCATGCCCGGCTGCAGCAGCAGCGGCATCAGGCTCATCTCGGGCTCGAACCAGGATTCCTGCTCCAGCAGCACGTAGCTGCTCAGGCTGTCCAGGCCGGCCGGCACCTGCAGGCTCAGGCCGCTGCGCAGGCCCAGGGTCCAGGCCGCTGTGGCGGCGGCGGGTGCGGTGTGGCTGGGGTTCATAGGGGCTCCTGGGCCAGAACGGGGTGGGATCTCAGATCTCGGTGGCGGGCAGGTGGGCGGCAGGCAGGCCGGCACGCCAGCGCGCCGACATGCGCAGCAGCAGGGTCTCGAACGCGCGCGTGTAGCGCGGGCTGTCGAAGAGCGGCAGCGTCATGCGCTGCGTCGTCAGGTGCGCGCGGTAGTTCTGGCGCAGCGCGGGTTCCAGCGCCAGCGCCAGGATGGCGTGGCGGTAGTCGTCCACGGTGTCGAAGGCCAGCTCGCCCAGGCCCACCGCGCTGAGCGCGCTGGCCGCCACGCGCGAGGCGAAGCTGTTGCCGTACAGCGTGACCACCGGCACGCCGGCCCACAGCGCGTCGGCCGCCGTGGTGTGGGCGTTGTAGGGCCAGGTGTCGACAAAGACATCGGCCAGCGCCAGGCGCGAGAAGTACTCGGCATAGGGCACCTTGGGCGCGAAGTGGATGCGCGCCGGGTCCACGCCGCGCCGCAGCGCCTCGCGCGCCACGTTGTCGTGCAGCTGCTCATTGGTCTGCTTGAGCCACAGCACCGCGTGCGGCACCTCGCGCAGCACCGCGCACCAGGCGTCGAAGGCTTCGGGCAGGATCTTGTAGGTGTGGTTGAAGGCGCACATCACGAAGGCGTCCTCGGGCAGGCCGGCCGCTGCGCGTGCCAGGGGCTGCGGCAACGGGCGCCAGCGGCCGTTGGGCAGAAAGCACTGCGGCAGCTGCGCCAGCTTCTCGCTGTACAGCGGTGCCAGCTCCAGCGGCGTGACCAGCGGGTCGCCGATCAGGTAATCGATGAAGCTGGCGCCGGTGCTGCCCGGGTAACCCAGGAAGGCCAGTTGCACCGGGGCCGGCCGGCGCGCCAGCACGCCCATGCGCTGGCCGCGCGTGTGGCCCATCAGGTCAACCAGCAGTTCCACGCCGTCGGCGCGGATGCGCTCGGCCGCCTGCTCGTCGCCCATGCTGCGCAGGTCGACAAAGGCATCGGCGGCAGCCAGCACGCGCCGACGCAGCGCCGAATCGTCCTCGGGGCCCAGCGAATACAGGCGCAGGCTGAAGCGGCTGCGATCCAGGCCTTCCAGCACGTCCACCAGCAGCTGCGACACCGGGTGCTCGCGGAAGTCGTAGGACACCAGGCCCAGGCACACGCGCTCGCCCTGCGGCCGCGGCGACGGCAGCAAAGGCGGCAGCGGCAGCACACCGACGGACTGCTGCAAGGCCTCGGCGCGCGCGGCCGCCAGCTGCAGCTCAGGGGCCAGGGGCAGCGACAGCGTCGAGAAGGGCGCGGTTGGATGCGCGGCGCCCGGAGCCAGCCCGGACAACAGGTCCGCGACGCCTTCGAGCTCTGTGTCGAAGTCGCTCCAGTCGCAGACATGGCGGCGCTCGAAGGCCAGGCGGATGTGCAGCTCCAGGTTGCGCGGCTCCAGCAGCACCGCGGTCTTGAAGCACTCCACCGCCTCGCGCTTGTGGCCCTGGTCGCGCAGCGCGCAGGCCAGCATGGCGTGCGCGCTGGCCATCTGCGGGCGCAGGGCCAGGGTGCGCAGCAGCAGATCGGCGGCATCCTTGAAGCGCAGCAGCTGCATCAGGGCCGAGGCGTGCTGCGTCATGGCCTCGGGTTCGCACAGGCCCTCGGCCTCCAGCGCGGCGAACACCTGCACGGCCTCGGCGTGGTGGTGCTGCAGCATCAGGCACTCGCCCAGCAGCCGCCGGGCCAGCGACTGCTCCGGATCCAGCGCCAGGCAGCGGCGCACCGCGCGCACCGCATGTTCCAGGCGGCCGGAATGCCGTTCGGCACGCGCCAGGTTGAGCCAGTAAAGCGCGTCCTGCGGTGCCGCTCGCGTGGCTCGCGCAAAGGCTGTGGCGGCATCCTGCCACTGCCCCGCCCGCCCCAGACCCAGGCCCTTCTGCCAATGGCGTTCGGCGGCACGCCCCATGCGCGTGACCTCGAACCCATGGCGCTGGCCCGGTGTGGCCGCGCTCATGCCGCCACCTCTTCGGCCGGTGCACTCACGGCCTTGCGCGCCGACACGTTCAGGCTGATCAGGGTACCGGCCACCACCGTGTTGCTGGTGTCGTTGAACAGGCCGTGGCGGTTCACCCGCTGCAGCTGGTCAAAGCCTGCGGCTACCAGATAGCCGCACAGGAACTCCTGGTTGAGACCCACCAGGTGGTAGTCGTGGGCGTCGACATGCCCGCCGAAGATCATGCGCATGACATGGAAGCGCTGATTGACGTCCAGCAGCTGCCGCTGCAGCAGGAGCTGAGCCAGGGTGTCGATGTCGGGCACCGAAAGGCGCAGGATGCCGCCGTCCTTGAGCACACGGCGCCACTCCCGCAAGGCCGCCAGCAACCCTTCCCGATAGTCGAAATGCTCCAGCACATGCGAGGCGTAGACCTCGGCAAAGGTGCCGGTCTCGAAGCGACTCAGGTCGATCGCGTCACCGACATGGTCGACGTGGTCCCCGGGGTTCACGTCCAGGATCTCCCAGCCCTCGCGCCGCTCGCGCCCTCCGATATGCAACCGCCTGTCCATGCTCATGCCTCCGCTGCCCAAGAAGGCGCATGCCGGCAAACGGGCACAGCGCCACTGGCGGCATCTTCCCGCCCGCGCGACCACTCCAGAGCCAGGAAATGCGCCGCCACTCCCCCTTACTTCTTCAGGACAGCTGACGTACCAAACGAGAAGGCCTAAAGGTTTCTCCGGCGCTGACGAAAAAGCCATCAACGTGCTCATCAAGGTGGGCGCGGGGTCCGGACCAAGCGGGTCGCGAGGCCGCCACCTGATAGGCAGGAGCGGCAGAGTCGT
>JALHPY010000223.1 GCA_022842305.1 Rubrivivax sp.
CTGCTGGCGCGGCTGGTGCAAGAGCTGCCCGGCCCCGGCGCGCGGCGCTGGCCGGCCCCGGGCGGTGAGCTGCAACTGCAGCGCGGGCACCTGCGCTTTGCCCCCGGCCCGCCCTGGCGCCGCAGCGCGGCCGGCTAGAATTGCCAGCTTTTGTGCAGGGCAGCAGCCGAGAGCGGCCGCAACACAGCGATGGCATTGATCGTTCACAAGTACGGCGGCACCTCGATGGGCTCGACCGAGCGCATCCGCAGCGTGGCGCAGCGCGTGGCCAAGTGGGCCCGCGCCGGCCACCAGATGGTGGTCGTGCCCTCGGCCATGTCGGGCGAGACCAACCGCCTGCTGGGCCTGGCCAAGGAGCTGATGCCCAACGCCAGCACGCCCGAGGCGCTGCGCGAACTCGACGCCGTGGCCGCCACCGGCGAGCAGGTGTCGGTGGGCCTGCTGGCCCTGGCGCTGCAGGCGCAGGGCGTGCCGGCGGTCAGCTATGGCGGCTGGCAGGTGGCCATCGAGACCGACTCGGCCTTCACCAAGGCGCGCATCTCGCGCATCGACGACGTGAAGGTGCGCGCCGACCTGGCCGCCGGCAAGGTGGTCATCATCACCGGCTTCCAGGGCATCGATGCCGACGGCAACGTCACCACCCTGGGCCGCGGTGGCAGCGACACCTCGGCCGTGGCCGTGGCCGCTGCGCTGAAGGCCGACGAGTGCCTGATCTACACCGACGTCGACGGCGTCTACACCACCGACCCGCGCATCGTCCCTGAGGCCCGGCGCCTGAGCACCATCAGCTTCGAAGAGATGCTCGAGATGGCCAGCCTGGGCAGCAAGGTGCTGCAGATCCGCTCGGTCGAATTCGCCGGCAAGTACCGTGTGCCGCTGCGTGTGCTGTCGAGCTTCACGCCCTGGGACATCGCCATCGAGGAAGAGGCGGCCTCGGGCACCCTGATCACTTTCGAGGAAGACGAGAAGATGGAAAAAGCCGTGGTGGCCGGCATCGCGTTCAACCGCGACGAAGCCAAGATCAGCGTCATCGGCGTGCCCGACAGGCCCGGCATCGCCTTCAGCATCCTGGGGCCGGTGGCCGAAGCCAACATCGACATCGACGTCATCATCCAGAACGTCTCGCACGATGGCCGCACCGACTTCTCATTCACCGTGCCGCGCAACGACTATGCGCGCACGATGGACGTGCTCAGGACCAAGGTGCAGCCGGTCATCGGCGCGGCCGATCTGCGCGGCGACGCCAAGATCTGCAAGGTGTCCATCGTCGGCATCGGCATGCGCAGCCACGTGGGCGTGGCCAGCAAGATGTTCCGCACGCTCAGCGAAGAGGGCATCAACATCCAGATGATCACCACCAGCGAGATCAAGACCAGCGTGGTGCTGGACGAGAAGTACATGGAGCTGGCGGTGCGCGCCCTGCACAAGGCCTTCGGGCTGGACCAGGAGGCCGTGGCCGCAGCCTGAAGACAGGGGCCGCGATGCGGCTAGAATGCCGAGCTTCGCCGGAGTCGTGACCGAGTGGCCGAAGGTGCTCCCCTGCTAAGGGAGTATTCGCCAAAAGCGAATCGAGGGTTCGAATCCCTCCGACTCCGCCAGATGCCCTGGGCTTCCGCCAGGGCCCATTCGAAACAACGCCCGCAAGGGCGTTTTTTCTTGGAGCCGTCACTTGTGAACGCGGCATGTTCTGCTGCCTACCGCGGCCGCTGACCCGCCCGCCGCCGTCACCGAGACCTTGCCCGCGTGACTTCCCGCCGCGACAAGCGCTATCGGCCGGCCTAAGCTTCGAGCATGGCAGACGTGGCATCCATCGCGATTTCGGGCATGCGGGCGGCGCAGACGCGGCTGCAGGCTTCGGCGCACAACATCGCCAACGTGCAGACGCCCGCGCTGCGCAGGCTGCAGGTCGACAGCGCCAGCGCCGAAGGCGGTGGCGTGGTGGCCACGGTGTCGCTGGGGCCGGTCGATGCCGGCTCGCTGGAATCCGATCTGGTGCAGCAGATGCAGGCGCGCCACGGCTTCATGGCCAGCCTGGCCGTCTTCAGCGCCAGCGACCGCATGATGGGCGCGCTGCTCGACGCCCACGCCTAGGCGCGGCCGGCTCGCGACGCCGCTTCAGGCGTCGAATCGCATCGACAGATCCACCGCGCGCACGTCCTTGGTGAGCTTGCCCACCGAGATGCGGTCCACCCCGGTAGCGGCGATGGCGCGGATGCCGTCCAGGTCCACCCCGCCCGACACCTCCAGCAGTGCGCGGCCGTCGTTCAGCACGCAGGCGCGGCGCATGTCGTCCAGCGAAAAGTCGTCGATCAGCACGCTGCGCGCACCGGCGGCCAGCGCCTGCTCCAGCTCACTCAGGCTCTCGACCTCGATCTGCACCGACACGCCGGCGTCCAGCGCCAGCGCCGCCTGCAGCGCCGGGGCGATGCCGCCGGCCGCGGCGATGTGGTTCTCCTTGATCAGGATGCCGTCCCACAGCGCCAGACGCTGGTTCTGGCCGCCGCCCACGCGCACCGCGTACTTCTGCGCCTGACGCAGGCCGGGCAGGGTCTTGCGCGTGTCCAGCACGGCGCAGCCACGTGGGTTGGGCGACAAGCCGGCGATGGCGTCGACGTACTGGCGCGTCAGCGTGGCCACGGCCGACAGCAGCTGCACGAAGTTCAGCGCCGGGCGCTCGGCGCTGAGGAGCGCGCGCGCGTCGCCCTGCAGCCGGCACAGTTCGGTGCCGGCGGCCACGGCGTCGCCTTCGCGCACGGCCCACTGCACCGTTGCGGTGGGGTCCAGCGCGGCCACGCAGGCGTCGAACCAGGGCTGGCCGCAGATCACCGCGGCTTCCTTGGCCACCACGCGCGCGTTGCCGCGGCGGCCGGCGGGCACCAGGCGGGCGGTCCAATCGCCGCGGCCGATGTCTTCGGCCAGCGCATCGCGCACGTTGCGCGCCAGGGCTTCGGGGAGGGTTTCGTTGTGATCCATCATGGCGCAGCGATTGTGCCGGCAGCGGCGGTGGGTGCCACCCGGTGCTGTGTCATGCTTGCCGCACGGAGATCGACAGCACTTGCCCACCGCACCCGACAACGGCCTGCTCATCCTGCACGGCAACCGGCTCGAAGACCTGGCCGAGACCGTGCTTGCCTGGGTGGCGGCCCACCCGCTGGCGCCGCTGGAAGAAGAGATCTTCCTGGTGCAGAGCAATGGCGTGGCCGAGTGGCTGAAGATGGCCATCGCCGCTGCCCAGGGCATCTGCGCGGCCACGCGGGTGGAGCTGCCGGCGCGCTTCATCTGGCGCGCCTACCGCGCAGTGCTGGGGCGGGCCGCGGTGCCGGCGGTGTCGGCGCTGGACAAGTTGCCGCTGACCTGGCGGTTGATGCAGTTGCTGCCCGAGCTGGCAGCGCGGCCTGGCTTCGAGCCGGTGGCGGGCTTCCTCGGTGACGGAGACGCAGCGCGCCGCCTGCAGCTGGCACGCCGCCTGGCCGATCTGCTCGACCAGTACCAGGTCTACCGCAGCGACTGGCTGCAGGACTGGGCCGCCGGCCACGACCGGCTGCGCAATGCAAAGGGTGAAGCGCCGCCCGTGCCGCCCGGCCAGCAATGGCAGCCGGCGCTGTGGCGCGCCGCGCTGCAAGGCCTGACGCCGGCCGAGCAGGGCGGCACGCGTGCGCTGCTGCATGCGCGCTTTCTGCAGGCGCTGAACAGTGGCGCTGCGCAGCCGCAGCTGCCGCGGCGCATCGTGCTCTTCGGCAGCAACCACATCCCGCAGCAGACGCTGGAAGCATTGGCCGCGCTGGGTGCGCATTGCCAGGTGCTGATGGCCGTACCCAACCCCTGCCGCTACCACTGGGCCGACATCATCGACGGACGCGAACTGCTGCGCGCTCAACAGCGTCGCCAGCCGCTGCGCGGCGGTCAGGACTTGTCGCTGCTGCCGCTGCAGGACCTGCACGCCCACGGCCACCCCCTGCTGGCCGCCTGGGGGCGCCAGGGCCGCGACTTCATCCGCCAGCTCGATGCCTACGACGACCTGCGGCTGGCCCGCCAACGCTTCGCGCTGCCGCGCGTGGACCTGTTCGACGAAGGCCCGGGCGACAGCTTGCTGACCCAGGTGCAGGCGCGCATTCGCGACCTGGTGCCGCTGGCCGAACACCCGCCTGTGGCGCTGGCGGCCGACGACCGCTCCATCGTCTTCCACGTCGCGCACAGTGCGCAGCGCGAGCTGGAGATCCTGCACGACCAGTTGCTGCAACTGCTGGCCCACCCCCCCGGCGGGCGCGCGCTCAATCCGCGCGACATCGTGGTGATGGTGCCCGACATCGAGCGCTTCGCGCCGGCCATCCGCTCGGTCTTCGGCCAGCATGCGCGCGGCAGCGCGCGCCACATCCCCTGGGGCATTGCCGACCAGAAGGGCCGCGGCCAGCAGCCGCTGCTGGTGGCGCTGGAATGGCTGCTGCGCGCGCCGCAGCAGCGCTTTGGCCTGAGCGAGCTGCACGACCTGCTGGACGTGCCCGCGCTGGCGCGCCGCTTCGGCCTGGCCGCCGACGACCTGCCCACGCTGGTGGCCTGGATGGCTGGCGCCGGCATCCGCTGGGGCCTGGACGCGGACCAGCGCGGCAGCCTGGGCCTGGGCGCTTGTGGCGATGCCAACAGCGGCGCTTTCGGCCTGCACCGCATGCTGCTGGGCTATGCCACGGGCGCGCCGGCCGGGACGGAAGGCTTTGCCGACATCGAACCGTACGCCGAGGTGGCCGGGCTGTCGGCCGGGCTGGCCGGTGTGCTGGCCGACCTGCTGCGCGTGCTGCAGGCCTGGTGGCGCGACGCCGCCATGGCGCGCACGCCAGCCGACTGGGTGGAGCGCCTGCGTGCGCTGCTGGCCGATGTCTTTGCCGCCACCGACGAGGACAACCGCAACCTGCTGGCGGCGCTGGACCAGTCGCTGGGCGCGTGGCTGCAGGCCTGCGAGGCCGCGGACTTCAGCGCTGCCGTGGACCTGGCCGTGGCGCGCGAGGCCTGGCTGGAAGGCCTGGACGAGCCCGGCCTGACCGGCCGCTTCAAGGCCGGCGGCGTGACCTTCTGCACCCTGCTGCCGCTGCGCGCCATCCCCTTCGAGGTGCTGTGCCTGCTGGGCATGAACGACGGCGACTACCCGCGCCGCGGCAGCCAGAGCGACTTCGACCTGATGGCCTTGCCCGGCCAGGCACGCCCGGGCGACCGCTCGCGCCGCCACGACGACCGCCAGCTGATGCTGGATGCGCTGCTGTCGGCGCGGTGCGTGCTGTATGTCAGCTGGTCCGGCCGCAGCCCGCGCGACAACCAGGTGCAGCCGCCCTCGGTGCTGGTGTCGCAGCTGCAGGACTACCTGATCGCCGGCTGGGGCCCGGACGTGATCAAGCAGCGCAGCACCGAACACCCGCTCCAGCCCTTCAGCCGCCGCTACTTCGAGCCTGGCGCCGCTGCGCAGGGCCTGGTCACCTATGCCAGCGAATGGCGCGCCGCGCATGTCGCGCCGGGCGCCGCTGCAGCAGCGGCCCCGGCCGGCGCCCAGCGCCCCGCCCGCATCGACCTGGCCGGCTTGGCCGCCTTTCTGCGCAATCCCGTCAAGGACTTCTTCCGCCACCGCCTGCAGGTGCGGTTCGACCGCGCCGACGACGAGGTCGGCGACGACGAGGCCTTTGCCAGCGCCGGCCTGGACCGCTGGGCCCTGATGGACGAGGCGCTGCGCGCAACCCTGCGGCAGCTGGACACCGCGCCGCCCGGCCCGCTGCTGCGCGCCCAGGTGGCCCGCCTGGC
>JALHPY010000224.1 GCA_022842305.1 Rubrivivax sp.
GGGCAATCACCTGCCCGGCGCGTACAGCCGCGCTACGCGCGCTGCCCTGGGCATGCGCTACCAGTCCAGCGCCCTTGCCCAAGAGAAGACGGGCGAGTTCTTCGTCGCCGCACGCATGGTCGGCGGCATCGTGCGCGCAGACTTCGAACACTGCGAAGTCGGCCTGCTGGTAGGCAAGAACCCCTGGCATTCGCACGGCGTTCCACGCGCCCGCGTCACTCTGCGCGAGATCTCGCGCGACCCGGCGCGCACGCTGATCGTCATCGATCCGCGCGTGACGGAAACCGCCGAACTTGCCGACATCCATCTGCGCGTCAGCCCTGGCACCGATGCATTCCTGTTCGCCGCGATGATCGCGGTGGTGGTGCAGGAGGACCTCGTCGCGCACGACTGGATAGCCGCGCATGCCGACGGGCTGGCGGACACGACGCCGCACTTTGCGCACCTTGCGGTGAGCGAGTACTGTGCCAAGTGCGGCGTGGCCGAAGAACTCGTTCGCCTGGCGGCGCGCCGCATCGCCAGCGCCGGCAGCGTGGCCAGCTTCGAAGACCTGGGCGTGCAGATGAACCGGCACTCCACGCTGGTGTCCTACCTGCACAAGCTGCTGATGCTGGCCTGCGGGCAGTTCGGGAAGAAAGGCGCCATGTTCCGGCCATCGGCGCTGGTGCCCTTGTTCGGCAGCGCCGGCGCCCTCAAGACCTCACCCGTGACGGGCGCGCCCATCATCGGTGGACTGGTGCCCTGCAACGTGATCGCGGACGAGATCTTGGGCGATCACCCCAAGCGCTTCCGCGGCATGTTCATCGAGAGTAGCAACCCCGTGCACTCGCTGGCCGACAGCACGCGCATGCGACAGGCGCTCGCCGCGCTGGATCTGGTGGTAGTGGTGGACGTGGCGATGACCGAAACCGCAAGGCTGGCGCATTACGTGCTGCCGGTGGCCAGCCAGTTCGAGAAGGCCGAGGCGACCTTCTTCAATTTCGAGTTCCCGCACAACGTCTTCCACCTGCGCCGCGCATTGCTGCCGCCGCAGCACGATCTGTTCTCCGAAGCCGAACTGCACAGCCGCCTGGTGGAAGCCCTGGGGGCCATGCCGACGGAGGCCGTGGCCAGACTGCGCGCCGCCTGGAAGGCTGGGCGTGCGGCCTTTTCGCGCAGCTTTGCCGAGCTGACGCGCGCCGACCCACGACTGGCAGCGGTGGCGCCGGTGCTGCTGTTCCGGGCCATCGGCAGCCAGCTGCCCGCGGGCTGCGCCGAAGCCGCGGCGCTGTGGGGCGTGTGCCAGCTGGCAGCGCCGAGGCAGTCGGCTTCGCTGCAGCGTGCCGGCTTCCAAGGCCAGCCGCATGAGCAGGCCGAGGCCGTGTTCGACGCCATGCTGTCGTCGCCCAGCGGCTTTGTGTTTGCCGTCGACGACTGGGACGAGAGCCTGCGCCGCGTGCAGACGCCCAACGGCCGCGTCCAGCTGGCGCTGCCGGAGCTGTTCGACGAGCTCGACGCGCTGCGCCACGAACCGGCCCCGCTGCGCAGCGCCGAGTTCCCACTGGTGCTGTCGGCCGGCGAACGGCGTTCCTTCACCGCCAACACCATCATCCGCAACCCCGGCTGGCGCAGCAAGGACCGCGACGGCGCCTTGCGCATGCACCCCGACGATGCCGCGAGCGCAGGCGTGGCCCACGGCAGCCGCGCGCGGGTGACGACACGCGGCGGTACCGCCGAGGTGCACGTGGAAGTCTCCGACCGCATGCAGCCCGGACATATCTCGCTGCCCAACGGCCAAGGTCTGGACTTCCCGCGCGCCGAGGGAGATTCGGTGATGACCGGGGTGGCCTTGAACGAACTCACACGCAGCCAGGACCGTGACGCCTTCGCCGGCACGCCCTGGCACAAGTTCACCCCGGCCCGCGTCGAAGCTTTGGGCGGCGGCCAGCACTTCCGGCCTCCCGGTGTTGGCACGGAAGATCCGGATCACGGTCGCGGAACCAGCCGTTAGCGCGGCGAGCTCGTACGGTCGCGGCACTGGGGTCAGCTGAATCTGGTGTGGCTGAGGCTCGAGCCACCGCCGGCCCCCGAAGTGAACGTCAGCTTGATGGCGCCTACCGCATGTACGTCTGACGTCTGACGTCGGCGACCGGCAGCAACCGCGCTGAACTCGTCGCCCCGAATTGGCGGGTCGCTGCACCGTGCAAGTCTGCCTGCTTAGTACGATCCCATGTAGTCCTTCTTGCCGATCTGAATGCCGTTGTGCCGCAGGATGGCGTAGACCGTGGTGACGTGAAAGAAGAACTGCGGCAATCCGTAGTGGGCCAGATAGGCCTGGCCGCTGAACTTCCTCTCCTTGGGCGTGCCAGGGCGCAGGACGATCTCGCGCTTGTCGCTGCCGTCGAACTGTGCGGCCTGCAGGCTGTCCAGGAACACCAGGCTCTCGTCCAGCATGGCGGCAAGGTCGGCAAAGCTCTTCTCCTGCCCTTCACTGGCAGGGACCGCAACCCCTGCAAGACGAGCAGAAACGCCGCGCGCAAAGTCGGCCGCAATCTGCACCTGCTTGAGCAAGGGAAACATGTCGGGGAACAGCCGCGCTTGCAGGTACGCATCGGGCTCGACGGCGTGGGCAGCGGCATGTGCTTCAGCCTTTGCCAGCACGGCCTTCATTGCATTCAGCATTTGCTTGAAGACTGGAACCGATTGGATGTACATGTCTGAGCTCATGGTTTTGGTCCTGATGGTGGTGTGGAACAAAGCGCCGGCGAAGACGGCGCGCTGGTTGGATTGTCGGGCTGGGGCTGGGGCTTGGGCGCACGCCATGCGTTCGCACGCGGACAGCTCTTCGCGTCTGCTATCGGTGTGATGATCGCGGCGGCCGTGCCGGGCGCTGCGAACCGGATGCAGCAGACGCCTGTTGGGTCTACACGGTCGAGCGGGTCTGATCGACATCGATTCGTGCGATAGGTCTGCAGTTCGAACATGTGACCTGGCGCTGCCGACCCATTCCAGTCACTCGCCCACCTTCCCCGAAGCCGAAGGTCGAAGCTGGGCGAGTGCCTGGGCGCGCGCGGGTGTGAGAAGCGAGGGTCCATGCGCAGGAGCAGCGTCGGATTGCCTTACAGCCAGGTGGTCCTCACAGTTCCGCTTGAGCGCCATGATGTTGACTTACAACAGTTTTTCGGATTCCAGCGAGGGTGGTTCAAGTTTTGCCGAACGTAGTGAGCACCGGTCGTTTTTCAAAGGGAGCGGGAAGAAGTTTTCAAAGACTTGGGCGGCTGCGGCAGCAATGGCGGCCGTGGTGGCTTTGTCGGGTACGGCGCAAGCCGGGCTTGTGCTGCAGTCGAACGGGGTCGAGGTGCTGGATACCGACACCAACCTGCTGCGGCTGTCCAACTGGAACAGTTCAGGTTTGAAGAACTGGGGCAACGCCAAGGCTTGGGCGGCCGGTTTGGCGGTTGGCGGAGCGACGGCGGGCGATTGCCGGTTGCCTGAGATCGCCGAGTACGAGGATCTGTGGACTGATCCCGATGTTGGCTCTTCGTTGGCCGGGCTGCAAAGTGAGTTCGCTAACGTGCAGTTCGGCGGCTACTGGTCCGGTACGGAGTACGCGCCGGATCCGACCGGCGCGTGGCTCTTCCGCACGAGCAGTGGCCTCCAGTTCAACGCCGTCAAGGGCTTTGCGTTGTATGCCGTGGCTGTGCGCCCCGGCGATGTGACCGCCTCCGTGCCGGAGCCACAGACGCTGGCGCTAGCGCTGCTGGCGTTGGGCGCGACGGCGGTGGCGCGCAGAGCGCGGTGACGTTGAAGCATCGTCGCATCGCCCGCTGGATCGACCCCTTCGGCATCACCGTGCAGCCACTGCACGAGGCCGCCGGCAGCGACCCGGATGCCGGTCCCAGACGTCGTTCATCGGCATCCCCGTGGTCGCGGGGATCCCGGGGTCGCTTCACACCGTTTAACACGGCCGCCCCGCAGACTCGCGGTCGTTGGGTGCAGAAGCACGCTGGCGGATGTCGGCGTGGACATGCCGAGGCAACGATTGGAGGACAAATATGACGAAGTTGAAAACTTGGGCGGTTGCGATCGGCCTGATGATGTCGATGGGCGCGGCGCATTCGGCGCCGGTCTTCCAGGGCCGTTTGTCCGATGGCACGGCCAGCACCACCTGCACGGTGTCCGGTCCAGATAAGTGCGCGATGTTCTACAACACCACGCTGGACGTCACGATCCTGAACGACTGGAACATCGGCAGAGGCTTCTGGAGCGCCACGGCTGCTGCAGGTTCGGCCCAGGCCCTGGTTGAAGCGGCAGGTGCTGCGCAGACCGACTTCACGGATTGGTTCTTGCCGACCGGCGCCGGCTCTCAGGCTGCCGGGGCGCTAAATCAATACCGGTCCATCTGGAACGACGTTGGCAGCACGCTGGCAGGTTTGCAGGCTCAGTTTGACGGCGTGCAGGCCGATGTCTACTGGTTCGGTACGGAGTCCGCGTCGAATTCGAGCCGCGCGTGGCTCTTCTACACCAGCTTTGGCTTCGAAAACACCGGCGGCAAGGGCAATGCGTTGTATGCCGTGGCTGTGCGCCCCGGCGATGTGGCCGCCCCTGTGCCGGAGCCACAGACGTTGGCGCTGGCACTGCTGGCGTTGGGCGCGACGGCGGTGGCGCGCAGAAGGCGGTCACGTTGAGGCATCGTCGCATCGCCCGCTGAGTCGACCCCTTCGGCATCACCGTGCAGCCACTGCACCAGGCCGCCGGCAGCGACCCGGCTGCGGTGCGCGAGCACCTGCTGAACGAGGGCGCGGGTCCGGGCGGGCCGACAATGCCTGCCCCATGACACGTGCCGCCAACGACCAGACACCCACCATCGAGATCGACCCCGACCGGCGCCTGGTGCGCCAGGGCGACCAACCGGTCGACCTGGGCAGCCGCGCTTTCGAGCTGCTGGCCGCGCTGGCCGAGCGGGCCGGCCGCACCGTGGCGCCGGACGACCTGATAGCCGCCGCCTGGCCTGGGCGCGATGTCGAGCCCAGCAACCTGCGCGTGCAGATCAACAACCTGCGCAAGGCCCTGGGGCGCGACAAGGTCGTCAACGTGCCGGGGCAGGGCTACCGGCTCGTCGGGCCCGTGCGCTATGCGCTGGCCGGGCCATCGCCCGAAGTGGCCGCACGACTGCAGCGCCTGCAGAACGACGCGATGCGCGAACTCGCGGCCCGACGCGGTGTCGGCCCGCAGGTGCTGGCGGCACTGGCCGGGCGCCTGGCGCTGGACGTCACGCAGCCCATCGGTCGGGCGCGCGACGAACTGGAAAGCGCCATCGAACTCGCGGCGCAGCTGATGCAGGGCGATCGCGACGCCGCGCCCGCCGACAGCGCGGCCGTGCTGCTGCACCCGGAGCTGACGCGCGCCGCGCTGGTGGCCGCCGCGCATGCCACGCGCGCCGGCCAGCTGGACCAGGCGACCCTGCCGCTGGACGATGCGCTGGCCGAGCTGCAGCGGCGCGAGCAGGAGCACGCCGAGGCGCTGCGCCGCACGCGGCGGGCGCTGCTGCAAGCCATGATGCAGCAGCACCGGCTGCGCCGCGATGCCGAGGCCGTGGCCGCCTGCATCGAGTCCCTGGTCGTGCTCGACGAGCCGGTCGAGCCCACGGCCAGCGCGGCGTGGCTCGCGCAGGAACGGCACCACCTGGCCGAAGCCGAGCGCCGGCTGCCCAGCCTGGCGCCGGACATCGCCGCCGCGCTGGCTGCGCGCCGCGCCGCCGCGGCGAAGGCGCCTCTGGCG
>JALHPY010000225.1 GCA_022842305.1 Rubrivivax sp.
TGACGGGTTCCGAAGCTGCCAGCGGCGTGGGCAGGCAGCGCAGCGCCGGCAGCCGCGCCAGCGGGCCCGCGACCACCCCGCGGCGGCGCAGGAATTCGATGATGGCCGCGGCGTCGGCCTGCGCCAGGCCGGGATCGGTGTCGCGCTCGCCGCGCAGTTCCAGCGTGCTGGCAAAGCAGCCCAGCGGGATGGGATGGCCGGCAAAGCGCTGCTGCAGCAGCTGCCAGGGCCGGGTGCAGGCCTCGTCGAAGGGCGCGTCGCCCGACTCGGTGGCCAGCAGGATGGCCTGCGCCCCCAGCAGCGCGCCCAATTCGCCCGCCAGGGCGGCCTGCGGCGTGAACGCGTACAGGTGAAGCACGGCCTCGGAGTCGCTGTGCAGGTCGAGCACGGTCTCGGCGTCCACGGCCAATTGCAGCAGGCGGTTCTTCAGGTCCTGCACCGGATGGCTGGCCGTCAGGCGCGCAGCCGCCTCGCGCAGGGCGGCGCGCACCAGGGCCTCATTCGCATGGGCATCGCTGCCCAGGCGGCCCTGCAGCGCGTCGCCCGCGGCATCGGCCAGGTCGGGGATGCCGCGGTTGAAGTTGACGCCGTCGCGCAGGTCGAAACGGCCCTGGTGCTGACCCAGCAGCTGCTGGGCCAGGCCCAGCGGGTTGGCGTAAGGCAGCAGCAGCACTTCACCCAGGATCTGGCCGTGCGCCTCGAGCTGCGCCAATTGCTCGCGCAGGCATTGCGCGACCAACAGGGCCGGCACCTCGTCGGCATGCAGGGCGGCCTGGATCACGGCGCGCGGTCGGGCGCCGATACGACCAAAGCGCAGCAGCTTCAGGTGGTGGCTGCAGCCAGGCGAGGCGCCGACGAGTTCGAGGGTCTGTGTCTGCACGCGCGGCGATCAGGGGGCGGCGCTGGGCCGCGGGGCGCGGCAATTGGCCGCAGGAGCTTGCATCAAACGGCCAGCAGATGCGTGCGATAGTGAATCAGCTCATCGATCGACTCGTGGATGTCGGCCAGCGCCGTGTGTGCCTGCGCCTTCTTGAAGCCGTCCAGGGCCGCAGGCTTCCAGCGCCGCGCCAGTTCCTTGAGCGTACTCACATCGAGATTGCGGTAGTGGAAGAAGGCTTCGAGTTCCGGCATGTAGTTGGCAAGGAAACGCCGATCCTGGCAGATGCTGTTGCCGCACATCGGACTCTTGCCCTTGGGCACGTACTGCTTCAGGAAGGCGATCACCTGGGCCTGCGCCGCAGCCTCGTCCACGGTCGAGGCGCGGACGCGTTCGGTGAGCCCGCTGCGGCCATGCGTGCCCGTGTTCCAGGCGTCCATGCCGTCGAGCACGGCGTCGCTTTGATGGATGGCGAACACCGGGCCTTCGACGCGCACCTGCAGCAGCGGGTCGGTGACGACCACGGCCACCTCGATGATGCGGTCGCTGTCGGGCAGCAGGCCGGACATCTCGAGATCGATCCAGATCAGGTTCTGATCGCCGCAAGCCAGTTCGGTGGGGGTCATCGTGCAATGCCTGTTGGAGGACTGGTCATTCTCCTCGAAGCCTACACTTGACATTCATGCAGAGTTCCCTGTTCACCGCCGCCTTCGTCACCGCCCTGGTGCTGTCGTTCGTCACCCGGCTGTGGCTGGCATCCCGGCAGATGCGCCATGTGGCAGCGCACCGCCAGCAGGTTCCGCCGGCTTTCGCCGGCAAGGTCACGCTCGAGGTGCATCAGAAGGCCGCCGACTACACCCTGGCACACGCCCGCTTCGGCTTGCTGGGCGCGGCCCTGGGTGCGGCCGTGCTGCTGGGCTGGACGCTGCTGGGTGGGCTGGACGCGCTCAACGGCATGCTGCTCGACGCCTTGCTTGCGCAGTGGGGTGCCATGGCCTACCAGCTGGCGCTGGTGGCTGGCTTCGTGCTGATCGGCGCGCTGCTCGAGCTGCCGCTGGACTGGTACGGCGCCTTCCGCATCGAGCAGCGCTTCGGCTTCAACCGCATGACGCTCAAACTGTGGGTGCTGGACCTGCTCAAGGGCGCGGCCGTGGGCGCACTCATCGGCCTGCCGCTGGCCGCACTCATGCTGTGGATCATGGCCGCCTCGGGCGGGCTGTGGTGGCTGTGGGCCTGGTTCGCCTGGGTCGGCTTCAACCTGGTGCTGCTGCTGCTGTATCCCACGGTGATCGCGCCGCTGTTCAACAAGTTCGAGCCGCTGGCCGACGAAACCCTCAAGGCACGCGTTCAGGCGCTGATGCAGCGCTGCGGCTTCGCCGCCAAGGGCCTGTTCGTGATGGACGGCAGCCGGCGCTCGGCCCACGCCAACGCCTACTTCACCGGTCTGGGATCGGCCAAGCGCGTGGTCTTCTTCGACACCCTGCTGCAGCGCCTGTCGCCGGCCGAGGTCGAGGCGGTACTGGCGCACGAGCTGGGGCACTTCCGGCATCGCCATGTGCTCAAGCGCATGGTCGGCATCTTCGCGCTCAGCCTGGTCGGCCTGGCGGTGCTGGGCTGGTTGGCGGGCAACGCCGCCTTCTACACCGGCCTGGGCGTGCAGCCCGACCTGGCGGCCCCCAACGACGCCCTGGCGCTGCTGCTGTTCATGCTGGCGCTGCCGGTGTTCAGCTACTTCATCGCACCGCTGATGGCGCAGTTGTCGCGGCGCCAGGAGTTCGAAGCCGACGCCTACGCCTGCCAGCAGGCCAGCGGCAGCGACCTCGCGGGCGCTCTGCTCAAGCTGCACGAGGACAACGCAGCCACGCTCACGCCCGACCCGCTGTACGTGCGCTTCTACTATTCGCACCCGCCGGCATCCGAGCGCCTGGCGGCCCTGCCCCCGCCGGTCGTGCCGGCACTCGAGCCCGCCCCCGCGCCATGAACGATCTCGCCCAGCGCCAGTGCCAACCGCTGGAAGGCCACGCCGCCATGACCCCGGCCGAGATCACCGTCCATCTGGCGCAGGCACCCGGCTGGGCACTGATCGACGGCGCGATCCAGAAGCGCTACGGCTTCACCGACTTCCACCGCACCATGGCCTTCGTCAACGCGCTGGCCTGGGTGGCACACACGCAGGACCACCACCCCGAACTGCAGCTGGGCTACGCGCACTGCACGGTGCGCTTCAACACCCATTCGGTGGGCGGCTTGTCGATCAACGATTTCATCTGCGCGGCCCGCATCGACGCGCTGCTGCCTTGACGCTGCGCGCCCCGCCCGAGCGAGAACGGGCACCCACGCTGGACCTGGCCCTGGTGGTGGCCGCGCACGGCCGCCACGTGGTGGTCGAAACCCCCGAGGGCGAGCGGCTGATGTGCCACCCGCGCGGCAAGGGCCGGCGCAAGGACGGCGACATCGTCGTCGGCGACCGCGTGCGCTGGCTGGCCACCGGTGACGGCGGCGTCATCGAACACCTGGAAGAGCGCCGCAACCTGCTGTTTCGCCAGGACGAGTGGCGCACCAAGTCCTTTGCCGCCAACCTCGACCAGTTGCTGGTGCTGGTGGCGGGCGAGCCGGTATTCAGCGAATCGCAGCTCACGCGTTCGTTGATCGCGGCGCAGGCTGCCGGCATCCCGGCGCTGATCGGCCTGAACAAGACCGACCTGCCCTCGGCCGCCGCCGCCCGCGAGCGTCTGGTGCCCTATGTGGGCATGGGCGTGACGGTGATCGAGCTGGCGCTCAAGACCGACCCGGTGGCGTCCGCCGCACGCCTGGCGCAACAGCTGGCCGGCCGCGTGACCCTGGTGCTGGGGCCCAGCGGCATGGGCAAGAGCACGCTGATCAACCTGCTGGTGCCGCGCGCCGCGGCCCAGGTGGGCGAGATCTCGCAGGCCCTGGGCGCCGGGCGCCACACCACCACCACCACCAGCTGGTACTGGCTGGACGAGACGCGCCAGGCGGCGCTGATCGACTCACCCGGCTTCCAGGAATTCGGCCTGCGCCAGATCGCACCCGAGCAGCTGGCCACGCTGATGCCCGACTACGCCGCGGCGCTGGGCAACTGCCGCTTCCACAACTGCAGCCACCGCCACGAGCCCGGCTGCGGCGTGCGCGACGCCATCGCCCGCGGCGCCATCACGCCCAGCCGGCAGCGCATCTACGAATCGCTGTACGAAGAGTTGTCGGAAAAGCGCTGGTAGAGACGCTGACAAGGGGCGCGGCCCAAGCGCAGCCCTGCTCTCAGCCCAGCACGTTGGCCAGCGTCAGCAGGGCCACCAGCAGCATCCACAGCACGACCGAGCGCCATACCAGGCCGACCGCGCTTTGCAGGTGACCGGCCTGGGCCGGCGCACCGGGCGTGGAGCCCTGGGCCTGTGCCATGTCGGACTCGCCACCGGCGCTGAAGGACTTGGAACGGTCGGGCGTGACGCTGGGCGCGGCCGCGCCGCCCAGTTGCACGCCCACGGCGCCGGCCGCGGCGGCCAGGATGATGCCTTCGTTGGGGTGCAGCCACAGGCCGGCGTCGCGGCGCCAGCCGGCCACGGCCTCCTCGAAGTTTCCGACCACGGCAAAACCGAAGGCTGTGAGCCGCGCCGGCACATGGTCGATCAGCGCGAACAGCTTGCGCGACAGCGCCAGCAGCGAGTCGTTGGCCGGCGCGTCCAGCGCGCGCTGGCGGTAGCCCCAGTAGCGGCTCAGGAACTCGGCCATGCGGTACAGCACCGCGCCCATCGGCCCTAGGCCCACGGCGGACAGCACCACGAACCAGAAGAACACGCCGAACACATGGCGGTGCGCCGCCAGCAGCGAATGCTCGATCACGTGGCGCAGCACCTCGGTGCGCGGCAGTTCGCTGGCGTCCAGGTGGCGCCACTCGGCCAGCAGGCGGCGCGCCTCGTCCTCGTCGGCGCGGTCGAGTGCGTCGCGGATGTCGGTGTAGTAGTGGCTGAACTGGCGAAAGCCCAGCGTGAGGTACAGCAGCGCCACATCGAATGCCAGGGCCAGCAACAGGCTGTAGCGCACGATCAGCAGGTACACGGCCGCGGCCAGCACCGCCGGCAGCAGGGTCGAGACGCCCCACACCACCCAGGCGTGGTGGCGCTCACCGGCGTCGAAGTTGCGCCCGGTCCAGCGCACCCAGGACTTGAGCGCCTCGTGGAACCAGTTGTCGCGCGGCAGGGGCTTGAGCTGCTCGACCAGCAGCGCAAACAGGACGGCGAAGAAGCTCATCGGAGTCGATGATAGAGGCGAACCGCCAGCCTGCCGCTAGGGGTGAGCGCGGCCCTGCCCGGCACGGCCCTTCAGCGCGCGAGGAAGTGGTAGAGGTTGCGCAGCATGGCCGCGGTGGCGCCCCAGATGAAGTACTCGCGCACCACGCCGTCGGCGCCCGGCCCCTGCCAGGGCATGGACAGGAACTGGCGCTGTCCGCCGTCGAAGCTGAACAGGTGGCGCCAGTGGTTGGCCGGGTTCATCAGGTAGGGCAGCGGCACCTCGAAGGCCTCGGCCACCTCGAAGCTGTCCAGTTGCAGCTCGAACGGTGGCTGCACCAGGGCCACCACGGGCGTGACGACGAAGCGCGTGATGGTGGTGTAGGCGGGCATCTGGCCTATCACCTGGATGTGCGACGAGCGCAGGCCGACTTCTTCTTCGGCCTCGCGCAGCGCGGTGGCTGCGGGGCCGCCGTCCTCGGGTTCGCTGCGCCCGCCGGGGAAGCTGATCTGCCCGGCGTGGTCGCGCAGGTGGTCGGTGCGCCGCGTCAGCAGCACGTGCAGGCCGTCGGCGCGCTGCACCAGCGGCACCAGCACGGCGGC
>JALHPY010000226.1 GCA_022842305.1 Rubrivivax sp.
CAGCTGCCGTGCAGGCCGCGGCCGAGCCCACGGCCGCCGGTCCGCGGCCGCTGGTCGCGCCCAGGGTCGAACCCAAGGGCGCGGCCGCGCCCGAATCGAGCACGCTGCGCGTCTCGGTCGAGAAGGTCGACCAGCTCATCAACCTGGTGGGCGAGCTCGTCATCACCCAAGCCATGCTGGCGCAGAACAGCAAGGGCGTGGACGCCGCGCTGCACCAGCAGATGGCCTCGGGCCTGGCCGATCTGGAACGCAACACGCGCGACCTGCAGGAAGCCGTGATGGGCATCCGCATGATCCCCATGTCGCTGGTCTTCAACCGCTTCCCGCGCATGATGCGCGACCTGGCCGGCAAGCTGGGCAAGAAGGTCGAACTGGTGCAGGTGGGCGAGGCCACCGAGCTGGACAAGGGCCTGGTCGAGAAGATCACCGACCCGCTGACGCACCTGGTGCGCAACAGCTGCGACCACGGCATCGAGCTGCCGGCCGAGCGCCTGGCCAAGGGCAAGCCCGAGAGCGGCACCATCACGCTGATCGCCAGCCACCAGGGCGGCAGCATCGTGATCGAGGTGCGCGACGACGGCAAGGGCCTGAACCGCGCCAAGCTGCTGGCCAAGGCGCGCGAGCGCGCGATGGACGTGTCCGACAGCATGACCGACCAAGAGGTCTACGGGCTGATCCTGGCACCCGGCTTCAGCACCGCCGAGGTCGTGACCGACGTCTCCGGCCGCGGCGTCGGCATGGACGTGGTCAAGAAGAACATCACCGCCCTGGGCGGCACGGTCGAGATCGATTCGGCCGAGGGCTACGGCATGACGGTGCGCGTGCGCCTGCCGCTGACACTGGCCATCATGGACGGCATGAGCGTGGGCGTGGGCGACGAGTGCTACATCCTGCCGCTGTCCAGCGTGGTCGAGTCCTTCCAGGTGCGCGACGGCATGGTGCGCACCATCGGCGGCACCGGCCGCGTGGTCGAAGTGCGCGACGAGTACATGCCGGTGGTCGACCTCGAGAGCATCTTCAACGTGCCGCGCTTCGACTTCGAACGCGTCAGCAACATCATGGTGGTGGTCGAGGCCGAAGGCGGCCGCGTCGCGCTGCTGGTGGACGAACTGCTGGGCCAGCAGCAGGTGGTGGTCAAGAACCTCGAGAGCAACTACCGCAAGGTCGAGGACGTCTCGGGCGCCACGATCATGGGCGACGGACGCGTGGCCCTCATCCTGGACGTCGGCTCCCTCGTGCGCCGCTCGCGCCACTAAACCCTGCAGGGGCATCGAATGAACTTCAGTCGACTTCGTATCGGGGCCCGTCTGGCCCTCGCCTTCGCCCTTACCGTGGCCTTGATGGCCGTCATCAGTGGGGTCGCGGTGTGGAACCTGAACCGCGTGGCCGATGACGCCGCCAGCATGATGCGCGACCCGCTGGTCAAGGAGCGCGCCGCCAGCGAGTGGTTCCGCAACATCACCGCCGGTGTCAAGCGCACCACCGCGATCGCCAAGAGCAGCGACCTATCGCTGGAGGCCGTGTTCGCCGAGGAAATCAAGGTCACCACGGCGCGCACCAACCACCTCGTCGAAACCCTGGGCAAGCTGGCCGACGCCGAAGAGACTGCAATGCTCGCCCGCTCGGCCGAGCTGCGCAAGGCCTTCCTGGGCGCGCGGCTGAAGGTGCTGGAAGCCAAGAAGGCCGGCAACCTGGAAGAAGCCGACCGCATCTTCGCCAACGAGTTTGCGCAGTCGGCCACCATCTACCTGGCCAGCGTGCAGGCCTTTCTGGATCTGCAGCAGAAGTCGATCGACGCGGCCGGTGCGCGCATCGCTGCCGACGTGGCCTCGGGCCGCCTCTACCTGGCCGCCCTGTGCGTACTGGCACTGGCGCTGTGCGTGGCGCTGGCCTGGACGATCTCGCGCTCGATCACCAGCCCGCTGGTCAAGGCGCTGGAGGTCGCGCGCAGCGTGGCCGCGGGCGACCTGACGATGCGCATCCACTGCAGCGGCAACGATGAAACGACCGATCTGCTGCGCGCCCTGCACGACATGCAGCAGCACCTGTCCAGCCTGGTGTCGGAGGTGCGCGTCGGCATCGCCTCGGTGGGCACCGCCAGCCAGGAGATCGCGCGCGGCAACGCCGACCTGAGCGAGCGCACCGAAACCACTGCCAGCAGCCTGCAGCAGACCGCCAGCTCGCTGGTGCAGCTCACCGGCACCGTGACGCACACCGCCCAATCGGCACGCACCGCCAACCAGCTGGCCAGTTCGGCCAGCGAGGTGGCACAGCGCGGCGGCGAGGTCGTCTCGCAGGTGGTGCACACCATGCAGGAGATCAACACCAGCAGCAAGAAGATCGGCGACATCATCGGCGTCATCGACGACATCGCGTTCCAGACCAACATCCTGGCGCTGAATGCCGCGGTCGAGGCGGCACGTGCGGGCGAGGACGGCCGCGGCTTCGCCGTGGTGGCCAGCGAGGTGCGCTCGCTGGCCCAGCGTTCGGCCCAGGCCGCGCGCGAGATCAAGGCGCTGATCGGCGCCAGCGTCGACAAGGTCGAATCGGGCTCCAAGCTGGTGGCCGACGCGGGCAGCACCATGGGCGAGATCGTCGCCAGCGTGCAGCGCGTGTCCGACATCATCGGCCAGATCAGTGCCGCCGCGGCCGAGCAGAGCAGCGGCATCGGCACCGTCAACACCGCGGTCAGCCGGCTCGACCAGGCGACGCAGCAGAACGCCGCGCTGGTGGAACAGTCGGCCGCCGCGGCCGAGAGCCTCAAGTCCGAGGCCGTGCGCCTGTCCGAACGCATGTCGGCGTTCCGCCTGCATGAGTGAACGCCCGCCGCCGGTCCGGACCGAGGCTGGCGCAAAGAGCTCCAGCAGCAGCATTGGCACCCCGAGGATTCAACGATGAACGGCATCCAGGCGCTGCTCCGACGCTATTCGATCCGCACCCGCATGCTGTGCACCATTGCCGTGCTGCTGAGCATGTTCGCCGTGATCGGCGCCGTGGGCATGGTGGGCGGCGCCCGGCTGAAGGCGCTGAACGAGCAGTTCATGACGCATTCGGTGCACGAGATCGAGAGCCTGGGCCAGGTGCGCCAGCATCTGGCGCAGGTGCGCCTGCTCGAGAAGCAGATGGTCATCGACTACGACAACAGCGCCGTGGCCACGCAGCTGCACACTGCCTGGACGGCCGAGATCCAGGCCTCACGCCAGGCGCTCAGCGTGCTGCTCGCTGGCGAGGAAGATGAAGACAACGCCATCGTGCGCAAGGCGCAGGCGCACGTCGACGCCTACGCCCAGCGCTCGGACCCGGTGCTCAAGAACATCGTGGCCGGCAACTACGACAACGCCCGCGTGGCCGACCGCCTGCTAGCGCGCGCCAAGGAAGAAGTGTCCGAAGCCGAGAAGCAGGTCCAGGCCATCGGCCAGGCCATGGACCGCGAATCGGCCGCCACGCGCCAGCAGTTCGACGACTCGATCCGGCTGGTGCTGATGACCTTCGTGGGCACCGTGGCACTGGTGATGGTCACCCTGGTGCCGCTGACCCTGGCCAACTCGCATTCGATCACCAGCCCCATCGGCTACACGGTGAAGCTGGCGCAGGCCATCGCCGGTGGCAACCTGGCGCTGCCCATACGCGTGGAGGGCCGTGACGAGGTGAGCGCGCTGCTGGCCGCGCTGGACAAGATGCAGAGCAGTCTGCGCCATCTGGTGGGCGACGTGCGCCAGTCCTCGGCCAGCATCGAGGTGGCCAGCGCCGAGGTGGCCAGTGGCAATGCCAACCTGAGCCAGCGTACCGAGCAGACCTCGAGCGCGCTGCAGTCCACGGCCAGCTCGATGACGCAGCTCTCGGGCACGGTGCGCCACAGCGCCGAGTCGGCGCGTCAGGCCAGCCAGCTGGCGCAATCGGCGGCCGCGGTGGCGCAGCGCGGCGGCCAGGTGGTGACGCAGGTGGTGGCCACGATGGAGCAGATCAACGCCAGCTCCAAACGCATCGGCGACATCATCGGCACCATCGACGGCATCGCCTTCCAGACCAACATCCTGGCGCTGAATGCCGCGGTCGAGGCGGCGCGCGCCGGCGAACAAGGCCGCGGCTTCGCCGTGGTGGCCAGCGAGGTGCGCAGCCTGGCGCAGCGCAGCGCCGAGGCGGCGCGCGAGATCAAGAGCCTGATCGGCGCCAGCGTCGAACGCGTCGAGGCCGGCACGCGCCTGGTCGGCGACGCCGGCCGCACCATGGACGAGATCGTGGCCAGCGTGCACCGCGTCTCCGACATCATCGGCGAGGTCAGCGCCGCGGCCGATCAAGAGGACACGGGCATCGGCCAGATCAGCGGATCGGTCAGCAACCTCGACCACATCACGCAACAGAACGCCGCGCTGGTGGAACAGACCGCCGCCGCGGCCGAATCGCTGAAGGAACAGGCCACCCGCTTGTCGGGCCTGGTCGGCAACTTCAAGCTCGATGGCAGCGCCCCGGGCGATGCGATTCGCGCCCTCGATCCCGCCTGACGATCACCCCCGGACCCCAAAGACCCCCAAGCCGGAGCTTCCGCAACATGTTCTCCTTGACGTCCGTTTCGACGCGCCTGGCGCTGATCCTGGCCCTGCTGTTCATCGCCCAGGGGGCAGCCGTCGGCGGCATCGCCCTGGGCTGGTCGGCCGCCTGGGCCATGCCGGCCGGCCTGCTGGCCACGGCCCTGGCTGTCTGGGGCGTGATCGGGGCCGAGTTGCGACAGCGGCGCTCGGCCGCGGCCTTCGGCGAGCACGCCGAGCGCATCGCCGCGGGCGACCTGACGCGCGACATCGCCCGCGCTGGCGCCGCGGCCGACGCCGATGTCGGGCTGCGCGCACTGGGCCGGCTGCAGGACTCGCTGCGCCAGTCGGTGGGCAGCATCCGCGGCGGCGCCGACGGCGTGTCGCTGGCGGCGCAGGAGATCGCCCAGGGCAATGCCGACCTGAGCACGCGCACCGAACAGACCGCCACCAACCTGCAGCAGGCCGCCAGTTCCATGGCCCAGCTCACCGGCACCGTCAACCAGACGGCCGAGTCGGCGCGCACCGCCAACCAGCTGGCCAGCTCGGCCAGCGAGGTGGCCGCGCGCGGGGGCAGCGTGGTGGCGCAGGTGGTCTCGACCATGGACGAGATCAACACCAGTTCCAGGCGCATCGCCGACATCATCGGCACCATCGACGGCATCGCCTTCCAGACCAACATCCTGGCGCTCAACGCCGCGGTCGAAGCGGCACGCGCCGGCGAGCAGGGCCGCGGCTTCGCCGTGGTGGCCAGCGAGGTGCGCAGCCTGGCGCAGCGCAGCGCCGAGGCGGCGCGCGAGATCAAGAGCCTGATCGGCGCCAGCGTCGAGAAGGTCGAGTCGGGCACGCGCCTGGTGCAGGACGCGGGCAACACCATGGGCGAGATCGTGGCCAGCGTGCAGCGCGTCTCGGACATCATCGGCGAGATCAGCGCCGCCGCGGCCGAGCAGAGCTCGGGCATCGGCTCGGTCAATGCCGCCGTGGCCCAGCTCGACCAGATGACGCAGCAGAACGCGGCGCTGGTGGAAGAAAGCGCCGCCGCCGCCGAATCCCTGAAAGAGCAGTCGCGGCAACTGTCCGAGACGCTGTCGGGATTCCGCCTGCAGGGCCACCAGGCCACCGCGCCCAGCGCGCTGGCCGGCCAGGCCATACGCCAGGCCAGCACGGCCGCGCGCCGGGCACCTGCGGCGCGGCC
>JALHPY010000227.1 GCA_022842305.1 Rubrivivax sp.
TGGACGCGCCGCTGGCCGTGCTGGCGCCCTGGGTGGGCGTGTACGGCATGGGCGCGCTGCTGGCGCTGGGCGCGGCGGCGCTGGCGCGCGCCTGGTCCAGCCGCGGCCGCGCCTGGCGCCTGCCGGCGGGTCTGGCCTTTGCGCTGGGCGCGGCTGCGCTGGCCGGACCGACGGAGTTCACCCGGCCGGCGGGCGAGCTGCGGGTGGCGCTGCTGCAGACCTACATCAGCCAGGACGAGAAATTCGCCGCCGAGCGCATGCCCGAAACGCTGGCCTGGCTGGCGCGCGAGCTGACACAGGCGCAGGCCGATCTGGTGGTGGCGCCCGAGACCGCCGTGCCGCTACTGCCCGACCAGCTGGAAGAGCTGGCGCCGGGCTACTGGCAGGCGCTGCGCGCGCATTTCGCCGCCCCCGGCCGGGCCGCGCTGGTGGGCCTGCCGCTGGGTGACTACGAGCAGGGCTACAGCAACTCGGTGGCCGGGTTGTCGGCGCTGACGGCCGGCACGCCCTACCGCTACGACAAGTCGCACCTGGTGCCCTTCGGCGAATTCATCCCCACCGGCTTTCGCTGGTTCACCGAGCTGATGAACATCCCGCTGGGCGATTTCACGCGCGGTGTGGCGCGGCCACCCTCGTTTGCCGTGGGTGCGCAGCGCGTGGCCCCCAACATCTGCTACGAAGACCTGTTCGGCGAGGAACTGGCGCGCCGCTTCGCCGATGCCGCCACGGCGCCCACGCTGTTTGCCAACCTCAGCAACATCGGCTGGTTCGGCAACACCATCGCCATCGACCAGCACCTGCACATCTCGCGCCTGCGCGCTCTGGAGTTCCAGCGCACCATGCTGCGCGCCACCAACACCGGGGCCACGGCCATCATCGGCCCCGACGGCGTGGTGTCGGCACATCTGGCGCCGCACACGCGCGGCGTGCTGCTGGGCAGTGCCCAGGGCCGCGAAGGCGTCACGCCTTACGCCTGGCTGTGCGCGCGCGCCGGGCTGTGGCCGTTGTTTGCCGGAGCGCTGGTGCTGGTGCTGGCCATTTCTGCCCGTCGCCGCCCGTAAACTCGGGCCCCTGCCGAGCCATGCCCCACACCCCTCCATGCTGACTTTCCAGCAGATCATCCTCACGCTGCAGACCTACTGGGATCAACAGGGCTGCGCGCTGCTGCAGCCCTACGACATGGAAGTGGGCGCCGGCACCAGCCACACCGCCACCTTCCTGCGCGCCCTGGGCCCCGAACCCTGGAAGGCGGCCTACGTGCAGCCCAGCCGCCGCCCCAAGGACGGCCGCTACGGCAACAACCCGAACCGGCTGCAGCACTACTACCAGTACCAGGTGGTGCTCAAGCCGGCGCCGGCCGACATCCTGGAGCTCTACCTGGGCAGCCTGGAGGCCCTGGGCTTCGACCTCAAGAGCAACGACGTGCGCTTTGTCGAGGACGACTGGGAGAACCCCACCCTGGGCGCCTGGGGCCTGGGCTGGGAGGTCTGGCTCAACGGCATGGAGGTGACGCAGTTCACCTACTTCCAGCAGGTGGGCGGCATCGACTGCAAGCCCATCACCGGCGAGATCACCTACGGCCTGGAACGGCTGGCGATGTACCTGCAGGGCGTCGAGAACGTCTTTGATCTGACCTGGACCGAGGGCCTGAAATACAGGGACGTCTACCACCAGAACGAGGTCGAGCAGAGCACCTACAACTTCGAGCACAGCGACGTAGCCTTCCTGCTCGGCGCCTTCGGCGCGCACGAAAAGCAGGCCAAGTACCTGATGGAACAGCAACTGGCGCTGCCGGCCTACGAGCAGGTGCTCAAGGCGGCGCACACCTTCAACCTGCTGGACGCGCGCGGCGCCATCAGCGTGACCGAGCGCGCCGCCTACATCGGCCGCATCCGCAACCTGGCACGCAGCGTGGCGCAGAGCTACCTGGACAGCCGCGCCCGCCTGGGCTTCCCCATGGCCCCGCGCGCCTGGGCCGACGACGTGCTGGCGCAGATCGCCAAGAAGGCAGCCTGAAGCCATGAGCGATACGAAGAACCTGCTCGTCGAGCTGTTCGTCGAGGAACTGCCGCCCAAGGCGCTGAAGAAGCTGGGCGAGGCCTTTGCCACGCTGCTGGCCGACGGCCTGAAGGCCCAGGGCCTGGCCGGTGCCGGTGCCGTGGCCACCGCCTACGCCTCGCCGCGCCGCCTGGCCCTGCACCTCACCGACGTGGCCGCGCGCGCCGCGGACCGCGCCCAGGTGTTCAAGCTGATGCCCGTGGCCGTGGCGCTGGACGCCCATGGCCAGCCCACGCCGGCGCTGCTGAAGAAGCTGTCGGCGCTGGGCTTCGATGCCAGCGCGGTGCCGCGGCTGCGCCGCGCCCCCGACGGCAAGGCCGAGGCGCTGTTCCTGGACAGCACGGCCAATGGCGTGACCCTGGCCGAGGGCCTGCAGAAGGCGCTGGCCGAGGCCATCGCCCGGCTGCCCATCCCCAAGGTCATGCAGTACCAGCTGGCCGACGGCTGGAGCAGCGTCAACTTCGTGCGCCCGGCGCACGGCCTGGTGGCGCTGCGCGGCACGGCCGTGGTGCCGGTCAGCGCCCTGGGCCTGCAGGCCGGCCGCGTGACGCGCGGCCACCGCTTCGAGGCGGCCACGCCCGCCATCAGCCTGCGCGACGCCGACAGCTACGCCGAGCAGCTGCGCGAAGAAGGCGCGGTGATCGCCGGCTTCGAGGCGCGCCGCGCCGAGTTGCTGCGCCAGCTGACGGCCGCCGCCGCGCGCGAGGGCCTGAAGGCCATCGACGACGAAGCCTTGCTGGACGAGGTGACGGCGCTGGTCGAGCGCCCCAACGTGCTGCTGTGCCGCTTCGAGCCCGAGTTCCTGGCGGTGCCGCAAGAGTGCCTGATCCTCACGATGAAGGCCAACCAGAAGTACTTCCCGCTGCTCGACGCGGCGGGCCGGCTGACCGAGCGCTTCCTGGTCGTCAGCAACATCAGCCCGGCCGACCCGGCGCGGGTGATCCAGGGCAACGAACGCGTGGTGCGGCCGCGCCTGGCCGACGCCAAGTTCTTCTTCGACCAGGACCGCAAGAAGACGCTGGCGGCGCGCGTGGCGGGGCTGGACAAGGTGGTCTACCACGGCAAGCTGGGCACGCAGGGCGAGCGCGTGACACGCGTGCGCGCCATCGCCGCGGCCATCGCGGCACGGCTGGGCGGGGCAGAACTGGCGGCGCAGGCGGACCGCGCCGCGCTGCTGGCCAAGGCCGATCTGCTGACCGACATGGTGGGCGAGTTCCCCGAGCTGCAGGGCATCATGGGCGGCTATTACGCGCGCCACGATGGTGAGCCCGAGGCCGTGGCGCTGGCGGTGGAAGACCACTACAAGCCGCGCTTTGCCGGCGACGCGCTGCCCCGCGGCGAAGCGGGCCTGGTGGCGGCCCTGGCCGACAAGCTGGAGACCCTGGCCGGGCTGTTCGGCATCGGCCAGCTGCCCACCGGCGACAAGGACCCGTTCGCGCTGCGCCGGCATGCGCTGGGCGTGATCCGCATGCTGGTGGAGCGCGCCCTGGCGCTGCCGGTGCCCGCGCTCATCGATGCGGCCTACGCGGCCTTCCCGGCGGGCCTGCTGGCGCCCAACCAGGCCGAACTGCTGCGCTTCCTGCTCGACCGCTTCGGCGGCGCGCTGCGCGAGCAGGGCTACAGCGCGGCCGAGGTCGAGGCCGTGCTGTCCAACCAGCCGACGGCCTTCGACCGGGTGCCGCGCCAGCTGGCGGCGGTGCGCACCTTTGCCGCGCTGCCCGAGGCGCCGGCGCTGGCATCGGCCAACAAGCGCGTGGCCAACATCCTGAAGAAGGCCGAGGGCGAGGTGCCCGCGGCCGTGGATGCCGCGCTGCTGCGCGAACCGGCCGAGCAGGCGCTGGCCGCGGCGCTGGCCGCGGTGGCGCCGCCGGCCGACGCTGCCTTTGCCGCCGGTGACTACAGCGCCAGCCTGCAGGCGCTGGCCGCGCTCAAGGCGCCGGTGGACGCCTTCTTCGACGCCGTGATGGTGAATGCCGAAGACCCCGCGCTGCGCCGCAACCGCCTGGCGCTGCTGGCACAACTGCACCGCGCCATGAACCGCGTGGCCGACCTGTCGCGCCTGGCGGCCTGAGGTCATGAACCCATGAAGCCCTCCCTGCACGCCACCAAGCTGGTCATCCTGGGCCGCGACGGCATCCTCAACGAGTACCGCGAGGGCCATGTCATCGACCCCGCGGAATGGGTGCCCATCCCCGGCGCGCTGGAGTCCGTGGCGCGCCTCAACCACGCCGGCTGGCACACGGTGGTGGCCACCAACCAGGCCGGCATCGGCCGCGGCATGATCGACATGGCGGTGGTCAACGCCGTGCACGCGCGCATGAACCAGCTGCTCCTGGTTCAGGGCGGGCGGCTGGACGCCGTGTTCTTCTGCCCGCACACGCCCGAAGACGACTGCGACTGCCGCAAGCCCAAGCCGGGCATGATGCTGGACATCGCGCGCCGCTATGGTCTGGACCTGGCCCAGGTGCCCATGGTCTGCGACACGCTGCGCGACCTGCTGGCCGCGCAGGCCTCGGGTTGCGAGCCGCACCTGGTGCTGTCGGGCCGGGCCGCTGCAGCCGGCGACGAGCAGGTGCGGCAGATGCTGGGCCAGGTGCCTGGCGCGCGTCTGCACTCCGACCTGGGCGCGTTCGTCGACTTCCTGCTGCAGCGCGAAGACAACGCCGATTCCAGCGCCGGGAGCCTGGGCTGATGTCCGCGCTGCAGAAGTCCTGGTGGGCGCTGCGCTCGGCGCTGTTCGTGCTGTGGCTGGCCGTCACCGTGGTGCCGTGGGCCAGCGGGGCGCTGATCCTGTCGATCTTCGTGCGCGGCAAGCGCCTGTACTGGCCCACCATGTACTGGCTGCGCCTGGCGGTGGCCGGCGCGCGCGTGATCTGCGGCGTCGACTACCGCGTGCGCGGCATGGAAAACCTGCCCACCGCGGAGCAGGAGAACGCGGCCGTGGTGCTGGCGGCCAAGCACCAGAGCACCTGGGAGACCTTTGCCCTGCCCGGGCTGATGCCGCACCCGCTGGCCTATGTGTTCAAGCGCGAACTGCTCTACATCCCCTTCTTCGGCTGGGCCATGGGCCGGCTGGACATGATCCACATCGACCGCAGCAAACGTGCCGAGGCCTGGGCCAAGGTGGCAGCGCAGGGCAAGGGGCTGTTCGCGCAAGGCATCTGGGTCATCATGTTTCCCGAAGGCACGCGCACGCCGCGCGGCAGCCAGGGCAGCTACAAGGGCGGCGCCTCGCGTCTGGCCATCGGCGCCGGTGTGCCCATCGTGCCGGTGGCCGCCAGCTCGGCCAAGTGCTGGCCGCGCAAGAGCTTCCTGCTGCGGCCGGGGGTCATCGATGTCTCCATCGGCCCGGCCATCCCCAGCGTCGGCCGCCAGCCCGACGAACTGATGCGCGAGGTCGAGCGCTGGATAGAGGCCGAGATGCGGCGCCTGGACCCCGAGGCCTACGTCGGCGAGAAGGCCGCGCCCCCGCCCGCTGAAACCTAGGATGTTGCCGGGCCCGCCCAATACGCCCCAAAGCCCGACGGCCTCCTAGAATCGGCCGATGCCTGCGCACGCCGAGCCCGACCCGACCCAGCTGTCGCTGTTCGACCCGGCGCCGCCCGAGGCCCGCGCCACCCCGCGCCCCCCACCGCCGCCGCTGGCCGCGCCCCTGCCGGC
>JALHPY010000228.1 GCA_022842305.1 Rubrivivax sp.
CCCGGCGCCGTGCGCTCTTCGGCCGGGCGCGTGCCGGCGCCGCGGCGTTGCGGCGCCGAGGCCTGGTCCGCCGGCTGCAGGCCCATGCGCTGGCCCAGCTGCGTGGCCTGGCTTTCCAGGCGGAACAGCCGGCCCGACAGTGCGCCCAGCTGCTCCAGCGTGAACAGCTGCGTCGGCGCGTCCACCACGGCCTGCGCCAGGGGCGGTTCGGCCCCGCGTGTGGTCTGCGCCGCGATCCAGTAGCCGGCCGAGCCGCCTGCCACCAGCAGGGTCAGCGCGGCCAGCGCCGCGGCGGCCGCGATGCGGCGCGCCGACAGCGTGTGCACACGCGAGCCCTTGCGGGCGGCAATCATCACGAAAGACAAGCCTGACTCCTTGGCAAGCAGCCGACCGGGCCGCGAGCGATCCTAGGGTCAGGCCCACCGGTCGCCGGCCGGGCGGGTGCAACGCTTTGTGTGCCCTGCGCCGCGCTCCGACGGGGGGCACGCGCGGCGGCGGTCGCTTTCGGCAACCTCCGTTACCGGACTTCGGCCGCAGCGCGGCGCACGAAGGCCTCGAAGGCCGCCGCGGGCAGCGGCCTGCTGACCAGGTAGCCCTGCACCTCGTCACAGCCCTGGGCGCGCAGGAAATCGCGCTGCTGGGCGGTCTCCACGCCCTCGGCGATGGTGCGCAGGCCCAGGCTGTGCGCCAGCTTGACGATGGCGATGACGATCTGCTGGTCCTCCGGGTCGGCGCCCAGGTCCTGGACGAAGGACTGATCGATCTTCAGGGTGTGCACCTTGAAACGCTTGAGGTAGCTGAGCGACGAGTAACCGGTGCCGAAGTCGTCGATGGAGATGCGCAGCCCGCGGCCGGCCAGGTCGTCCAGCACCTTGACGGCGTTGCGCGGGTTGTGCATGGCCACGGCCTCGGTCAGCTCCAGGCCCAGGCAGCCGGGCGGCACGCCGGCCTCGGCCACGGCGCGGCCCACCAGCTCGGGCAGCTGCGCCTGGCGGAACTGCGCCGCCGACACGTTGACCGATACCACCAGCGGCGGCAGCCCCTGGTCGATCCAGGCGCGGGCCTGGGCCAGGGCCTGGCGCAGCACCCACTCGCCGATGGGCAGGATCAGGCCGTTGGCCTCGGCGATGGGGATGAACTCGGCCGGCGACACCGCGCCCAGTTGCGGATGGTGCCAGCGCAGCAAGGCCTCGGCGCCGATGATGCGGCCGCTGTCCAGCGCCACCTGCGGCTGGTAGTGCAGGGCGAACTGGCCCTGCTCCAGCGCCTGGTGCAGCGCCGTGGACAGCGCCAGCGTGCGCGCCGAACGCTGCTGCATCTCGGCGGTGAAGAAGCGGTAGTCGTTGCGGCTGTCGCGCTTGACCTGGTACATCGCGGCATCGGCGCGCTGCGACAGCGTGTCCATGTCGCCGCCGTCCTCGGGGTACATGGCGATGCCGATCGAGGCCGAGATGCGCAGCTCCTGGCTGCCCACGCGCAGCGGCTGGCCGATGGCCTGCAGCAGCCGCACGGCGGTGCGCGTCGCGCCTTCGGCGTCGGTCTGCGGCAGCACCAGGATGAACTCGTCGCCGCCCAGGCGCGACACCGTGTCGCTGGCGCGCATGCCCGCCGACAGGCGCCGCGCCACCTCCACCAGCAACAGGTCGCCGACCTCGTGGCCCAGGCCATCGTTGATGTCCTTGAAGTGGTCGATGTCCAGAAAGACCACGGCCAGCGGCTGCGCGTGGTGGGTGGACAGGTTGAGCGCGTACTCGAAGCGCTCCTTCAGGTGCGCGCGGTTGGGCAGCCCGGTGAGCTGGTCGAACAGCGCCAGCTGGCGGATCTGCGCCTCGGCCTTCTTGCGCTCGGAGATGTCACGCGTCACGCCGCGCAGCTCGACGCGGCCGGTGCGCGGGTGGCGCACCAGGCTGCTGACGACTTCGGTCCAGACGGTCCCGCCGTCCTTGCAGGGCTGTTCCAGCTCCTGCACGGTGACGTCGTGCGCGCTGCGCCGGCCGGCCTCGAAGTCGGCCGCGTTGGCGGCCACCACGCGGCGCATCTGCGCCGCGCTCGCGGCCGTGAGCGCGGCTTCCAGGGGCTGGGCCATGACCTCCTCGGCGCTGTAGCCGCGCAGGCGCTGCACCGAGGGGCTGACATACAGGAAGCGCAGGGTCTGCGGGTCCAGCGTCCAGATCACGTCGCGGATGTTCTCGGTGATCTCGCGGTACTTCTCTTCGCTGAGCACGATGGCTTCGGCCATGCGCTCGCGTTCGGCGGCCTGGCTGAAACGCTCGAGGCCGGCGTCGATGTCGGCGGTCATCTGCACCAGCAGGGCTTGTGCGTCGGCGTCGAAGGCCGGGCGTTCGCGCGCGCACAGGGTGAGCGCGCCCATGACCCGGCCGCCACGGTGCAGCGGCAGCGCGGCCACACCGGTCCAACCCTGCGCTTGCGCCCGGTCCTGCCAGGGCTCGTGCCGCGCCTGCCCGCTGCAGTCCTGGCACCACATCGGGCGGTCCTCGCGCATGGCGGTTTGCGCCGGTTCGTGGGCACTGGCGTCGGTGGCATCGATGTCTGGCGGCAGGCCGTCCGGGCCGCTGGAGCCCTGGCCGTGGCAGGCCACCGGCTGCAACTTCCCCTGCGCGTCGAGCTCGCCGATCCACGCCAGCCCCAGGCCGCCGTAGACCACCGCGTCGTGGCACACGCGCTGCAGCAGCCCGGCCTGGTCGGTGCACTGCGCCACCGCCTGGTTGCAGTGGCTCAGCGTCTGGTACAGGCGGCTCAGGCGCTGCGCGCGCGCCTCGGCCAGCTTGCGCGGCGTGATGTCGCGCGAGAGCGCCACGAACTGCGGCGGCCCGCCGGCGTCGGCGGGCTTGCGCGCCACCGACAGTTCAAACCACAGCGGCTCGGGTTGCAGCGGCAGCAGGAACTGCCGGCCGGATGAGAAGCCGCTGCGCTCGGCCTCTTGCAGCGCGGCCATGCAGACCTCGGCGGCCGCGGGCGGCAGCACCTCGGCCAGGTTGTGGCCTGGCAACGACTCGGCCGGCGCCGCCAACTGCTCCGGACGCGCCGCGTGCACCGTCAGGATGCGGCCGTCCAGGTCGACCTCGAACATCAGGTCGGGGATGGCGTGCAGCGTCGCGCCGAGCCGGTGGTTGACGCTCACCAACTGGCGCGTCTTGGCCCGCACCTGCTGGCGCAGCAGCAGAACGCCGGCCGTCAGCGCCAGGCCCAGGCCGGCGAGCACGGCCAGCAGCGTGCGCACGGGCCCCGGAACCAGAACCGGTGGCTCGGCGCCGCCCCACTTTCTGACGATGTCGAAGTAGGGCGAGCCGGCCGCGTTCTGCCAGGCCTGCAGGTGCACGTCGATGCGCGCCAGCACCGCGGCCTGGCGGCCTGCCGCGGCGGCATAGAACAGGCGCGAAGGCAGGAAGACGATGGGCGTCTCGACCAGCCGATAGCCGGCGGCCTTGTAGCCGCCGTATTGGTAGCTGGCCGCCGCGGCGTCGGCCTGCCCGCTGGCCGCCATCTCGAAGGCCGCGTCCACCGTTGGCGTCGTGACCACCTCGAACGAAATGTCGAAGTCCTTGACCATGGCTTGCAGCGCCTGCTGCTGGATGCTCCCTTCGAGCAGGGCCACGCGCTTGCCCTGGAGGTCGAGGATGGAACCCAGGGTCACGTCCTGGCGGCGGTAGACCTGCGACCAGCTGGACAGCGCCGGGACACGGTGAAAATCGAAACGCAGGTCGCGCTCGGCCGAGTAGGCCACGTCGGGCATCAGGTCGATGGCGCCGGACTCGAGCTGCCGCAGGCAGTCCAGCCATTCGCAGCGCACGAACGCCAGCTGCCAGCCCTCGCGCTCGGCGATGGCGCGCAGCAGCTCGACCAGCATGCCGCTGGGCGTGCCGTCGGCGGCACTGAAAAGCTTGGGCGGGTTCTCGTACAGGCCCACGCGCAGGGTGGGCGCCGGCTGCGCCTGCGCCAGCGCGGCCACCAAAGCCAGCAGCAGGGCAAGCCCTTGCAGCAGGCGCCCTGAAAAGGGTAGCGGCGGGCGTGACGGGCGGTACGAGGTGCGCAAGTGGGGAACTACAGGAGGGCGCAGCGTGCGCCACGGCGAGCGCCGGGCGCTGCGCATCCTCAGCATATCGGACTCTGCGGGTCGGGCCTTGAGTCTTGGGCCTGCAGCCCGAACCGGCAGCGGTTGACGGCTGTCAAGCGCGGGGCGGCGCGCTGCGGCTATGCTCTGGCCCGTGACTGACCGCCGCCGCCCGGGCTAGCCTGCCCCATGTTCACCTCGCGCAAGCCGCTTCGCAGCCTGGCCCGCCTGATGCTGGCGCTGTGGCTGTGCGTGCTGTCGCTGGGTGCGGCGCATGCCTGCGTGGTGGCGCACCAGTTGCACGCAGCAGCAGCGGCCGTTCCCTGCCCGGCGCACCCGGCAGAGCATGAGGCTGGCCCGGCCGCTGACGTCGGCGAAGAACTGGCGCTCTCGCATGCCGCGCAATTGGCCTGCGAGAGCTTCTGCGACGCCGAAGCCACCGGCACGCCCTCGGGCGCGTCCAGCCTGCAGCAGGCGGCTGCTGCCAGCGTGGTCTGGCTGGCGCCGCCGCCCACGTCGCTGCTGGCCCCGCAGGCGCTGCACGCACCCACCGCGGCCACCTGGCCCGGCCAGCCTCTGGCGCGCACCCGCGTGCCGGTGGCCATCGCCTTTCTGCGCCTGACGCTCTAGCGCCCCCGGCGCGCCGGCGTTTCGCCGTCGCGCCCCTCGATAGCCGCCGCCCTCCACCGTGAGGGCCCCATCGAGCGTTCAAGGGGAGCACCCCATGTTTCATTCCCAGCGGCTGCGTTCAGCCGCACTGGCCGCCTTGCTGGCCTTGTCCCTGCCGCAGGTGCGAGCCGCCGAACTCGGCGCCGACGTCGACAGCCTGCTCGAACACGCCCGCGCGCAAAGCCCGGAACTGGCCGCGATGCGCCACGAGGCGGCCGCCGCCGCCGAGCGCTTGCAGCCGGCCGGCGCGCTGCCCGACCCGATGTTCCGCGTCGAGATGATGGACGTGAACGAGCGCGGCCTGGGCGAACGCCCCTCGCCGCTGCCCTGGAAAGTGGGCGAGACCAAGTACACGCTGCTGCAGAACTTTCCGGCCTGGGGCAAGCGCGGCCTGCAGCGCGATGTGGCCGGCGCCCAGCTGCAGCAGGCGCAGGCGCGCAGCGCCGCCGCCTGGGCCGAGATCGCCGCCAAGCTGAAGACCAGCTACGCCCAGTACTACCTGGCGGCCGGCAACGAACGCCTGGCGCGCGAGATCCTGGACTTGATGGCGCAGCTGGAGCAGATCGCCCAGGCGCGCTACGCCGGTGGCCTGGTGGCGCAGCAGGACGCCATCCGCGCGCAACTGGAGCAGACGGCGATGCGCGCCGAGCTGATCGCGCTGGAGCAGGACAAGCGCATGCTGCGCGCGCGCCTGAACGCGCTGCTCAACCGCGACGCCGCCGCGCCGCTGGCCGAGCCGCAGGCGCTGCGCCCGCTGCCCGATCTGGGCGTGCTCGACGCCCAGGCGCTGGCCCAGCGCGCACGCGACGCCAACCCCGCGCTGCAGGCCGAGCAGGCCGGCCTGCTGGGCGCCGAGCGCCAGCGCGCGCTGACGCTGCGCAACCGCTGGCCCGACGTGCAGGTGGGCGTGTCGCCCACGCAGATGGGCTCGAAGATCGTTTCGTGGGCGCTGATGGTCGAGATCAACATCCC
>JALHPY010000229.1 GCA_022842305.1 Rubrivivax sp.
TGCGGCGGCAGCTCCACCCAGAAGAACATGCCGCCACTGGGCACGTTCCAGCGGCAGCCGGCGGGCATGTGCTGCTCCAGCGCGGCGCGCATGGCGTCGCGGTGCAGCTTGTAGCGCGCGCGCACCGTGGGCACGTGCTGGCGCAGGAAGCCGTCCTTGATGACCTCGTACACCACGCGCTGGTTGAAGCCGGGCGTGTGCAGGTCGGCCGCCTGCTTGGCCTGCAGCAGCTTGGGGTACAGCAGCGGCGGCGCCAGCACGTAGCCCAGGCGCAACCCCGGCGCCAGCACCTTGCTGAACGAGCCCAGGTACACGGCCGATTCGCCCATGCGCGCGGCGATGGGCGGCGGCGGTGGCGCGTCGAACCACAGCTCGCCATAGGGGTTGTCCTCGACCACCGGCAGGCCGATCTCCAGCGCCTTGGCCGCCAGCGCCTGGCGCCGCGCGGCCGTGAGGCAACGGCCACTGGGGTTCTGGAAGTTGGGCAGCAGGTACATGAAGCGCGCGCCGCGCGCCGCGCCCAGCGCGTCGGGGTCGGGGCCTTCGTCGTCGCCCTCGATGGCGGTGAACTCGGCCTCGTACGGCGCAAAGGCCTGCAGCGCGCCCAGGTAGGTGGGCGACTCCACCGCCACCCGGCTGCCCGGGTCGATCAGCACCTTGCCCACCAGGTCCAGCCCCTGCTGCGAGCCGGTGGTGATGAGCACGTGCGCGGCGTCGGCCTCCAGGCCCATGCCCGACAGCTCTGTGGCCACCCATTCGCGCAGCGGTGCGTAGCCTTCGCTGGCGGCGTACTGCAGCGCCTCGCGCGGGCTGTCGCGCAGCACGCGCGCCGTGGCCTCGCGCATGGCCGCCACCGGGAAGCCATCCGCCGACGGCAGCCCGCCGGCCAGCGAGACGATGCCCGGGCGTTCGGTGATCTTGAGGATCTCGCGGATCGTCGAGGGATTGAGCCGCTCGGCGCGGCGGGCCATCTGCCAGGTCATGCGGGATTCTCTCCAGGTTTGGCGCGCGGCGCCGGCGCCGCGGTGCGCACCGGCATGCGCCGGCCGATGAAGACGACGGCGATCACCGCCAATGAGAACACCAGGGTCAGCGGGTCCAGCCGCTCGCCCAGCACCGGCACCGCGAACAGCAGCGCCAGGAAGGGCTGCAGCAGCTGCACCTGGCTCACGCGCACCACGCCGCCCAGGGTGAGGCCACGGTACCAGGCAAAGAAGCCCAGCCACATCGAGAACAAGGTGACATAGGCGAATCCGCCCCAAGCCGCGGCGCTGGCCGGCGCCACGGGCCAGAACCACAGCGCCGCCGGCACGGTGAAGGGCAGCGACAGCACCAGCACCCAGCAGATCACCTGCGGCGCCGGCAGATCGGCCGCGACCTTGGCGCCGCCGACGTAGCCGATGCCGGTGCTCAGCACCGCCAGCAGCAGCCAGCCGTCACCCGCCGACAGCGCGCCGCCGCCCTGCCAGGCGGCAAACAGCAGCACCAGCGCGCAGCCGGCCAGCGCGCAGGCCCAGAAGCCGGCCGAGGGCCGCTGGCGGAACACCAGCGCGCCGCACAGCGCGGTGGCGAGCGGTATCAGCCCGCTCACCACCGCGGCGTGCATGGCGTCGACCTCGCGCAGCGCCAGCGCCAGGCACAGCGGAAAGCCCAGCACCGTGCCTAGAGCGCTGATGGCCAGCGCCGGCAGATGGCGCCGCGCCGGCCAGGGCGCGCGCAACGCCAGCAGGTAGGCCACGCTCAGCAGCCCGGCCAGCGCGGCGCGGCCGGCGGTCACGAAGGCCGGCGACAGCTGCGGCGCGCTGGCGTCGCCCACCGCCAGCCGCGTCATGGGCAGGGTCATGGCGAAGATGGTGATGCCCAGGAAGCCGAACGCCAGGCCGCGGCGGCTGTCGTTCATGGGCGGACAAGGGTGTCGTTGAGGGCGGTGCGCACGGACCACAGTCTAGGGGGCAGCAGCAACACAGAAGCAGTACATTCACGGCGACAGATTGTCAAACTGTATTGCCGATGACGACCACACAGCAGCCCGCACCCTTGCTGGCCCACGCCGCCGGCGCCACGCTGACCGAACAGCTGGCGGCGCGCTTCGCCGAGCGCATCGCCCAGCGCCTGCTGGCACCGGGCGCGCGCCTGCCCTCGGTGCGCGACTGCGCGGCGCGCCAGGGCGTGAGCCCCAGCACCGTGGTCGGCGCGTACGACCTGCTGCAGGCGCGCGGCCTGGTGCTGGCGCGGCCGCAGCGCGGCTACTTTGTGCGCGAAGCCGCCACGCCGGCCGCGCCCGCGACGGCGCGCACCCGTTCTGCACTGCCGGCGCCGGTGGACGCCACGGCGCTGATCCGCGGCATGTTCCAGGCCCAGCACGGGCACGCGGCGCCGGGCATGGGCACGCTGCCAGAGGCCTGGCTGGACGCCCCCTTGCTGCAGCGCGCGCTGCGCCGCGTCTGCGCCGCGCCCGAAGCCTGGCTGCGCTACGGCGAACCCGCCGGCGACGCCACGCTGCGCGCCGCGCTGGCGCAGCGCCTGGCAGACATCGGCATCGCCGCCGCGCCGGCGCAGATCGTCACCACCCTGGGCGCCACGCACGCGCTGGACCTGGTGGCGCGCACCCTGCTGCAACCCGGTGACGCGGTGCTGGTGGACGAACCCGGCTGGGCCGTGGAATACGCCCGCCTCACGCGCATGGGCATGCGGCTGCTGCCGGTGCCGCGCGACGCGGATGGCCCCGACCTGGCGGTGATGGAAGCGCTGATCAAGGCCCACCGGCCGCGCCTGTACGTCACGGTGTCGGTGCTGCACAACCCCACCGGGCACTCGCTCACGCCGGCGCAGGCGCACCAGGTGTTGAAGCTGGCCGACGCGCACGACATCGTCATCGTCGAGGACGACACCTACAGCTGGCTGGCGCCGGCGCACGCCACGCGCCTGGCGCAGCTGGACGGCTTGCGGCGCACGGTCTACATCTCGGGCTTCTCCAAGATCCTGGTACCGCAGTGGCGCGTGGGCTTCGTGGCCGCCGCACCGGCGCTGGCCGAGCGCCTGATCGACACCAAGCTGGTGGCCACGCTCACCACCCCTGCGCCGCTGGAGCAGGCCGTGGCCATCTGCCTGCAGCAGGGCAGCCTGCGCCGCCACGCCGAGCGCGTAACGGCGCAACTGCACGCCGCGCGCGAACGCACCGTGCGCCTGGCGCGCGCGGCCGGCTGCCGCTTCGTCACGCCGCCGGCCGGGCTGTTTGGCTGGCTGGACGTGGGCTGCGACACCGAGGCGTTGGCGCTGCCGCTGCTGGACGAAGGCTGGCTCACCGCCCCCGGCGCGCTGTTCCACGCCACACCGCGGCCCACCACGCTGATGCGCGTGAACTTCGCCAGCGCGCAGGAGCCGCGCTTCTGGCAGCGCTTGGCGGCGTTGCGGCCCGGTGCGTGACGCGGAGCCGGGCGCCGCCCGGCTCAGAGCCGCCTGATCGATTCGGTCTGGGCCACCGAGGCCGCCGTGCTCAGGGCCGTGGCCTCCAGCAGCAGTTGCGAGATCTGCGACTGGATCTGCAACGCCCTGACCAGCGTGCTCACGGTGCCCGTGGCCGTGAAAGCGTTCAGTGCATCGGACAACTGTGCCTGCAACTGGCCGACTTGATTCCGGAGCAAGGGGTTGATGCCTGCTTGCCTGGTGTATCCGCCGATCATGATTTCTCTCCGTAGACGAGAAACGGTCGGCACGCGAGAACCGGCGCCGGCCGAATGGTCAATATACAGCCGGTCCGTACAGGGCCGCACCTCTACAATTTGCACGGCACTCGGTGGTGCCGGCAACGCGGCCGGATGGGTGACGCAGGCTCGATGGGGGCCGCGGCAGCCCTGGTTGCCGGCGCGATGTGGCCCCCGCCGCTGCCAACAAACGATGGAGTATCTGAGCCAGCTCCTGAGCCGCCATCGAAGCCGTACCGCGGCCTCACTGGCGCTCGCCACGGCGGCCGGGCAGCTGGCCGACCCGCCCGCGCCGATGCCGTGTCATCCACTGCTCGGAGAGATCGGCTATCCGATCGCCGCCGCTGGATTTGCAGGCAGCCGCTTCCGGGACGTGGATGGCAACGAGTACCTTGATTTCTCGATGGCATTCGGCTCGGCCCTGTTCGGCCACAACCCGGATTTCGTGCGAACGGCGCTGATCGACCAGCTCGAACGCGGCTTCGGCGTCGGGCCGCCGAGTGCGCTGGCCGCAGAGCTTGCCGCCAGCGTCGCGCAGATGACCGGCCTGCAGCGCGTCGCCTTCGCCTGCAGCGGAACGGAAGCCGTGATGCTGGCCCTGCGCCTGGCGCGCACCACCACCCTGCGCAGCCGGATCGCGCTGTTCACCGGGTCCTATCACGGCCAGTACGACGGCACGCTGGCGCAGGCAGATCCCGCCGCCCCGGGGCATCAAGGCATTCCCGCGGCGCCGGGCATCTGCAGGTCCAGCGTGGCCGATGTGCTGGTGTTGCCTTTCGCCGGCGACGATGCGCTACAGGCCGTCTGGCAGCTGCGTCACGGGCTTGCCGCCGTGCTGATCGAGCCGGTCCAGTCGTGGCGCCCGGAACTGCAGCCGGTGGCCTTCTTGCGGGAGCTGCGCCGCATCACCCTGGACGGCGGCGCCGCGCTGATCTTCGACGAGATGGTGACCGGCTTCCGGCTCGCGCCGGGAGGGGCGCAAGAGCGCTTTGGCGTGCGCGCCGACATGGCCGTGTACGGCAAGGTGCTCTCCGGCGGCATGCCGCTGGCCGCGGTGGCCGGTGCGGCGCGTTACCTGGACGCGGTGGATGGCGGGCCATGGCATGGCGGCGCCTCGACACGGCTGAGGACTTTCACCGCCAGCAGCTTCGCCAAGCACCCGCTCAGCCTGGCTGCGGCGCGGGCGGTGCTGGGGCGGCTGCACGAAGCGGGGCCGGCCTTGCAGCAACAGCTGAACGATCGCACCGCCGATCTGGTCAGCCGTCTGAACGACATCCTGCAAAGGCAGGGCGCGCCGCTGCGCTATGCCTGCTGCGGCTCGTATTTCGCGCCGCGGCGGCTCACCGAAGAGGATGGCCTGTCGCTGCAGGTCCTGCATTGCGAGCTCGTGGCGGCAGGGGTGTTCCTGTGGGGCCTGGCAGGCTTCCTGAGCACCGCCCACGAGCCCGGCGACCTCGATCGCCTGTGTCGGGCTTTCGACCGGGCGGTGCGGAATTGCTGCGCCGCCGGCCTGGTGCCCGGCACGCCGGGAGATGCCATTGCGGAGCGCGGCGGTGGCTGAAGCAACAGGCGTCTGCGTCGTCTCGATGCCCTGGGTAAGCGTGCAGCGCCCGCAGCTGTCGGTGGGCATCCTGGTCGCGGCCGCCCGCAGGCAGGGCATCGCCTGCGACGCCTTGCACCCGGCACTGGACTTCGCGGCCCGAATCGGTGCGCAGCCCTACGAAGCCCTGGCCAACGACCGCGCGCAATCCGCGGCCTGCGAGCACGTGTTCGCGGCAAATCTGTTCGGTGCCCGCGCCGTTCGGTCGGACGAGTTCATAGACCGCTGCGAAGCACAGCCCGGTGCGGGGCGGCCACCGGCCGGATTGCTGCGGCAACTCAGGGACGAGGTCGTGCCGCCGTTCATCGAGGACACGGTCGAGCGATTGCTCGAGCGCAATCCGCGGGTGGTCGGCTTCAGCTGCACCTTCAACCAGGCCCTCGCCAGCCTGGCGCT
>JALHPY010000230.1 GCA_022842305.1 Rubrivivax sp.
GCGATGGCCAGCACCGCAGCCACGCCACCGCCGATGATCGCGCCGTTGCCTTTCTTGGCGGGTGCGGGTGCGGGTGTGGCAGCCGCCTGCGGCACCGCGGCAGCGGGCGGCGGCGCAGGCCGGGGCGCGGCCGCTGGCGGTGCCGCGGCAAACGGCGTGGGCAATGCCACCGTGGGTGCGACGCCGGCGTCGGCATGACGCGGCGGCATCTCGGTGCCCACTGGAAACGCCCGCGACGAGTACACGTCGGTGCTCGAGAAGGCTGCGATGCCCAGGTCCTGGCGCAACTCGCCGATGCTCTGTGTGCGGTGCTCGGGGCGTACCGCCAGCGCGCGGTCGACGGCGGCGAGGAAGCCATCGCTGAAGCGGCCGGCAGCCACCTTGGCCAGGGGCTGGTAGTTGTCGTTGAGCAAGCGCCCCACCGAGGGCGGCGGCGTGCGCCCGACGATGGCGAAGTAGATCACCGCGGCCAGGGCGTAGACGTCGGTCCAGGGGCCCTGCTTCATGCCCGGGATCTCGGCGTACTGTTCCACCGGCGCATAGCCCGGCTTCAGGATCACCGTGAGCGCCTGCGTCTGCTCGCTGATGACGCGGCGCGCGGCGCCGAAGTCGAGCAGCAGCCAGCGGTTTTCGGCCGGCAGCAGCATCACGTTGTCGGGCGCGATGTCGCGGTGGTAGACCTGCTTGGCGTGGATCACCAGCAGCGCCTCGGTCAGCGGGCCCAGCACCGAATGCAGCCAGGCCTCGTCGGGGGGCTGGCCGGCGCTCTTCATGTCGCGCAGCACGTCCTTGAGCGTCTTGCCATCGAGCAGCGGCATCACCATGTAGGCCGTGCCATTGGCTTCCCAGAACTGGTAGACCTTGACCAGCGATGGGTGGTCGAAACTGGCCAGCAACCGCGCCTCGTTGATGAAGCTCTTGAGGCCGGCATCGAAGGTTTCGCGGTGGCGCGCCGACTTCACCTGCACCTGGCTGCCGCCCATGCGCGCGGCCAGCGACGAGGGCATGTATTCCTTCAGCGCCACCGCGCGCTCGAGCGAGTTGTCCCAGGCCAGGTAGACGATGCCGAAGCCACCCTCGCCGATGAGCGACTTGATTTCGAATTCGCGCAGCCGCGTGCCCACCGGCAGGTTGCCGCCCGTGTCCTCGTCAGGCGAAGGCGGGGCCGCGGCGATCTGCGTGCGGTCCATCGAGGCGGGCGTGGATTCCGCGGCCCGCTGGGTCTTCTGCTGGCCTGCCTCAGGCAGCGGGCCTGGCGGCCGGATGACGGTGCGATCGTCGTCGGGGGCGTCGGGTGTCATGTCCGGGCGGGCGCTGCAGGCTCAGGGAGTGGAAGCTCAGATTGTCGCAGCCGGGCCGAACAGCCGGCACATCGATTGCGCCTCGGGTAGACCGCGAGTGAGCAGAAGTCGCGGCGGCAGGTCGTCGGGGCGGGCATGCCACCAGGCACAGCCCCGCATGCGTTCGGACCAGGCGCGCTGGGCTTCGGCAGCGAAGTGCTGCACCACGTCGCTGCTGACGGGCACAGGGGCCTCGGCCACGCCGCCGGGCGCCGCGGGCGGCTCTACGGCAGGCGCTGCCAACGCGCTGAGATCGGGCAAGGCCATGCGCGCCAGTTCGTCTTCCAGCCGCTCGGCGGGCCAGTCCTCGTACAGCGCGTCGCGTGCCAAGTCGTCCAAGCGTCCCAGCCAGTGCCAAAGGCCGGCGGTCTGCTCGGTCGAGCCCGGCCCGCCGGCCAGCGGCAGCACCAGGGTCAGCGGGAAGTAGCGGCCGACCTTGTCGACCGAGGGCATCAGCACGCCGGCCCAGCCACTGGCGCCGGCCGCGCCCGGCAGGACCCCGGGGGTCAGCAGGAAGCGCCAGCTGGGGCTGCCCAGGTAGTCCTGCAGCCAGGTCTCGGGCGCGGCCTGGCGCAGTGCCAGCAGGCCTTGCGCCAGCCAGTCGTCCCAGGGTTCGATGAAATCGGCGTCGAGCCGACGCGATGCAAAGTCGCCCAGCGACGGCAGCTTGCCGTGCCAACCGGGCGCTTGCAGGCCGGCGTTCACAAGGCCGCCGGGCACTTGAACTGGCGGATCTCGCGCAGCTGGAAGGGGTTGAAGACGCTGGCCGAGATGACTTCCAGACGGGCACGCTTGCCGTCGAGGTTCATGATGACGCTGAACTTCTCGGGCACGCCGCCGGGTTCGATCTGGAAACGCTCGAACAGCCTGAACAGCGCCCAGGGGCCTTCGGTCATGACCAGCGGACCCTTGTCGCCCAGCGCCGTGCTCAGGCGTATGACCGAGGCCAGGCGCGTGCTCGGCCAGGCCACGCTGACCGAGGGCCCGCCGGTGCTGAGCTTCTGCAGCTGGCCGTCGACGTCCAGCGTCAGCTCCTTGAGCGTGGGCTCGAGCTCGGTCAGGCGCATCTCGATGCGGATGGCCGGGGTCTTGCCGCCAGCGCGGAAGAAGACCTCGCGGATGCGCTGCGCGCGCTGGAAATCGGCCAGCGCGGCAGATGAAACCGGCTTGCTGCCGTCAGTGAGCGGCCTGAAGGTCCAGACCGGGGTGGAGGTGTCGACCAGCGGTGCCAGGCGACGCTGGTAGAACTCGTCGAGCAGGCCGCCGCCGCCGAAGACCTGGCCGAAGTCTTCGGGCAGCACGTCGGCGCGCGAGCCGCTGGCAAAGGGGTAGCGGCCCGTGATGGCGCGGTTGCAGACCTCGCTGATGGGCTTGATCTCGGTCGTCAGGCTTTCGCGCTCGGCGCCGCGGCTCTGGCCGCTGGTGGCGTCTGCCAGCTGCTCGATCATGGCGCGCACCGCGGCCGGTTGCTGCGCCGCGGCCACCTTCACGCGCTCGGCACCGCCGGCCGGCGGTGGCGGCGTCTTGCTCTTCTTGGCGGTGTCGACCGCGGCCAGTTGCGCGTAGAGCTCGCCGAACAACTTCTGCGTCTCGGCGATGGGCGGCGGCTCACCGGTGAAGAGGCGGTGCAGGCTGGCGAAATGCACCTCGACCATGCGTTCCAGCGGCCCGCCCAGGCCGCCGTCCACCGGCGCGGCACCCGCCAGGCGGGCGGCATCGGCCTTGGCCAGATCGGCCGCCTTTTCCAGCGGACTCTTGGCCGCTTCGGGCACCACCAGGCGCGTCTGCTCGGTCACGCCGCGCAGGAAGCCCGACAAGGGCGAATCCACCGCCGCCAGCAGGCGCGACACGGCCAGCGCGCGTTCGGGGTCGTTCAGCTTGACCAGGCGCACGTCGGCCATGTAGCCCTCGTAGGCCTTGATGTAGTCCTCGAAGTACAGGCGCCGCACCTTGTCGGTGAGCACGGTGCCGATGGTCGCGTCGCGCAGGCGTGCCGGGTCCTGCTTGAAGCCCAGCACCCAGGATTCTTCGGCGGCCAGCAGCGGCGTGGCCTTCTGCACCGCCGGCAGCACGCTGCGGCGATAGTGGTCACGCGTGAAGAAGCCCGACACACCCTTGGTCAGCGGCTCGCCGCTGGCGCGTTCGAACACCTGCGGTGCGCCCGGGCCGCCGGCGCCTGCTGCCGTGAAGTCGGGAGCGCTGCCCGGCCGGTACTGGCGCTTGATGCGGCTGTAGACGCGGTATTCCAGCGGGAACGCCGCCAGCATCTCGCGCGCGCTGGCCACCAGCGCATCATCCTTGTTGCCCACGGCACGCGGCGGGCCCAGGGCCAGCAGCGCGTCGAGGTGGGCATCGAGCTGGCCGCGCTGTTCGGGCGTCAGCTGCGTCTGCTGCGTGTCCCAGTCGGCGCCGATCCAGGCCTTCAGCGTGGTGGCGTCGAACTGCTCGGGCTGGTGCAGCATCAGGTAGGACTTGAGCGCCTCGTAGGCGTTCTCGAGGTTGTCGCGGTTGGCCGCGCGCAGCCGTTCTTCCAGGCGCCGGGCGATGCGCGGGGCCAGCGCCTTCTCGAGCTGGCGCCGATAGGCCATCTGCGCCGCGGCGTCGAGTTTGTCGCCCTGGTACAGGCCCAGACCGTTGAGCAGCGGCGGCTGGTCGATGGCAAAACCTTCGATCAGCGCGGCGTCGCGCAGCTGGGTCAGCGGCCCCGGCAGCGGCGTCACGTCGGCCGTGGTGGCCGGCGGCAGGCTGTCCACCACCTGCTTGAGCGCTGGCAGCCGCGCCGCCACCTGCACCGCGTGGTCGACGTTGCGCGCCCGACTCACTGCCCAGCCCACGGCCACGGCCAGGGTGATCACGCCCATGCCGGCCATGGCCGAAAGACGCAGCACGTGGCGACGCTTTTCGGCCACCGGGTTGCGCGCGCCCATGCCGCGCTCGGCGAAGACCAGTTCCTTGAGCAGGCGGTGCAGGAAGAAGCTCTTGCCGCGCCCCGGCGCGATGGCCGAGGGCCGGGTGTCGATGCCGAACGAGCGCCCCAGCGAACCCATCACGCGGTCGATGGGCGAACCTTCCTGCGTGCCGCTGGTGAAGTAGACCCCGCGCACGCGCGGCGCCGCTTCGAGCGAGCCGCCGCCCGAACACACCTGGCGCAGGAAATCGCCCAACACCGGCTGCAGCGCCGCAAACTCCTGCGGGAAGGCGAAGATGGCGCTGCGCCGCAGTACGTCGCGCTCGGCTTCCAGGCGGTCAATCAGCTGCGCCACCAGGCGCTGCTGCAACTGTTCGAACAGCGGCGTGAACTGCGCCAGCGGGTCTTGCCCGGCTTCGGCTTCGGCCGGGAAGGTGAAGCCCCAGACCTGGTCGCGCTCTTCCTTGCCCAGGGCCTCGAAGCTCTCGTTGAAGCCGGCGATCAGGTCGGATTTGGTGACCAGCACGTACACCGGCGCGCGCACGCCGAGCTTGGACTGCAGCTCGTTCAGGCGGGCGCGCAGCTTGGCTGCGTGCTCGGCGCGCTCAGGCGCGCCCTGCTGCAGCAGATCCTGGATGTTGACGGTGAGCAGCACGCCGTTGATGGGCTGGCGCGGACGCGTCTTCTTGAGCAGGCCCAGGAAGTTGTCCCAGGCGCTGGCGTCCACATCCTTGTCGGACTCTTGCGTGGTGTAGCGGCCGGCGGTGTCGATCAGCACCGCGTCGGAGGTGAACCACCACTCGCAGTTGCGCGTGCCGCCCACGCCCTGCACCGAGGCCTTGGCGCCACCGCCTTCGGTCAGCAGGAACTGCAGGCCGGCGTTCATCAGCGCCGTGGTCTTGCCCGAGCCCGGTGCGCCGACGAAGATGTACCAGGGCAGTTCGTACAGCTGCTGGCTGCCGCCCAGCCATGAACGACCCTGCGTGGCCTTCAGGCGCTGCACCGCGTCGTTGAAGCGCTGCGCCAGCACCTGCGCTTCCTTGTCGCTGGCGGTGGGCCCGCCCGACAGGCCTTGCAGCAGCACGGCGTTGGTGCGCTTCTTCTTCCAGGCGACAAACACCAGGCGCGCGATCCAGGCCAGCCACAGCAGCGCCAGCAACACCACGCGTACCCAGAACGGCCCCAGCGGCGCCACGTCGGCGATGGCCACCAGCGGCCCCACCCACCACAGCAGTGCGGACAGCACCAGCACGCCCAGCGTGCCGATCACGACCGGGCTGAGCAGCACTTGCAGGATGCGCTTCATGATGTCAATTGGCGGGCGCGGCGGCCAGCAAGGTGATCTCGACGCGGCGGTTGCGCGCCCGCCCTTCGGCCGA
>JALHPY010000231.1 GCA_022842305.1 Rubrivivax sp.
GGCGCCGGCCGCGCTGCCCCTGGCGGTGCCGGGGGCCACGCCGCAGCCGGCCAGTGCGCGCGCGCAACTGAGCGGCCAACGCGCCGACGGCACCCGCCTGGAGATGGAAACCGCGGTGTTTGCACACGGCACGGTGGTCTACCAGGCCAGCGTGCTGGGCCCAGCCGCGGCGCCCGCCGACGCCGAAGTCTTCTTCGCGTCACTGCGCTTCGCATGAGCGCAGCGCTGCCCGGGCCGGCGCTGCGCCCGTCCACCGCCGCGGTCATCTTCGCGGCCTTCGCCTTTGCCTACTTCCTGTCGGCGCTGCTGCGCGCGGTGACGGCCACGCTGGCGCCGGTGTTCAGCAGCGAACTGGGGCTGCGCGCGGCCGACCTGGGCCTGTTGGCCGGGGCCTACTTCTTCGGCTTCGCGCTGCTGCAGCTGCCGCTGGGCCATGCGCTGGACCGTTTCGGCCCGCGGCGCACGCTGCTGGCGTTGCTGGCGCTGGCGGTGCTGGGCTGCGCCGCCTTTGCGATGGCGCCCGGTCTGGCGGCGCTGGTGCTGGCGCGCGCCCTGATCGGCGCCGGTGTCTCGGCCTGCCTGATGGCGCCGCTGACCTGCTTTCGCCGGCTGTACACCGAGCCCACCCAGTTGCGCGCCAATTCCTGGATGCTGATGACCGGCTCGCTGGGCATGCTGGCGTCCACCCTGCCGGTGCAGTGGCTGCTGCCCCAGCTGGGCTGGCGCGGCCTGTTCTGGGCGCTGGCGGGCATGCTGGCAATGGCCATGCTGCTGGTGGCCTGGCTGGTGCCGCGCGACCCCGCCACGGCCGCGCGCGGCGGCCCCGGGCCGGGCTACGCCGAGGTGCTGCGCCATCCGCTGTTCCGCAGCCTGGCGCCGCTGGGCTTCTTTGTCTATGGCGGCCTGATCGCGGTGCAGTCGCTGTGGGCCGGGCCCTGGCTCACGCGCGTGGCCGGCTGGAGCGCCGAGCACGCGGCGCAGGGCCTGTTCGGCATCAACCTGGCCATGCTGCTGGCCTTCTTCTGCTGGGGTGCGGTGATGCCGCGGCTGGCGCGGCGCGGCGTGGCCGTGCCGCGGCTCATCGCCTGGGGCCTGTGGCCGTCACTGCTGCTGCTGCCGGTCATCGTGGCCGTCGGGCCCGGTGCCGGCGCCGCGTCGTGGGCGCTGTGGTGCGTGGCCTGCACCTTCGTGTCGGTCAGCCAGCCGGCGGTGGGTGCTGCGTTTCCGGCAGCGCAGGCGGGGCGGGCGCTATCGGCCTTCAACCTGGTGATCTTTGCCGGGGTGTTTGCCGTCCAGTGGGGCATAGGCCTGCTCATCGACGCGCTGCGCGCGCTGGCGCTGCCCGAAGTCCAGGCCTTCCAGGTGGCCTTCGGCGTGTTCTGGCTGTGCAGCCTGGCCTCTTACGCGTGGTTTTTGCGCGCCCGCCGTTAAGCTGGGGATAATCGGTCAGGAATCTTCCCATGGTCAGCCTACTGCTCGTCGCCCACACACCGCTGGCCTCATCGCTGCAGGCGGTCGCGCAGCATGTCTATCCCGACAGCAGCCGCCTGCTTGCGGCGGTGGACGTGGACCCCGGCACGTCGCTGGCCGACACCGAGCAGCAGGTGCGCGCAGCACTCGCGCGCCTGCCCGAAGGCGACGTGCTCATCCTGGCCGATGTCTTCGGTGCCACGCCTTGCTCGGCTGCACTGGCTGCGGCCGATGGCGTGCGCACGCGCGTGGTCGCGGGCGTCAACGTGCCCATGTTGTGGCGTACCCTGTGCTACAGCGACATGCCGCTGGACGAGCTGGTGGCACGCGCCGTGGCCGGTGCCGCCCAGGGCGCCATGCACGTGGCCGTGCCACGCCGCCAGAATCAGCCGACCCCACCCACCCAACATGATTCAGTCCAGCATCACGATCAGTAACAAGCTGGGGCTGCATGCCCGCGCATCGGCCAAGCTCACCAAGCTGGCGGGCAGCTACAAGAGCGACATCCATCTCAGCCGCAACGGTCGGCGCGTCAACGCCAAGAGCATCATGGGCGTGATGATGCTGGCCGCCGGCATGGGCAGCCAGATCGAGATCGAGATCGAGGGTGCCGATGCGCAGTCCGCGATGGACGCGCTGCGCAAGCTCATCGAAGGCAAGTTCGGCGAGGGCGAATAGTCACCGCGCAGCCGCGGGCCCTGCGCTACATTGGCTCCATGAGCATCCAGGTGTTCGGCATGCCCGTTTCGCGCGGAGTGGCCATCGGCAGAGCGGTGCTGGTGGCGTCCAGCCGCGTCGACGTGGCGCACTACTTCGTCGGTATCGAGCGCATCGAGCACGAGATCCAGCGCCTGCGCGACGCGCGCGACGCCGTCGCCGCCGAGATCGAGATGCTCAAGAACGAACTGCCGGCCGAAGCACCGCACGAACTGGCCGCCTTGCTCGACGTGCACCTGATGCTGCTGCGCGACGACACGCTGGCCGTGGCCACCAAGACCTGGATCTGCGAGCGCCACTACAACGCCGAATGGGCGCTCTCGGCCCAGCTCGAGGTGCTGGCGCGCCAGTTCGACGAGATGGAAGACGCCTACCTGCGCGAGCGCAAGGCCGACGTCGAGCAAGTGGTCGAGCGGCTGCTGCGCGAACTGACACGCAATGCAGCCGGCGGCGCGCCCGAGGCGTCGGCGCTGCGCCAGGCGGCCCGCGACTTCGCTGGTGAGGACCCGCTGGTGCTGGTGGCCAGCGACGTCGCACCGGCCGACATGATGCAGTTCAAGCGCAGCGTGTTCACCGGTTTCGTCACCGACGTCGGCGGGCGTACCTCTCACACGGCCATCGTGGCGCGCAGCATGGACATCCCGGCCGTGGTGGGCGCGCGCGAGGCCAGCCGCCTGATCCGCCAGGACGACTGGGTGGTGATCGATGGCGACGCCGGGGTGGTGATCGTCAACCCCTCGCCCATCGTGCTCGAGGAGTACCGCTTCCGGCAGCGCCAGAGCGACCTCGAGCGCGCCCGCCTGAACCGGCTGCGCCATACGCCGGCGGTCACGCTGGACGGCCAGCCGGTGGAACTGCTGGCCAACATCGAAAGCCCGGGCGACGGCGCGGTGGCGCTGGATGCCGGAGCGGTGGGCGTGGGGCTCTTCCGCAGCGAGTTCCTGTTCATGAACCGCGTCGCCGATCTGCCGGGCGAGGACGAACAGTTCGAGGCCTATCGCGACGCCGTGCTGGCACTGCAGGGGCTGCCGGTGACCATACGCACCGTCGACGTCGGCGCCGACAAGCCGCTGGAACGCATGAGCGCGCAAGAGGTGCGGCGTGAGCACGGCCTGAATCCGGCGCTGGGGCTGCGCGCCATCCGCTGGAGCCTGTCGGAGCCCGGCATGTTCCGTCAGCAGCTTCGCGCCATCCTGCGCGCCAGCGCCTTCGGCAAGGTGCGCATCCTGATCCCCATGGTGGCGCACCTGGGCGAGGTCAAGCTCATATTCGAGGCACTCGCGCGCGCGCGCGCTCAACTCGACGAGGCAGGCCGGGCCTACAGCCGGGTCGAGGTGGGCGCCATGATCGAAGTGCCGGCGGCTGCGCTGATGATCGACCGCTTCCTGCGCCACTTCGATTTCGTGTCGATCGGAACCAACGATCTGATCCAGTACACACTGGCGATCGACCGTGCCGACGAGGCCGTGGCCCACCTCTACGACCCCTGGCACCCTGCTGTGCTGCAGCTGTTGCACGCCACGATCACCCGCGCCAAAGAGCTGGGCCGCAGCGTCAGCGTGTGTGGCGAGATGGCCGGTGATGTGGCCTTCACCGACCTTTTGCTCGCCATGGGCCTGCGCAGCTTTTCCATGCACCCGGCGCGCATCTCGTCGATCAAGCAGCGTGTGCTGCGTGCCGACACGCGCTTCCTGGCTGCGCAGTTAGAGAAGACCATGACCGCCGACGACCCTGCCGAGGCCTGGCGCCTCATTGCCCAGGGGCGCGTGAGCCACTGACCCTTGCCAAAGTGTCGACGGGGCTTGCGGCAGCAGAAACTCTCGTGCTACAGTCGCAGGCTCCGCTGATGAAAAGCAAGTCACCGACGCCGCAAGGCGAGGGCAAGCAGATCGGAAAGCGGAAAGACCAAGAAGTTGACAAGGAATTAAAAAGTCTGTCATAATCGTGGGCTCTGCTGTTGAAGAGCAAGTCGCAAAAAAAGCGGCAAGCAAATCAAAAGCAAGTAGACCAAACGGTTGACAGAGTTTTAAAAAACATGTCAGAATCGCGGTCTTCGCTGAAATAAAATCAGCGTCGCTGGTGTCGAGAGACGGCAGCAAAGCTCTTTAAAAATCAACAGCCGATAAGCGTGGGCGTTTGAAGGCGAGTGCCAGATGACTGCGAGCAATCGCATGAATCAGGTCTCATGACCTTAAACGCTCACTGAATTGAATTTTCATGCAAGTGAAGTTCACTTCAATTCTTTGAGTAATTTATCAAGATCGAACTGAAGAGTTTGATCCTGGCTCAGATTGAACGCTGGCGGCATGCCTTACACATGCAAGTCGAACGGTAACGCGGGGCAACCTGGCGACGAGTGGCGAACGGGTGAGTAATATATCGGAACGTGCCCAGTAGTGGGGGATAGCCCGGCGAAAGCCGGATTAATACCGCATACGACCTACGGGTGAAAGCGGGGGATCGCAAGACCTCGCGCTATTGGAGCGGCCGATATCAGATTAGGTAGTTGGTGGGGTAAAAGCCTACCAAGCCGACGATCTGTAGCTGGTCTGAGAGGACGACCAGCCACACTGGGACTGAGACACGGCCCAGACTCCTACGGGAGGCAGCAGTGGGGAATTTTGGACAATGGGCGCAAGCCTGATCCAGCCATGCCGCGTGCGGGAAGAAGGCCTTCGGGTTGTAAACCGCTTTTGTCAGGGAAGAAAAGCTCTGGGTTAATACCCTGGGGTAATGACGGTACCTGAAGAATAAGCACCGGCTAACTACGTGCCAGCAGCCGCGGTAATACGTAGGGTGCAAGCGTTAATCGGAATTACTGGGCGTAAAGCGTGCGCAGGCGGTCTTGCAAGACAGATGTGAAATCCCCGGGCTCAACCTGGGAACTGCATTTGTGACTGCAAGGCTAGAGTACGGTAGAGGGGGATGGAATTCCGCGTGTAGCAGTGAAATGCGTAGATATGCGGAGGAACACCGATGGCGAAGGCAATCCCCTGGACCTGTACTGACGCTCATGCACGAAAGCGTGGGGAGCAAACAGGATTAGATACCCTGGTAGTCCACGCCCTAAACGATGTCAACTGGTTGTTGGGAAGGTTCCTTCTCAGTAACGTAGCTAACGCGTGAAGTTGACCGCCTGGGGAGTACGGCCGCAAGGTTGAAACTCAAAGGAATTGACGGGGACCCGCACAAGCGGTGGATGATGTGGTTTAATTCGACGCAACGCGAAAAACCTTACCTACCCTTGACATGCCTGGAATCCTGCAGAGATGTGGGAGTGCTCGAAAGAGAACCAGGACACAGGTGCTGCATGGCCGTCGTCAGCTCGTGTCGTGAGATGTTGGGTTAAGTCCCGCAACGAGCGCAACCCTTGTCATTAGTTGCTACGAAAGGGCACTCTAATGAGACTGCCGGTG
>JALHPY010000232.1 GCA_022842305.1 Rubrivivax sp.
CGGCCAAGCCGGTGCGTGCCAACCCGGCCGACGAGGCCGCCGGCAAAGGCCCGGTGGCGGCCGCCGCCACGGCCGCGCCGCTGTCGGATGCCGATTCCATGGACCGCCTGCGCACGCGCCTGGCCGACAAGCTGTCGGCGCGCACCCTGGCACCCGCCCACCCGGGCGAGATGCGCGTGGTGGCGCGCGTAGCGCCTGCGGCGCGCGCGCCGGTCCGCGCAGCGGTGGTCACCGGCAACGGCAGCAGGGCCACGCCGTCCAAGGCCGGCGAGCCCGCGCTCCCCGCGCCACACTGGGGCTACATCGGCCCGGCCGGCCCGCAGACCTGGGGCGGGTTGCGGCCCGAATTTGCGCTGTGCGCCAACGGCCAGCGTCAGAGCCCCATCGACATCCGCGGCGGCCTGCCCGTCGACCTGGAGCCTGTCAAGTTCGACTACAAGCCCACGCGCTTCGGCGTGGTGGACAACGGCCACACGGTGCAGGTCAACCTGCAGTCGGGCAATGCCATCGAGGTCAACGGCCGGCGCTTCGAGCTGCAGCAGTTCCACTTCCACCGGCCGTCCGAGGAGCGTATCGACGGCCGCCAGTTCGAGATGTCGCTGCACATGGTGCACAAGGACCCCGAAGGCCGCCTGGCCGTGGTCACCCTGCTCTTCGACAAGGGCCCGGAGCACGCGCTGCTGCAGCGCGTGTGGAGCAACCTGCCGCTGGAGCGCCACGAAGAGAACCAGGCACGCAGCACCCTGGACGTGAACGAACTGCTGCCCGAGGACCGGCGCTACTACACCTACATGGGCTCGCTCACCACGCCGCCCTGCACCGAGGGCGTGCAATGGGTGGTGATGCGCCAGCCGGTCTCGGCAGCGGCCGAGCAGATCGAGCTGTTCGCGCGCATCTACCCGATGAACGCCAGGCCGGTGCAGTCGGCGGCGGGGCGGCGCATCCTGCAGTCGAACTGAGGATACTCAGGGCTGCGGGTGCAGCCGGTGTTGCGCCCGGCGCCGGCCCCCTTGATGAAGCAGACGCCCTTGCACGCCCCCCACCTGCCCTTCGAGTCGATAGAGGACGACGGCCTGCCCTCCGGGCCGCGCCTGTTGCGCCCCCTGGTCCAGGCCTTCGAGCACAACGTGCTGCCCGAAGCCCTGCGCATCAACCACCCTGAACTGCTGCGCGCGCTGCAGCCGGTGCCCACCGCGGGGCCGGACTTCCTGCACCTGTGGTTCAAGAGCCTGGTGCTGTGCGAAGACAGTAGGCTGTGGCCCGCCGCGCGCGGCGACGACCCGGCCTTTGCCGCCTATCTGCGGCCGCTGGCCGAGGCCGTGCACTGCCAGCCCACGCGCAATGACGAGCACATGGTCTGGACCCTGCGCACGCCCACGCCCAAGGCTGCGGGCGAGACCCACTTCATCGCCCTGTGCCGGCGCCACGACGACACCACGCCCTTCGGCCAACCCTCGGCCACGGCGCACTGCTTCACGCTCGAGGCCGGGCGGTTGGCGGGCGAAGCCTTCCTGTGCGAATGGACGCCCGGCGGCAGGCACGTGCAACACGGCGTGGCGACCACGCTCGCCGAAGAAGCCTTCACCGCCTGGGTATGCCAGCGGCTCGCGGCACCACCGCGCGGCCAGCCGCGTCATCCGCCCGGCTGAGGAAGCGCCGCTCAGCTCCCCGGGTAGCCGGCGGCACCCGATTGCGCCGCCGGCCGGCAAGCATCAACATCGCTCCCGCAACGTCGCGACCGGCCACCGCCGGCGCCAGACGCTGAGCAGGCCGGCGGCCGCGGCAAGCCACCCCGCAGCAGCCCGTCCTACGTCCACCCACGGAGGTTTGGAGAATCCCATGATGCAAGCACCTGCACGGGCCTTGCGGCTCGCTTCTGTCGCCGCAGCCATAGCCGCCCTGGGCCTGGCCGCACCGGCCCAGGCTGGCGGCCAAGGCCCCACGCTACAGGCCGCACGCGCCGCCACGGCCCAGAGCGACCGGTTGATCATCAAGTACCGCGAGGGCAGCGCCGCCCAGGCCGCGCCCGACCTGCAGTCCATGTCCGACGCACACACCCGCGTCAACAGCGCCGGGCTGCAGATGCGCGCCCTGCGCCGCGACGCCCGCGGTGCGCAGGTCATGAAGCTGGACCGCCGCGTCGATGGCGCCGAACTCGACCGCCTGGCGCGCGAGATCGCCGCCCACCCCGACGTCGAGTACGCCGAGCCCGACCGGTTGATGCAGATCCAGCTCACGCCCAACGACGCGCGCTACCTCGACCAGTGGCACTATTACGACGCCGTGGGTGGGCTGAACGCGCCCCTGGCCTGGGACACCAGCACCGGCAGTGGCGTGGTGGTGGCGGTGATCGACACCGGCTACCGCCCGCACGTCGACCTGGCAGGCAACATCGTGGCCGGCTACGACATGATCATCGACACCGCGGTCTCCAACGACGGCAACGGCCGCGACAGCAGCGCGCTCGATCCGGGCGACTGGACCGTGGCCGGCGAATGCGGCCCGGGCAGCCCAGCCAGCAGCAGTTCGTGGCACGGCACGCACGTGGCCGGCACCGTGGCCGCAGTCACCAACAACACCAGCGGCGTGGCCGGCGTGGCCTTCGGCGCCAAGGTGCAGCCCATCCGCGTGCTGGGCAAGTGCGGCGGCTACACCAGCGACATCGCCGACGGCATCGTCTGGGCCTCGGGCGGCACCGTGGCCGGCCTGCCCGCCAATGCCACGCCGGCACGCGTGATCAGCCTGTCGCTGGGCGGCGGCGGGGCCTGCGACATCACCACGCAGGCGGCCATCAACAGCGCGCGCAGCCGCGGCGCCGTGGTGGTGGTGGCCGCGGGCAACAGCGCGGCCAATGCCGCCAACTTTTCGCCCGCCAGCTGCGCCGGCGTCATCAGCGTGGCGGCCACCAACCGCAGCGGCGGGCGCGCCAGCTATTCCAACTTCGGCGCCGTGGTCGACGTGGCTGCGCCGGGCGGGCAGATGAGCTTTGCCGGCGACCCGGGTGGCGTGCTGTCCACGCTGAACAGCGGCAGCACCACGCCAGGCACCGACACCTACGCCTACTACCAGGGCACGTCGATGGCCACGCCGCATGTCTCGGGCGTGGCCGCGCTGATGCTGGCGCGCAACGCGGCCCTCACGCCCGACCAGGTCGAAAGCATGATCAAGAGCACGGCGCGCGCCTTCCCGGCCACCTGCTCACAGTGCGGCACCGGCATCGTCAACGCCGCTGCAGCCGTGGCCGCGGCTGGCGGCACGCCGCCGCCTCCGCCGCCCCCGCCGCCCACGGGCGTGGCCGAAGTCGAGAGCAACAACAGCCTGGCCACGGCGCAACTGGTGTCGCCACTGCCCACCACCGTCAACGGCAGCATCGCGTCCAGCACCGACACCGACTACTACCGTGTCAGCGTGGGCGCCGGGCAGACGCTCACCAGCACGCTCACGCCACCGGCCACGGCCAACTTCGACCTGTACATCTACAACAGCGCCGGCCTGCTGGTCACGCGCAGCCGCCGCGGCACCGGGCTGGTGGAAACCATCTCGGTGGTCAACAACGGCACCACGGCCGTCACGGCCTATGCGCGCGTGGTGCGCGTGTCGGGCACGGGCAGCTACACCCTGCGGCTGGCCGCGCCGTAAGGGCCAGCGAGGGCGGCTTGACCGCCCCGTGAACTCAGCAACGGGCAGCCTGGCTGCCCGTTGTGCCTTGACCCAACGCCTGCCAGGCCGGTGCCGCCTGCACCACATCGCCGATGACCAAGATGGCCGGGCTGCCCAGGCCTTGCTGCGCCACGGTGTGCTGCAGGATTCCCAAGGTGCACAAGGCCTGGCGTTGGTCTGCGGTGTGCGCATGGCAGATCACCGCGGCCGGCGTGTAGTCGGCCAGGCCGGCGTCGCGCAGTGCACGCACGATGAAGGGCAGGCGCGCCACGCCCATGTAGACCACCAGCGTCAGGCCCGAGCGCGCCAGCGCCGCCCAGTCGGGCTCGCTGCCGCCCTCGGTTCCGGCGTGGCCGGTGACCAGGGCCACACCGCGCGTCCAGCGCCGGTCGGTGACCGGTATTCCCAGCGCCGCCGGTGCGGCGATGCCGGCGGTCAGGCCGCCGATCACTTCGACGCCTATGCCGGCGGCGCGCAGTGCCTCGCATTCCTCGCCGCCACGGCCGAAGACGAAAGGGTCGCCGCCCTTGATGCGCACCACGCGCTCGCCGCGCCGCGCCTCGGCCACCATCAGCCGGTGGATGAAGGCCTGCGGCGTGCTGGGGCAGCCGCCGCGCTTGCCCACGTGCAGCACGCGCGCGCTGCGCCGCAGGTAGCGCAGCACGCCGGGGTGCACCAGGTCGTCGACCAGGGCCACCGTGGCGCGGCGCAAGGCCTTCACCGCCTTGAGCGTCAGCAGTTCGGGGTCGCCTGGGCCGGCGCCCAGCAGGGTGACGGTGGGTGTCTCGTTCATGCCAGGGCCTCCGGCTGCGGGCAGCGCCGCAGCAGACTCTTCAATTCGGGCAGGCAGGAGCCACAGGTCGTGCCGCATTTCAGCTGGCCTTGCAGGGACTGCAGGCGCGCCGCGTCGTCGCCGGTGCACTGCGCCAGGGTGGCATTGATGCGGTCTTCGCGCACGTCATGGCAGGCACAGACCTGCCGGCTGCGCGCGGGCAGCGCCTGCGGCGGCTGACGGCTGGCGGCCAGCAGCGCGCGGCCAAAGGCGGCTGCCGGCTGGCCTTGCTGCAGCAGCTCCAGCACCCAGGCCTGGGCGCTGGCGTCACCGGCCAGCACGAAGGCCTGCAGCGTGCCGTCTTCATGCAGCCGCAGCGCACGGTGCTGGCCGTTGCGCGCGTCGGCGTAACGCATCACGCGGCCCTGATCCAGCGCCAAGGCGGCTTCCAGCAGCGGCAGCGCCGCGGGGTCGGGCGTGGCCGCGGCGGCACGGAACAGCAGGCCCACGCGGCCATCGGGTTCGCGGCCGAAGGGCAGGCACACCGCATAGCCGAAGCGGCCGAACAGCGCGCGCAATTGCTGCTGCAGGCCCAGCGCCTGGTCGGCCGGCAGCCAGGCCGCGGCCACCAGCTGCCAGGGCAGATCCGCAGCCTCCAGGCGCACCGCCGCGTGCTTGAGTTCGGGCTGGCGCGACTGCGGGCAAAAGGCCGCGGTGGTGAGCGCGTTGACGCCCAGCCCGGCCATGACCTCGGCGCCCCAGTGCATGGCAATGAAGGCCTGGGCCGGCGCCACCGCTTCGCTGGGCTGCACCGGCAGCACGATCTGGCCGCGGCGCGACGCCACGCGCACCAGGTCGCCCGCGGCCCAGTGGCGCCGCGCCAGCTCTTGCGGGTGCAGTTCCAGCGCCGGCTCGGATGCATGGGCATACAAGCGTCCCAGCGTTCCGGTGCGGCTCATGCCATGCCACTGGTCGCGCAGGCGGCCGGTGTTCAGCGACACCGGCCAGCGCGCGTCGCGCGGCTCGGCCAGCGGTCGTGCGGCCGGCGCGACGAAGCGCGCGCGGCCGTCGGGCGTGGCGAAGCGGCCGTCTTCGTACAGGCGCGCGCGAGATCGGAAGAGC
>JALHPY010000233.1 GCA_022842305.1 Rubrivivax sp.
GTTGTCGGAGTCGGGCCACAGGAGTCCCGCGGCACGCGCGCGCGTGACGCCGGGTTCGAGTGCGACCAGCGCCAGCAGGCCGGCAGCGCGGCGCTCGAGCGACTTGATGCTGCCGTCGGCCCCGAGCAATGCAGGGTCCCCCAGCAAGCGGAGGTGAACACGTGCCGCGGCAATGGCAATCGACTTCGGCAAGGACGATCCTGCGTCGCGTGGGGGCATCAGAGGCGGAGGCGTGACGCCATGTTAGTGGCGGCGCGCCGACAGTACCCGGGGCATCTGCACGAACTGCACCTTGGCACGCGGGCGCGCCGCCCGCGTGCGTGTCGCGATACGCCAAAGGCTCATGGCCCCGTCGTTACCATCCCCGGCGCGGTGCGGGTGTTGCCGTTCACGCCGTCGCCCAGCGCGCCGCGCAGGCCGCTGCCCCAGGCGTAGACCACGTTGCCCGGGCCGATGACCAACGCGTGCGCGTTGCTTGCCGACAGCGCCGTGAAACCCGACACGGCGGAAGGCACGGCGCGCGGGAAGGGCTGGTTGGCGGTGACACCGGGGCCGCGCAGGCCGTTGTTGTTGCCCGCGCCCCAGCCGAGGATCTGCCCGTTCTTGAGCGCCAGAGTGGCGCCCGTCTGGGTGGCGGCGATCGCCGTCACACCGGTGAGCACGTCGGTGCAGGGCAGGCTCGTGCAGCTTTCGGCCTTGACCGGCAACGGGCCGAGGATGCTGCCGCCGATCACGCTGCCCAGGCCCAGTTCGCCGGTGTTGTCGTAGCCGCTGGTCATCACCGAGCCATCGGCGCGCACCACGAACAGCGAGTAGTAGAAGCTCATGCCGAAGCTGCGCGCGTTGCCCCACGTGTTGGGCAGCAGCAGTGGGCCGCTCAGGCCGCCCACGGGCCCACCGCCGACCGAAGGCACACCGTAGCCGCCGTACGGGTTGGCGCCCAGGCCGTAGACGCGGCCGTCTTCCAGCGCAATGGCCAGGCCCGGCGAGCCCGAGGTCGTCTGGCCGGTGAAGATGACGGCCGGCGGCGAATCGATCGGAAGGCCCGGCATCGCGAAGGCGATCCCGGTGGACTCGTACCAGAGCGACCGCAGCGAGCCGACGAACCACACCGTCTTGGCCGAACCGGCGTTGCAGTCGGTGGTGGCACCGGCGCTGTTGATGGCGCGGATCATCGTCAGCTGGTCGCCGCCGCCGGCGATGGCGCAGACGCGGTCCACCGGCTGCGGCACGTTGTTCACGCGCTCCAGCACTTCCACCGGTGCGGCTTCGTTGTCGCGCGGCGGGATCGACGGATTCATCGAACTGCTGAGTCCGCCGTTGCCGTCGAAGCCGCGGCCATCGGAGCCCGCGGACGCGCGGCCCCAGTGCAGCACGCGGCTGCCGGTGGTGCCAGGCTCGCCCTTCAGGGCCCAGAAGCTGTTGAACCAGCCGCTGATGGCGCGCACGTCCGTCAGCGCCGCCGGGTACATGCGCACCGGGCGCAGCGCCTGCTCGGCCTGGACCTGGTTGAGGTACTGCACCGTGCCGTTGGCCCGGTGTACCGAGCCCCAGCCCCACACCGTGCGATCTGGCCGCAGCACCATGCTCCACTCGTAGCCGGCGACGATCTGCGTGGCGGTCAGGGCGTTGGCCGGGATGCCGGTGTTGACGGTCAAGGCCGCCGCGGCGCTGGTGGTGACCCGGCTCTGGCCGCCCCCGGTGCGCGTCACACGCACGCTGAGTTGCGCGCCGTTGGCGGTCAGCGGCACGTTACTCACCGTCAGGCTGCCGGGCGCGGTGATGCCCAGGACTCCTGTGGCGCCGCTGACCGTGGCCTGCTGCAGCACACCATTGCCGGCCTCGCCGCTGCCGTCGGCCAGCGGCTGGCCGTTGACCAGCCATTGCCAGACGAGAGTGTCGATCTCGTCGGAGATAGCGAACTGGAAGGTCGCGGTGCCGGCGGTGGTGGTCAGGTTCGCATCGACTGCCGCTGCCGCCGGCTGCGTGGTGAAGAGCGGTGCGCGGGCGATGTTCACCGTGATGGTGACTGCGTTGGAGTCCACGTTGCCCTGGGTGTTGCTCAGGCGCACGCGGAACATGGCGCCGTTCTCGGCCAGCGGCAGCAACGGGGTCAGGATAGCGCAGGGGCTGGCGCAGGCGGACGAGGTCGTGCTGGACACGTCCGCCCAGGTGCCGCCCGTGAAGCGCTGCAGTGTCAGTGTCACTGGCCCGGTACCTGCGTAGCCCACGCTCAGCGTGGCTCGGGTGTCCTCGTTGATCGTCGAGGCCGCGGGTTGCTGACTCACCGAAGGCGCAGTCGGCAACCCGGTCACATTGAGCAGCGCGGTCGAGGTCGGCCGGGTGCCGGCCGGGGTGGCGACATTCTCGATCCCCACCGAGATCACCGCGCCGTCGCAGCCGAGCGGCACGTTGGCCAGACGCATCACGTTCTGGCTTGGGAAGCTCAGCGTGGCTCCGGTGCAGCGGCCCGGGGCCGACATGGAAACCAGCGTGCCGTCGATTGCCCAGAAGTAGTTGATCGGCGCGGTGCCGGAGGTCTGCACCGTGAAGTCGATGCTTCCGCCTTGCTGCACTGTCCGCGGCGAAACCAGTTGCTGCGTGAAGCCCGCCGCGACCGGCCGCGCCCGCACCGTCAGGCCGACCACGCTGCTCCATTGGTCGGACACACCTGTCTGTTGCGCGCGCAGCGCGATCTGCGCGCCGCTGGCCGCCAGCGGCACCGACGCCAGGTTGAGTGTGCCGGTGGTGGCGCCACCGATCGTGCCGCCCGCAAACGGCCCACTGCCGGCACCGTTGGTCAATGGGGTCCCGCTGCAGGTGCGCGCGCCGAAGAAATTGGTGGAACAGGTGACGCCGTAGAACCACTGCAGCGTCGGCGTCGGCGTGCCGGTGACGGTGGCGTTGAAGGTGATGCTCTCGCCCTCCAGGATGTCGCGCGCCACCGGCTGCGCGGTGAAGGCGATCGGCTGCGTGAACGGCGTGACCGTCAGCGTGGAGACCTGGCTGCCCACACAACGTTCAAGGCCGGCGACACCGCGGTTGCTGCAGATCTGCACGTAGTACAGGCGGCCGTTCCAACTCAAAGGCGACGCGGGGCTGGTGTAGGTGGGCTGATTGTTGGTGCCTTCGGCCGCACGGACCGCCGTGTCCATCGCGTTCTGGTAGTAGCGCCATTCATAGGACAGGTTGGGTCCGGTTGCCGCGGCGGTCAGCGTGAAGGGGTTGTTCTCGACCACCGACACAGCCGAAGGCGTCGGCTCCTGGGTGATCACCGGCTGCGTGCCGGTGTAGCGCACGATGATGGGCAGGTAAGTTGCGAATTCGAAACCCACGCCGACATTGCCGCGGCCGACCTGGAATGCCGTCGTGCTGTAACTGGCGTACGCGTTGATGCGCAGCTCGCGGCCGCCGGGGCTGCTTGCGCCCGGCACCTGGGCCGGGTCGATGGTGACGGTGAAGAAGCGGTCGCGGTCGGTGGTGACGTCTTCAACAGCAGTCCAGCTCGATGCAAAGCCGCGGCTGGCGGAGAAGCCGCCGGGGGTTCCGGTCACCGAGATCTGATCCGTCCGGGTGGTGCCGGGAGCACGCGTCCACCGCAAACGCATGTTGAGCGTCGTCGGTCCGCTCAGGTTGACGATCGGCGGCAACACCGGGTTGCCGCTGGGCACGACGTTGATCGGGCCGCCGTTGCTGCTGTCGATCGACAACTGCAGAGTGTGCGCCGAGGGACAGTCCACGGCGCCGATGATCCAGCCCTGGGTTTCGCCGGTGCGGCTGCACAGCGCAAGCACGAAGAACGACAGCTCGCCCACGTCGGCCGACCACGCGTTTGCCACGCGGCCGGTGTTGGCCATCACACGCCACCTGCCGCCCGGTTCGGCCTTGAGCAGGATCGGCGTGTCGCCTGCGGCCAACGTGGCGGCCGTGCGCGGAATGCTGAATACGGCCGGGCTGGCGAACGCGGTGCCGTGCGGCGTGACGGCGTAGACGGGCGACACGAGGTTCAGGCCATCGAGCGCCGGCGCGCCGGTGGCGTCGCGCGCGATTCTCAGCGTGACAGGCGCCGCCAGGGCGTCGGGAGCCACCAAGAGGCGCGTGCCGTCCGGCCCCTCGACCGTGCCGCCGCTCGCGCCCAGCGTCGCGCTGCCTTCGGTGGGCGCCGGCGGGGGCGGGGGTGGCGCCGGATCGTCGGAGCCACCACATGCGACCGTGAGCATCGCCAGCACGCACACCAGCAGTGCCCGCAGCCCGTTTCGTTCCCCTCTGTGATTGGCCATCTCGCTTCTCGCTTGGTTGATTTGTCTTCGTTCGTGGGTCGAGCGATGTCGGGTGCCAAGCTAGTGAACGAGCCGTGACGCAAGCGTCGTTCCGGGCGACTAGCGTGGTCCGCGTCGAAAACTCACCACAGGTCAGTTGTCTTCGCGATACCACTTCATCACGCCGTCGTAGCTGTCCCACAGCGGGAACCACGGCGGCTGCCGGTACTGCGCGTTGCGACCCGACCCCACGGTGATCAGCATGCGGCGCGGGCCTTGCGGCGTGTTCAGCACCCCGCTGCCGACGGCCATCTCGCTCGGGTCATCGCCCAGCGGCCGGTCCGGCGCCAGCACGATGACCTGCTGCTGCAGCGTCCAGCGGCCGTTGTGCCGCTGGGTGGCGGTGCCGCCCTGGCCCGCGACGGGGCTGTTGAAGTAGGAGGCGAAGCTGTACGCATAGCGGCCGCCGGCCTGCAGGCTGAGCGTGCTGCCGGATGACGCTGCGGCCACGCCGGCACTCTGGCCGGTGGCGGCGTAGACATAGGTGCCACCGAACGCGGACGAAGACTGGTGCCAGTTGCCCTGCGCCTCGCGCGCGGCAAAGAGCGCGCCGGGCACGCGTGTGTCCGGATAGCGCAGGCTGTCGAGCAGCGGCGCCATGGCGGGTACGAGCTGTCGCATCGCATCGGTGACGTTCTGCTGGCTCATGCTGTATTGCGCGCGGCCGATGACCACGGTGACGCCGATGGTCTGCGTGCGGCCGTCGAGCAGATCGATCACATACAGGGCGGAGTAGTAGTCCTGGTCGCGGTCGTTGCCCTTGGTGAACGCATTGCCCATGTAGTACGCGACCGGCCCACCGGGCAGGCGCTGGCGGTAATGCGCAACGACGTCGCCCAGGGCGTAACCATTGGGCCCGCCGAGCTTGCTGCGCCACTCGGACACGAAGGCAGCCGCCGGTCCCTGTGGTGCGGCCTGCGGTCCGAACAACCAGATCGTGGCCTGATGCATGGCCTCGCGGTTCTGGTCCAGCGTGCGGCTGAAGATCACGGTGCCACTGGCGACGGTCTCGACAGCCCACCCGGCGGGCGCGACGTAGCGCAGACCCGGCGCGCCGGGCGCGGCGAGGGGCAGCGGGGCCGGTGCCGAAGAAGCTGCCGCATTGGCTGCGGCGTTGGCTGCTGGAACGGGCCTCGGTACGGTGGCGGGCGGCGCGGCGGCCGGCGCCTGCGCGACGGCGGCTGCAGCGGGCGC
>JALHPY010000234.1 GCA_022842305.1 Rubrivivax sp.
CGCTGCGGCGCGTCGGCGCCCTCGCCCAGGCCGGTGGGCAGCGTGGCGTCGGCCAGCCACAGGTGCGCCAGCGTCACCGCCACGCCCAGCGCCAGCAGCGCGGCGGGCCGCGGCCAGGCCTCAGCTGCCCGCGGCACCGATGAAGCAGCTCAGCGACGCCAGCGCGCTGAGCCTGAAGCGCAGCGTCAGCCAGTGCGCGGCGCCGTGCAGCGGGTACAGGCGGCGGTCCACGCCATAGCAGGCCAGCAGCGCCAGCGCGGCGATCACCAGGCCGCTGGCCGGCGGCATCATCACCGCCGGCCAGGCCAGCAGCGAAGGCACCACGCCCCAGGCCAGCAGCACGCGCGGCGGCGGCTGCTGGCGCATCGCCAGGCCCCAGTGGATGCCGCCCAGGAAGCTGATCACCACCGCGGCGTAGGACGACAGCGCCAGCGCCACCTCGGGCCGCACCTCGTCGCGCACCAGCCACATCAGCAGCGCGCCGCCCACGAAGGGGATCAGCCCGGCCCAGGACAGGCGCCGGGCCAAGGCATCGGGGTCGGATTCGGCGACAGGTGCGGCAGGTGCAGACAGGCGGTTCATGCCGCCATTGTCCGCCGCCGGCGCCGCCTACTTGCGCTGGGCGCTGACCAGCAACTGCTCGATCTGCTCGGCGGGGATGGCACCGGGCCGGCGCGTGCCGTCGACGAAGAACACCGCCGGCGTGCCGTTGACGCGGTGCTTGCGCGAGAACTCGAGGTTGCGGTCTATGGCCGCGGTGTCGCAGCGGGCGCCAGCGGTGGTGGGCGTCACGCCGTCCAGCATCCAGGCGCGCCAGGCCTTGGCGGGCTCCTTGGCGCACCAGATGTCGCGCACCTTGGTATTGGAATCCGGGCCCAGGATGGGCAGCAGGAAGGTGTAGATGGTCACGTCCTTGAGCCCCGCCAGGTCGCGCTCGAAGCGCTTGCAGTAGCCGCAGTTGGGGTCGACGAAGACCGCCATCTTGCGCGCGCCGCTGCCCTGGCGGATGGCCATCGAGTCCTTCACCGGCAGCTTGTCGAAGTCGACCGCCGTGAGGCGCTCGATGCGCGCCTCGGTCAGGTCGGTGCGGGTCTTGGTGTCGACGATCGAGCCGCTGATGACGATGAAGTCGCCCTTGTCGTCGCTGTACAGGATCTCGGTGCCGCCGTAGCGCACCTCCCACAGCCCGGCGATGGGCGACTTGCTCACCTCGTCGATCTTGGGCAGCGTGGGCAGGCGTTCGGCCAGGACCTTGCGGATGGCGGCTTCCTGCGCCAGCAGCGGGCCGGACAGCATCAGCAGGGCTGCCAGCGCGGCAGGCTTGAGCAGGGACAGACGGGGCATGGGTGAGTTCCTAGGTTTAGCCGCCGATGGCACCGGCGGCAAGCAGGCGCTTCACGCCCGGCAGGCGGTTGACCAGAGTCAGCCCGCGGTTGCGAAGTTCCTTGAGCAGCGGCTGTTCGCTGGCAAACAGGTGCAGCAGGCCATCGGTGACGCGCGCCATGGCCAGCGTGGGGGCCAGGCGGGCGCGCGAATAGCGCGCCAGCAGGCGCGGGTCGGACAGCGGCCGCCAGGGCTCGCGCGCGGCAATCACCTCGGCCAGCGTGGCCACGTCGGCCAGGCCCAGGTTCAGGCCCTGGCCGGCCAGCGGGTGCACCAGGTGCGCGGCGTCGCCCACCAGCACCCAGCCCGGGCCATGCAGCGCATCGGCCTGGGCCAGCACCAGCGGCCATTGGGCGCGCGGGCTCACCAGCGCCAGGCTGCCCGCGGCGCCGCCGGTGGCGTCATTCAGCGCCTGCAGGAAGTCGTCGTCGGCCAGGGCCATCAACTCGTCGGCGCGGGCGTCGGGCACCGACCACACCAGGCCATAGCCGTGCCCGGCCTGCGGCCGGTCCAGCGGCAGCAGCGCCAGGATGTCGGGGCTGCGGAACCATTGCCGCGCCAGCCCGCCGTGGCCCTGGCGTGCCAGCAGCCGCGCGGCGATGCCGCGCTGGCCGTAAGGCTGGCGCGGCATGTTCACACCCAAGCGCGCGCGCGTGGCCGAGTCGCGGCCTTCGGCCAGCACCTGCAGCGGCGCCGCCACCTCGGCCTTGACGCTGCGGATGTGCGGCGCGAAGCGCACCGCGGCCTGCAGCGCCAGCTCGAGCTCGGCGGCGTCGACGATCCAGGCCAGCTCGGCCTGGCCCTGCGTCCAGGCCGAGAAGTTGAGCACCGCGCCAGCCACGTCGCCCTCGACGTGCATGTCGTGCACCGGCGAGCGTGCGTCGGCAGGGATGGCTTCCCACACCTTCAGGGCGTTCAGCAGCCGCACCGAGGCGGCGTTGAGCGCGTAGGCGCGCACGTCGGGCGCGGCCGGCGCTGCGGCGGCACCCAGCAGCGCGACGTTCAGGCCCTGGCGGGACAGCGCCAGCGCGGTGGCCATGCCCACGGCCCCGGCGCCGCGCACGAGGATGTCGGCGGGTTTCATCGGCCCGATTGTAGGGAGTGGCCCCCGTGCACAATCGGCGCCCGCGCCGCCCGCACCCGCCCTGCACTGCCCAGCACCATGAACGACATCGCCTGCCAGGTTTCCGCGCTGCACCTGCACCCCGTGAAGTCCTGCGCCGGGATCGCGCCCGACCAGGCCCTGCTGCTGGAAACCGGGCTGGACCTGGACCGTGCCTGGATGGTGGTGGACGCGCAGGGCGAGATGCTCACGCAGCGCGAACTGCCGCGCCTGGCGCTGGTGCAGCCGGCCTTCAAGGGCGGCGACGTGGTGTTGCGAGCCCCCGGCATGCTGGCCCTGCACCTGCACACCGACACGGTGGAGCAGCCCACCCGCGTGCGCGTGTGGGACGACATCGTCAAGGCCTACGACATGGGCAATCTGGCGGCACAGTGGTTCAGCGACTTCCTGGGCCGCACGGCCCGCCTGGCGCGTTTCGACCCCGAGGAAACGCGCCATTGCGACCCGCAGTGGACGGGCGAGCTGAGCGTGGGGCCGGCCTTTGCCGACGCCTTTCCGCTGCTGGTGCTGGGCCAGGCCTCGCTGGATGAACTGAACCAGCGCCTGGCGGCGCGCGGGCAGGCGCCGGTGACGATGCAGCGCTTCCGGCCCAACCTGGTGCTGAGCGGCCTGCAGGCCTTCGACGAAGACCACTTGCACGAAATCCTGATCACCACCGACGACGGCCCGGTGCGGCTGCGCCTGGTCAAGCCCTGCGTGCGCTGCAGCATCCCCAGCGTGGAACCCGCGACCGGCGTGCAGACCCAGGAGCCCAGCGCCACGCTGGCCGGCTTTCGTGCCGACCCGCGCATGCAGGGCGGCATCACCTTCGGCATGAACGCCATCGTGGTGCAAGGCGCCGGCTGCCGCTTGCGCGTGGGCCAGGCGGCGCAGGGCAGCTACCAGTTCGACTGATCAGGGCGCCGTCGGCCGCGCCACCGGCAGCGGGATGAAATCGGTCTCGCCGGGCACCGGCGCGAAACGCTGCGCCGCCCAGTCGTCGGCCGCCTGCACCAGGCGTTCGCGGCGCGAGGAGACGAAGTTCCAGTACAGGTGGCGCGGGCCCAGCGGCGCGCCGCCGATCAGCACCACGCGCGCATCGCCCTCGGCCGACAGCATGGGCTCGTCGCCGGGTTGCAGCAGCGCCATGTGCTGCGGCGGCAGCGTGCGGCCGTCGAGCTGCACCGCGCCGTCGACCACGTAGACCGCGCGCTCGGGCGCCAGCGGCAGCGGGAAGGCGTCGCCGGCCGACAGCTCGATGTCGAGGTAGAGGGTCTCGGAGCGCACGGCCACCGGCGAGGTCTCACCGAAGGCCGAGCCCACCAGCACGCGCACCTGCGCGCCGCCCACCTCCAGCCGGGGGATGGCCGTGGCCGGGGTGTGGACGAAGGCCGGGTCCATCTCCTCGTCGGCCGCCGGCAGTGCCAGCCACAGCTGCAGGCCGTGGCTGCGGCGCGGCTGGCCGCGCAGGTCGGGCGGCGTGCGCTCGGAGTGCACGATGCCGCGCCCGGCGGTCATCCAGTTGATGGCACCCGGCTCGATGCGCTGGCTGGCGCCGAGCGAATCGTGGTGCTGGATGGCGCCCTCGAACAGATAGGTCACGGTGGCCAGGCCGATGTGCGGATGCGGCCGCACGTCGTGGTCATCCTGCGGCTGGGCGGTGAGCGGGCCGAAGTGGTCGAAGAACACGAAGGGCCCCACCGCCGGGCGCGCGGCCGCCGGCAGCAGCCGGCGCACGATGAAACCGCCGCCGAGGTCCTTGGTGTGGGGCTTGAGCAGTTGCAGCGGCGGGTTCATCGCCGCAGTGTAGGAAAATCGCCGGCTTCCCGCCCCCACCTTTGCGAAAGCCTCCATGAGCCTCAAGTGCGGCATCGTCGGCCTGCCCAATGTCGGCAAGTCCACACTCTTCAACGCGCTCACCAAAGCCGGCATCGCCGCCGAGAACTACCCGTTCTGCACCATCGAGCCCAACGTCGGCATCGTCGAGCTGCCCGACCCGCGCCTGGGCAAGCTGTCCGAGATCGTCAAGCCCGAGCGCGTGGTGCCCGCCATCGTCGAGTTCGTCGACATCGCCGGCCTGGTGGCCGGCGCCAGCAAGGGCGAAGGCCTGGGCAACCAGTTCCTCAGCCACATCCGCGAGACCGACGCCATCGTCAACGTGGTGCGCTGCTTCGAGGACGAGAACGTCATCCACGTGGCCGGCAAGGTCGACCCCATCTCCGACATCGAGGTCATCCAGACCGAGCTGTGCCTGGCCGACCTGGCCACGGTGGAAAAGAGCCTGCACCGCTACGTGAAGGCCGCGCGCTCGGGCAACGACAAGGAGGCCGCGGCGCTGGTCAAGGTGCTGGAGAAGTGCCAGGCGACGCTGGACCAGGCGCTGCCGGTGCGCGGCATCGCCTTCAGCAAGGAAGAGCAGGCCATCCTGAAGCCGCTGTGCCTGATCACGGCCAAGCCGGCCATGTTTGTCGGCAACATCGCCGAGGACGGCTTCGCCAACAATCCCCTGCTGGAGCGCCTGCGCGAGTACGCCGCCCGCCACCAGGCGCCGGTGGTGGCCATCTGCGCCAAGACCGAAGCCGAACTGGCCGACATGTCCGACGAGGACAAGGCGCTGTTCCTGCACGAGATGGGCCAGGACGAGCCGGGCCTGAACCGCCTGATCCGCGCCGCCTTCACGCTGCTGGGACTGCAGACCTACTTCACCGCCGGGGTGAAGGAAGTGCGCGCCTGGACCATCCACATCGGCGACACCGCGCCGCAGGCGGCCGGCGTGATCCACACCGATTTCGAGCGCGGCTTCATCCGCGCCCAGACCATCGCCTACGACGACTTCATCGCCTTCAAGGGCGAACAAGGCGCCAAGGACCACGGCAAGATGCGCGCCGAAGGCAAGGAGTACGTGGTCAAGGACGGCGACGTGATGAATTTCCTGTTCAACGT
>JALHPY010000235.1 GCA_022842305.1 Rubrivivax sp.
CGGAACCGCCACCGCCGCAGGCGCTCAACAGGCCGGCGCTGATGAGCGCGAGGTTCAGGGTACGAAATTGCATACAGGTCTCCAGAGGTGAATGGACCCACCGGGCGGTTTTGGCGTTAGGCCCCGATGCGCTGCGTGGGATGACGTGGAGAGTGCACGAGCCCACCTGCGCCCGGCATCGGACAAACTGCTGATGCACCCTCGATCGGCCGATGCCCTCAGGTCCCGCACGGCAGCCAGCAAGGCGCTGGCCTCGATGCGCTCGTGCAGCCCGGGCACGCCGGCCTGCACCCTTTGCGCCAGTGGTAGCGGCGGCGGCTTCAGAAGCGCGACAGCGCTTCCGGTCCGGCCACATCCAACCCTACCCTGGCGGGACCTGCAGGGCGCGCAGCTTGCGGTACAGCGAGCGCTCGCTGATGCCCAGCGCCCGCGCCAGTTCGGCGCGGCTGCCGCGGTGCACGGCCAGCTGGGCCAGCAAGGCGTTGCGCTCGGCCTGGCGCAGCGAAGGGCCGCTGGCCGCCACGCCGGGCGCCGTGGTGCCACGGGTGGCCGCGGTGGACGGCGACGGCGGCCCGGTGCCCAGCGCCTGCGCCACATGCACCGGCTCGATGGTGGTCCCGTCGGCCAGCAGCGCGGCGCGTTCCAGCACGTTGCGCAGCTCGCGCACGTTGCCCGGAAACGGCTGCACCTGCAGCAGCGCCAGCGCCTCGGGCGCCAGCACCAGGCGGCGCTGTGGCGCCACGCGCGCCAGCAGGGCCACGGCCAGCAGCGGGATGTCGGCGGCGCGCTCGCGCAGCGCCGGCAGGTGGATGGGGAAGGTGCTGAGCCGGTAGTACAGGTCTTCGCGGAAGCGGCCCTCGGCCACCATGGCGCGCAGGTCGCGGTGCGTGGCCGAGATCACGCGCACGTCGCTGCGCCGCAGCTCGGTGCTGCCCACGCGCCGGTAGGTGCCGCTTTCCAGCAGTCGCAGCAGCTTCACCTGCATCAGCAGCGGGATGTCGCCCACTTCGTCCAGGAACAGCGTGCCGCCGCTGGCGGCTTCCACCAGGCCGGGCCGGCTGGCGTTGGCGCCGGTGAAGGCGCCGCGCTCGTGGCCGAAGACCTCGCTCTCGAACAGGGTCTCGGGCAGGCTGGCGCAGTCCACCACCACCAGCGGCGAGGCCACGCGCGGGCTGGCCTCGTGCACGGCCTGCGCCAGCAGCTCCTTGCCCGTGCCCGATTCGCCCAGCAGCAGCACGCTGGCCTGCGACGGCCCCACCCGCGCCACCAGCTCCAGCATCTGGCGGAAGCCCGGCGTGCGCCCGATCAGCCCCTGCGCCGCGGGCTGGCCCCGGGCCACGCGCAGCGGCTCCATCTTCTCGATGTACCAGGCCTGCTCGCCGCTGGCGTCGCGCAGCGGCACCAGCTCGATGTTGACGTAGGCCTCGCCCTGCGGCGTGTGGTGCAGGTGCAGCACGCGTTCGCGCTGGCCCGAGCTGCGTGAGCGCGACAGCGGGCAGCTTTCGCCGGCCTGGTCGCAGGGCCGGTCGAAGCGGTGCGAGACCTCGTAGCAGGTGCGCCCCACCACCGAAGCCTGCGGGCTGAACTGGCGCCGGTAGGCCGCGTTGGCGGCCACGATGCGGTACTGCCGGTCGAACAGGATGTGCGGCTCGGGCAGGCCTTCGAGGTAGGACACCAGTTCAGGAAGGAGGTTGCTCATGGTCGGGGCCGGGCTGCCAGCTGACTGCCATTTTGGCAGTGAACCGCCAATCTGGCAGTGCGATCGGGCGAGTGACTGGCAGACCGTCCGGCGCGGCGCGCGCAAGCCCTTGATTCCAGGCGATTTCTGGCACGCCACCGGCCTGGCACGGCGCTTGAGGGTGATTGCGGCAAAGGCCCATCCCCGCGGCCGCGCTGAAGGATTCCCATGACCCCGAAACTGGCCACGCCCGGCTGCACCTCGTGCAGCCCCACCCCCGGCGATCCGCAGCGCCGCCTATGGCTGATGAGCACGGCCGCCGCCGGTGGCGTGGCCGCGGTGAGCACGGCCATCCCCTTTGTCTCGACCCTGGCGCCCAGCGAGCGTGCGCGCGCCGCGGGCGGGCCGGTGGAGGTGGACATCTCCGACATCCCGCCCGGCGGCCTGAAGACCGTCGAGTGGCGCGGCAAGCCGGTCTGGGTGCTGCGCCGCACGCCCGAGATGCTGGCCGCGCTGCAAGGCCACGACGATGCGTTGGCCGATCCGGCCTCGGCCCGCTCCGAGCAGCCCGAGTACGCGCGCAACCCGGCGCGCGCGCTGCGGCCCGAGGTCTTCGTGGCCATCGGCATCTGCACCCACCTGGGCTGTTCGCCCACCAATGCGCCCAGGGGCAACGCCAACCCCAGCCTGCCCACCGACTGGCCGGGCGGCTTCTTCTGCCCCTGCCACGGCTCCAGCTTCGACGGCGCCGGGCGCGTGTTCAAGAACAAGCCCGCACCCACCAACCTGGAGATCCCGCCGCACCGCTACGCCGGCGACACGCGCATCGTCATCGGCGACGACGCGGCCTGAAGCCGGCGCTGCCGCCATGTACTTCCGCGTGCTGCACGACGAGCCCAGCGGTGGCGTGAGCTACCTGCTGGCCGACCTGCAGGCCGGCGAGGCGGTGCTGGTGGATCCGCGCGCGGCCGACCTGCCACTGCTGGCCGCCATGCTGGACGAGCACCGCCTGCACCTGCGCTGGCTGCTGCGCACGCACGAGCACGACGCGCAGACCCCGGGCGACGAGGCCGCCGCGCTGGACCGCCTGGGCGCGCCGCGCGTGCAGCACCGGGTGCCCGCCAACAGCGCGCTGCTGGACTTCGGCCACGAGCACCTGCGCGTGCTGCGCACGCCCGGCCACACGCCCGACTGCCTGAGCTTCCTGTGGCGCGACCGGCTGTTCTGCGGTGGGCTGCTGGCCGTCGACACCTGCCCCCACCAGCCGCGCCCCGCGCTGCCCGAGGCGCTGTGGCACAGCGTGGTGCACGAGGTCTTCACGCTGCCCGCCGAGACCCTGCTGTTCACTGCCCATGCCCGCCGTGCCGGCGTGGTGTCCACCGTGCTCGAGCAGCGCCGCTGGCACCCCTGGCTGGGCGGCGCCTCGCGCGACGAATTCCTGGCGCGCGTGCGCGCCGAACTTCCCTACGACGAACCCGCGGGCCTGGCCGGCCCCCTCTGCCCATGAGCACCCCCACCGTCAAGCCCGACGCCGCCCAGCCCCCCGCCGCCGCCCCGGAGAAGCTGGTTTCGCTGTACCAGAAGCACGCCAAGATCTATGCGCGCGCGGTCAGCGGGCGTTTCGACAACTGGCGTTGGGGCTTCGTGTGGCTCACGCAGATCCTGTTCTACGGCCTGCCCTGGCTGATGTGGGGCGAGCGCCAGGCGGTGCTGCTGGACGTGGTGAGCCGACGCTTCTACATCTTCGGGCTGGTGTTCCACCCGCAGGATCTGGTCTACCTGACGGCGCTGCTGCTGCTGTCGGCGTATTCGCTGTTCCTGTTCACCGCCGTGGGCGGGCGGCTGTGGTGCGGCTATGCCTGCCCGCAGACGGTGTACAGCGAGATCTTCATGTGGGTCGAGCGCAAGATCGAGGGCGACCGCGGCGCGCGCATGCAGCTGGACGCCGCGCCCGCGTCGCCCGCCAAGCTGGGGCGCAAGGCGGCCAAGCAGCTGGCCTGGATCGCCATCGCGCTGTGGACCGGCTTCACCTTCGTCGGCTACTTCACGCCCATCCACACGCTGACGGCCGAAGTGATGGCACTGGGCATGGGCCCCTGGGAGACCTTCTGGGTGCTGTTCTACGGCTTCGCCACCTACGGCAACGCCGGCTTCATGCGCGAGCAGGTGTGCAAGTACCTGTGCCCCTACGCCCGCTTCCAGAGCGCCATGTTCGACAAGGACACGCTCATCATCAGCTACGACAGCGCGCGCGGCGAGCCGCGCGGCACGCGCTCGAAGAAGGCCGACCCGGCGCAGCTGGGCCTGGGTGCCTGCGTCGACTGCGGGCTGTGCGTGCAGGTGTGCCCCACGGGCATCGACATCCGCAACGGCCTGCAGTACGAATGCATAGGTTGCGCCGCCTGCGTGGACGCCTGCGACGAGGTGATGGACCGCTGGCAGTACCCGCGCGGCCTGGTGCGCTACGACACGCAGAACGGCCTGACGCAGCGCGGCCTGAGCGGCGGCCAGGTGCTGCGTCGCATCGTGCGGCCGCGCATCCTGGTCTACAGCCTGATCCTGGTGCTGATCACCACGGCCGTGGGTGTGAGCATCGCGCTGCGTTCGCCCTTCCGCGCCAACGTCGTGCGCGACCGCGGCACGCTGGCGCGCGAGGTCGACGAGGGCTACCTCGAGAACGTCTACCGCGTGCAGATCATGAACGCCACCGAGTCGGCGCAGACCTACCGCATCAGCGTGGACGGCCTGCCCAAGCTGCAGATGGCCGATGCCACGACGGTGACGCTGGCGCCGGTGGAGGCGCGCTCGGTCGTGGTGGCGCTGCGCCTGCCGCCCGACACCCGGGCCAGCGTGGGGCCGGGCGCGCACGAGGTGCATTTCACCGTCGAGCGCGAGGCCTCGGGCCAGGAGGCGGCGCGCAGCCTGCGCGAGAAGTCGACCTTCGTCGTGCCGCGCTAGGCACCAGCGCCGGTGCGGCCTGGGCGTGCGCTACGGCAGCCGCGGCACGCCGGGCAGCGGCTGGCCCGCCACCAGCAGCACGCGCAACGGGCGCGTGTAGGCCGGGCTCTGGGCCTGCAGCGTGGCCAGCAGTTCGGCGCTGGCGGCTTGATCGGCGGGCCGCAGCAGCAGCAGCGTCGCGCGGCGTGGCCGGAAGGCTGCTGCGGCAGCCAGCGCGCCGGCGCGCCACCAGCCGCAGTCCCAGGGGTGACCGGGCCGCGCGCCGTGGCCCGGCGCAAGGTCGCCCAACAGGATCCGCAGGCGCCAGGCCAGGCCCTGCCAGCGGCCCAGGCGGGCCAGCGCGTGGCTGCCGTCCAGCGCGCAGGCCGCGCCGTCCAGGCCCTCGGCACTGGCGATGCAGGCTGCGGCCAGGGGTTGCGCCAGGGGCGGCGGCGCGCCGGCTTCGCACCAGGTGCGCAGGCGCTGCAGCAGCGCCGCGTCTACCGCGGCTTGCGGTGTGGGCGGCTGCATCAGGTCCAGGTCGAAGCGGGTGGGCACGGGCGATTGGAACGGGGCTGCGTCAGGGCTTGCGCGCCGCCACCGCGGCACCGTCGCGCAGCGCGCGCGGAGGATAGACGATCACCTGCGCCCCGGGCGCCACGCCGCTGCGCAGCCAGGCCATGCTGCCGTTGCGTCCGGCCAGCAGCACCGGCACCTGCCGCGCGCGCCCGCCTTCGGCGACGAAGACCGCGTGGCTGGCGGTCGTAGAGGCCGCTGCGGCCGCGCCGCCAGCGGATGTACCGGCA
>JALHPY010000236.1 GCA_022842305.1 Rubrivivax sp.
TACCTGGGCGGCCCCGAGTACAGCATCGCCGACATCGCCGTCTTCCCCTGGCTGCGCAGCTGGAAGAACCAGGGCATCAGCTGGGACGACCACCCGCACCTGAAGGGCTGGTTCGACGAAATCAGCGCACGCCCCGCGGTGCAGCGCGGCGTGGAAGTTCTGGCCAGCCAGCGCAAGCCCCTGGTCGACGACAGGGCGCGCGAGGTGCTGTTCGGCAAAACCCAGTACACGCGGCGCTGAGCCGCGCCCCCAGCGCCTAGAATCGCGCGCCCTGCACCATCTGCCCGTAGCTCAACTGGATAGAGCAGCGGCCTTCTAAGCCGCAGGTCGGGGGTTCGAGTCCCTCCGGGCAGGCCACCGACCGCCGCCATGGCGCGTACCATGCTCCCAGCCGCTGCCAGTGCGCCGCCGGAGAGCCAAGTGCCCGGCCCCTCCCAAGCGATAGCGCGCGCAGCGGCCCCGGGCACGCCATGCCCCCAGGAGCCCGCCATGACCGACCTCTCCGCCCCCACCCTCACCCAGCAACTGCAGGGCGCGCTGACTTTGCAGCGCCAGGCCTACGCCGCCCAGCCGGTGCCCACGCTGGCCCAGCGCCAGGCCGACCTGCGCGCGCTGGCCGCCTTCATCCACGACCACCAGGACGCCATCGTCCAGGCCATCAACGCCGACTACGGCCACCGCTCAGTGCACGAGACGCTGCTGACTGAAGTGGTGCCGGTGCTGTCGGCCATACGCCATGCGCGCCGCCACCTGCGCGGCTGGATGCGGCCGCAGCGCCGCGGCATCGACCGCCTGGCCTTCGGGCTGGCCGGCAACCGCGTCATCCCGCAGCCGCTGGGCGTGGTGGGAGTGATCGTGCCCTGGAACTTTCCGCTCAACCTGAGCTTCGAGCCGCTGTCGGCCATCTTTGCCGCGGGCAACCGCGCGATGGTGAAGATGAGCGAGAACTCGCGCCACCTGGCGCAGCTGCTGATCGAGCGCATCCCGGCCTACTTTCCGCCCGAGAAGCTGCAGTTCTTCGACGAGACCGGCGCCGTGGGCATCGCCTTTTCGCAACTGCGCTTCGACCACCTGCTGTTCACCGGCTCGGGCGCCACCGGGCGCGCGGTGATGGCTGCCGCGGCGCAGAACCTGTGCCCCGTAACGCTCGAACTGGGCGGCAAGGCCCCAGCGGTGGTCTGCGATGACTTCGACCTGCGCACCGCGGCCGAACGCATCCTCTTCGTCAAGTACCTCAACGCCGGGCAGATCTGCACCTCGGTCGACCACGCCTACGTGCCGCAGGCCAAGGTGCAGGACTTCGTGCAGATGGCGCGCGCCATCGTGCCGGCGCGCTACGCCAGCCTGGACAGCCCCGACTACAGCTCGGTCATCGACCGCCGCGCCTATGAGCGCCTGGTGCAGGCGCTGGAAGACGCGCGCGCCCGCGGCGCCACGGTGATCTCGCTGCTGCCCGGCCCGGCGCTGGACGAAGTGCGGCACCGCATCGCGCCGCACCTGGTGATCGATGCGCCGGCCGACTGCCTGCTGATGCAGCGCGAGATCTTCGGCCCCATCCTGCCGCTGGTGGCCTACAGCAGCCTGGACGAGGTCATCGCGCGCATCAACGCCGGCCCGCGGCCGCTGGCGCTGTACCCCTTCAGCAACGACCAGCCCACGCTGGACCGGCTGCTGGACCACGTGATGTCGGGCGGCGTGTGCATCAACGACGCGCTGCTGCACGTGGCGCAGGACGACCTGCCCTTCGGCGGCGTGGGCGAATCGGGCATGGGCCACTACCACGGGCACGAAGGCTTCCTGACCTTCAGCAAGCTGCGCCCGGTGTTCCGCCAGGCGCGCTGGTCCAGCATGACGCTGCTGATGCCGCCCTACGGCCGCCTGGCCGACCGGCTGCTGGCCTTCTTCACGCGATAGCCGCGGCGCGGCGGGCGGGCGCCGCGCTCTTGTATGCTGGCGCGCACCCCTCACCACGCCTTGCAAGCCCGCCCATGACCCAGCCCACCCTCCCCCGCCGCACCCTGCTGCGCGCCGCGGCCGCCACCAGCCTGATGCTCGGCCTGGGCCGTGCTCGCGCCCAGGGCAGCCGCACGCTGCACATCCTGGTGGGCTTTCCGCCCGGCGGTGGCACCGACGCCATCGCGCGCATCCTGGCCGATGCGCTGAAGGACGAACTGGGCGGCGCCACCGTGCTGGTGGAAAACAAGCCCGGCGCCGGCGGCCAGCTGGCGGCGCAGGCGCTCAAGGCGGCGGCGCCCGATGGCAACACGCTGTTCCTGTCGCACGACCACAGCATCTCCATCCTGCCGCAGGTGCTCAAGACGCCGGGCTTCGACCCGGCGCGCGACTTCACGCCGGCAGCCGGCTTTGCCACCTTCGTCAACGCCTTCGCCGTGTCGGGCGGAACGCCGGCACGCAGCGTGGCCGACTTCGTGGCCTGGGTGCGCGGCCAGGGCGGCAAGGGCGCGGTGGGCGTGCCGGCCGCGGCCTCGGTGCCCGAGTTCCTGGTGAAGCTGTTTGCCGCCAAGTACCAGATCGACCTGGTGGCCGCGCCCTACCGCGGCAGCGCGCCCATGATGGCCGACATGCTGGGCAACCAGATCCCGGCCGGCGTGGCCAGCATCCCCGATTTCATCGAGAACCACCGCGCCGGCAAGCTGCGCGTGGTGGCCGTGATGGGCGGCGCACGCCAGGCCGTGATGCCCGACGTGCCGACCTTTGCCGAGCTGGGCCTGGCCGGCTTCGAGGACGTGCCCTACTACGGCCTGTTCGCCCCGGCCGGCACACCGCGCCAGGTGCTGGATGGATTCTCGGCAGCGCTGGCCCGCGTGCTGGCGCGGCCTGCGGTGCACGACCGCCTGACCGCCATGGGCCTTGCCGTGGGCCACATGACGCCCGACCAGTTGGGCCAGCGCGAACGCGCCTACACCGCCACCTGGGCGCGCATCATCAAGACCACGGGCTTCGTGCCGCAGTAGCCTTCAGTTCAACAGCCGCAGACCCAGCGGCAGCGATTCACCGAAGACGCCGCGCTCGGCCTCCTGGTCCAGCGCGGCCACTTCCTGCAGCCGCGCCATCCAGCCGGCCGGCGCCTGCATTGCGGCCAGTCGTTCAATGAGTTGTGCACGCAACTCGAAAGTCAGGTCGCGGGCCTGGTCACCGCACAGGCGCGCCAGGTTGGCCGCGGCGGCGGGCGCGGCCGGGTAGCGCTTCCAGTCCAGCGCCAGCAGCGCCTGCAGCCATTCGGCGGCCTTGGGTGCGGGCAACACCTGGTGGGCGCTGCCGTAGAAGGGCGCGCGCGCGCCCAGCCGGCCCAGGGCCCACAGCGCCCAGCCGTCGCGCCCGGTCGTGGCGCCAGGCTGGCCGATTTCCGTCAGCAGCCAATCGCCGATCTCGGCCTTGTGTTCGGGCGGGATGCGCTCCAGCGACGCGCCCAGGCGCACCATGTCGTCCCAGCCGCCGCGCGCCGTGTGCGGCGGGCGGGCGATGCCGGCGGCCTGGCCGCGCAGGTTGATGGCGAAGTCGTCCAGCAGGCGCGCCTGCGCCGCTTCGTCCAGGCCGCCGGCCACGCGCCGCCACAGCGTCCACCACTCGGCGTTGACGCGCGCGTCCTGGCCGTGCTGCACGCCGGGCTCGAACAGCGGCCACAGTTGCTCGATGCGCCAGCCGTCCAGCGCCTCGCCAAAGCCCGGGCGCAGGCACCAGCCGGCCAGGCTGAGCCACAGGCGTTCGTGCTCGGCCGAGCGCCGCCGGCCGCGCGCGCGACGCATCAGCGCGTCGAACAGCGGGCGCAGCGTGGCCAGGGTCCAGCGCTCGCGCTCGCCCAGACGCTTTTCCAGCTCGGCGCGCAGCTGCTTCACGGCGCGCGGGTCGGCCTGCTTGTCGCGCGCGCCGAAGACCTGCTCGATCAGCGCCACGGCCTCGGCCAGGCGCGGCGCAGCGGCGGCGCTGGCCGTTGATGACGGTTCGGCACCAGGGCGCAGCTGGAACTCGAACTGCCAGCGCTTCGAGGCATCGCCATCGGCGATGCAGTGCAGCGCCAGCGTGCCCACTTCGGTGAGCGTAGCCGCCAGTTGCACGGGGATCTCGCGCCGCGCGCCGGGCGTGTCGTCGTCGCTGCGCACCACGGTGGCCAGGGGCGGCAGCGGTTGCAGATCGGCACCGGCCAGGTCAACCACGGCACCGGGCGCCACCGGCAGGCCATCGGCGCTGGCGGTGCTGGACACCAGGTGCAGGCGCACCGGCTCGCCGCTGCGCAGGGCAAAGCTGCGGCCGGCCAGGAGCAATTCACGTCCTTCTTCGCTGCCGCGCGGCAGCACGCACACGCCGCGCAAGGCGGCGCTGCCCGAAGCGGCGCCGCCTGCAGCATCCAGCAGCAGGAAGTAGTTGCGCGCCGACCCGCTGGCGATGCGCGGCCCCAGCCCGCGCCGTGCCAGCGCATAGGCCACAGCGCCGCGCGCCACGGCCAAGTCGGTGTCGGCGTTGTGCAGCAGGCGGATGGGTGCGCCGCGCCAGGCGGCCAGCGTGTCCTGCAGGCGCTGGGCGATGGCTGACGCGCGGAACACGCCGCCGTTGAGCAGCAAGGCGTCGGGCCAGCCGGCCGCTGCGTGCTGCTGGAGGAAGGCGGCGATGTGGCGCGTGACGGCCGCGTCGCTGGCATAAGGCAGGCCGAAGCCGACCAGGCCGCCGCCACGCGCGCGCCGCGGCAGTTCATCGGCCGCGCCCTGCGGGAAGAAGCCGTCGACGACGATGCGCAGCGCTTCATCGCGCTCAAGCTCGGCCGTGCGCGCGCCGCCGATCAGCCGTGCGCCACCGCCCAGCAGCGTGACGCCCACGCTGGCCGGGGCATCGTCGGCCAGCAGTTGCTCCTTGGCGGCGCGGCAGCGCTCGATCAGCTGCGCCAGCTGGCCCGCGTTCAGCGCCGCGCCGCCGGCCTGGGCCGCCAGGCGCGGCGCCAAGGCATGAGCCAACGCCAGGTCCATGTTGTCGCCGCCCAGCATCAGGTGGCGGCCCACCGCGATGCGTTCGATCACCGGCACCGCGCCCTGCGCGTCCACGCGCAGCAGGCTCAGGTCGGTGGTGCCGCCGCCCACGTCGCACACCAGCACCAGGCGCGTGCCGGTCAGCGCCTGGTCCAGGGTCTTGCGGTGGCGGAACAGCCAGTCGTACATGGCAGCCTGTGGTTCTTCCAGCAGGCGCAGCGTGGGCAGGCCGGCCTCACGTGCGGCCTGCAGCGTGAGCGCGCGCGCCGCGTCGTCGAAGGACGCGGGCACGGT
>JALHPY010000237.1 GCA_022842305.1 Rubrivivax sp.
GGCAGCGCCAGCCGCGCCAGCAGGGCGGCCGCGTCGGCGCCGGGCTGCAGGCGGATGTCGATGCGCGTGAGCCGGCCCAGGCCGTCGAAGCGCTCTTGCGCGCCGGCCAGGTCCATCACCAGCAGCGGCGGGCCGCCCACGGCCACGTTGCCGGCCACGCGCAACTGCGTGAAGGCAGGGCCGGCCTGCAGCGACAGGCTGCCGCCGTCCTGCAGACCCAGGCGATCGCGCGCCGTGGCGTTGGGGAAGGCGGCGTCGGGGTCCAGGAACACCAGCCGCTGTTCGCCTGGCGCCGGGCGCGGCAGCAGCGTGGGCGCCAGCGGCGCGACGCGCAGCGCGTCTATGCCCAGCACGCGCAGGCCCACGCGGCCGCCGTCGGGTGTGCGGGCGTAGGTGTCGACTTCAAGCACCGGGCTGGCCTGCAGCACCGCCGGATCAGCGGCCACGCGGTCGAACAGTGCGTCGTCGAAGCCGCGGCCGCGCAGCGTGAGGTCGGGGTCGCCGTTGGCGGCGCGCACCGCGGACGAGAACTCGGCCAGCGCCGAGCTGTTGATCAGGTGCACCGACCAGGCCAGCGCCACGCCCAGCGCCACCGCCAGCAGCGCCGCGGCGTGGCGCCAGGGGTGGTGGCGCCATTCGCGCGCGATCAACAGGCGCAGCAGAGCGGCGTTCACGGCGCCCGGTCGACCACGCCGTTGGCGGTGAGCCAGAGCACGCGGTCGGCGTGCGCCGCCGCCGCGGCAGAGTGCGTGACCAGCAGGCAGGCCGCACCGGCGTGATGCACCTGCGCGCGCAACACGTCCAGCACGCGGCCGGCGGTGCCGGGGTCGAGGTTGCCGGTGGGCTCGTCCGCGAGGATCAACCCCGGCGCGTGCACCAAAGCGCGCGCGATGGCCACGCGCTGCAGCTGCCCGCCCGACAACTGCGCCGGCAGCCGCGCGGCCAACTCGCCCAGGCCCACTGCATCCAGCATGGCCTGCGTGGCCGCGGCATGCGGCCGGCCCAGCAGGCGCAGCGGCAGGCTCACGTTCTCGGCCACCGTCAGGTGCGGCAGCACGTGGAAGGCCTGGAAGACGAAGCCCAGGTGTTCGCGCCGCAGGCGTGCACTGGCGTCTTCGGCCAGCGCGGCGATGTCGGTGCCGCCCACCAGGATGCGGCCGCTGTCGGCGCGGTCGAGCCCGGCAATGCAGTTCAGCAGCGTGGACTTGCCCACGCCCGATTCACCCAGCAGCGCCACGAATTCACCGCGTGCCAGTGCCAGCGTGACCTCGGCGAAAACGGGTGTCTGGTCGTGGCGCTTGCTCAGGCCCTGGATGCTCAACATGGGTGGTGGATGATGCCGCATGCGCGGGCCCGGAACCCCGCCCTTCTCGGGCCTTGCGGCCGCGGCACGCGTGCTATCGTTCCCTGGGCCTTTCAAGGAGGGGCCGCACATCATGGCTTATCAGATCGATCTTTCCGGCCGCGTGGCCTTCGTCACCGGCGCCTCCAGCGGGCTGGGCGAGCAGTTCGCGCGCACCCTGGCCGCCGCGGGCGCCGGCGTGGTGCTGGCCGCGCGCCGCATCGAGCGCCTGAAGACCCTGCGCGCCGAGATCGAAAGCAAGGGCGGCGATGCCCACGTGGTGGCGCTGGACGTCACCAACACCGACAGCATCCGCGCCGCCGTGGCCCACGCCGAGACCGAGATGGGCGCCATCGACATCCTGGTCAACAACTCGGGCGTGGCGCTCACGCGCAAGCTCACCGACGTGCGCCCCGAGGACTTCGACCACGTGATGGCCGTCAACTCGCGCGGCGCCTTCTTCGTGGCGCAAGAGGTGGCCAAGCGCATGATCGCGCGCAGCAAGGGCGAGGCCCCCGGCACCTACACCGGCGGGCGCATCGTCAACGTGGCCTCGATGGCCGGCCTGCGGCCGCTGGGCAGCATCGGCGTGTACGCCATGAGCAAGGCCGCGGTGATCCACATGACCAAGGCCATGGCGCTGGAGTGGGGCCGCTTCGGCATCAACGTCAACGCGCTGTGCCCGGGCTACATCGACACCGAGATCAACCACCACCAGTGGCAGACCGAGCACGGCCAGCGCCTGGTGCAATCGATGCCGCGCAAGCGCGTGGGCAAGCCGCAGGATCTGGACGCGGCGCTGATGATGCTGTGCGCCAACGAGAGCCACTTCGTCAACGGTGCGGTGATCGCCGCCGACGACGGCTTCGGCATCTGACCGGCTTCGCTGCATGCGCCACCTGACCCCGCTGGAAGCACGCGTGCTGGGCGTGCTGGTGGAGAAGCAGACCACGGTGCCCGACACCTATCCGCTGTCGCTGAACGCGCTGGTGGGCGGCTGCAACCAGAAGACCGCGCGCAACCCGGTGATCGAGGCCACCGAGGCCGAGGTGCTGACCGCGGTGGACGGCCTGAAGGCGCTGAGCCTGGTGTTCGAAGGCAGCGGCAGCCGCGTCGTCAAGTTCGAGCACAACATGGCCCGCGTGCTGCACGTGCCCGGCCAGTCGGTGGCGTTGCTGGCAACGCTGATGCTGCGTGGCCCGCAGACCGCGGCCGAGTTGCGCCTGAATTGCGAGCGCCTGTACCGCTTTGCCGATATCTCATCGGTCGAGGGTTTTCTGGAAGAGCTGGCCACCAAGGGCGAGCCGCGCGTCATCAAGCTGCAGCGCGCCCCGGGCGAGCGCGAGGCGCGCTGGGCCCACCTGCTGTGCGGCGAGGTGGCACAACCCGCCGGCTGGGCCGCGGCGCGGCCGGGAGACGAGAGTGTGAGCGCGGGCGAGTTGTCGGCGCTGAAGGCCGAGCAGACGCGCATGGCCCAGGAACTGGCCACGCTCAAGGCGCTGGTGCTGCGGATGGCCACTGAGCTGGGCATACAGACCGGGGACAAGACCGATGCGCTTTGAACTGCCGCAGCACAAGAAGCTGGTGCACGAGATGGTGGTGCCCATACGCTGGGGCGACATGGACGCGATGAGCCATGTCAACAACACGATCTACTTCCGCTACATGGAAATCTGCCGGCTGGACTGGGTGTTCAAGGTGGGCGCCAGCCTCGACCCGCGCGGCCAGGGGCCAGTGGTCATCAACGCCTTCTGCAACTTCCTGCGCCAGCTGGAGTTTCCGGGCGACGTGCGCGTGACCTTGTACCTGGCCAAACCTGGCCGCAGCAGCGTCGAGAGCTACCACACGCTGGAGCGCACCGACGAGCCCGGCGTGGTCTACGCCGAAGGCGGCGCACGCATGGTCTGGACCGACTACGAGGCCAAGCGCTCGGCGCCCATGCCCGAGTGGTTTCGGGCGCTGCTGGACTAGCGGCGTTCAGTCTGCGAAGTCATACGGCCCGCCGGCCTTGAGCGCGCGTCGGTAGGCCGGCCGTGCGTGGATGCGTTTGAGCCAGGCGACCAGCGCCGGATAGCGCTCATCCAGCCCGGCCCGCTGCGCCGCGGCCTCCAGCGGAAAACTCATCTGGATATCGGCCGCGCTGAACTCACTGCCGGCGAACCACTTGCGTTGTTTCAGCTCGGCGTCCATGAAGGCGAACTGGCGCGTCAGGTTGGGCTCGACGAAGCTCTTGTGCACCTGCGCCGCCACGGCCTTGAGCACGGGCTTGACGAAGAAGGGCACGGGCGCGCTGCGCACCTTGTCGAACACCAGCTTGACCAGCAGGATGGGCATGGCGCTGCCTTCGGCAAAGTGCAGCCAGTAGGTGAACTGGCGCCACTCGGGCGTGCCGGCGGCGGGGCGCAGCCGGCCCTGGCCATGGGCGTCGAGCAGGTACTCGACGATGGCGCCCGATTCGGCCACCACGATGTCGCCGTCGCTGATCACCGGCGACTTGCCCAGCGCGTGCACCTGCCTCAGTTCGGGCGGTGCGAACATGGTCTTGGGGTCGCGCTTGTAGGGGCGCAGTTCGTAGGGCAGGCCCAGTTCTTCGAGCAGCCACAGCACGCGCTGCGATCGCGAGTTTTCCAGGTGATGAAGGATGATCATCGGCGCATTCTGCGGCCTGGCCCGTGCAGGCGTCGGGGCAAGGCCTTGCGCGATACTACGCAGCCGCGCGGGCGGCCAGCGCCGGTCTGCACCGAGCCCTTCGCAGCCCTCTTTCGAATCAACCGAGAAAGCACTCGCATGAAGAAAGTCCATCCCAGCGCCGCGGCGGCGCTGGCCGGTATCGTCCGCGACGGCCAGTTGCTGGCCGTCGGCGGCTTCGGCCTCTGCGGCATCCCCGAAGCGCTGATCGACGCGCTGCGCGACAGCGGCGCCAAGGACCTGACGGTGGTGTCCAACAACGCCGGGGTCGACGGTTTCGGCCTGGGCCGGCTGCTGGTCACGCGCCAGATCAAGAAGATGATCAGCAGCTACGTGGGCGAGAACAAGGAGTTCGAGCGCCAGTACCTGGCCGGTGAACTGGAGCTCGAGTTCACGCCCCAGGGCACGCTGGCCGAGCGCCTGCGCGCCGGCGGCGCCGGCATCCCGGCCTTCTTTACCCGCACCGGCGTGGGCACGCTGGTGGCCGAGGGCAAGGAACAGCGCGTGTTCGACGGCAAGCAGTACGTGATGGAGCGCGCCCTGGTGCCCGACGTGTCGCTGGGCAAGGCCTGGAAGGCCGACGAGTCGGGCAACCTGATCTTCCGCCGCACCGCGCGCAACTTCAACCCGGCGGTGATCATGGCCGGCAAGATCAGCATCGTCGAGGTCGAGGAGATCGTGCCCACCGGCACCTTCGACCCCGACGCCGTGCACCTGCCGGGCATCTACGTCAGCCGCCTGGTGCTGAACGCCAAGCCCGAAAAGCGCATCGAGAAGCGCACCACCCGCACCAAAGAGGCGATCTGATCATGGCCTGGACCCACGACGAGATGGCCGCGCGCGCGGCCAAGGAACTGCAGGACGGCTTCTACGTCAACCTGGGCATCGGCTTGCCCACGCTGGTGGCCAACTTCGTCAGCCCCGACATCGAGGTCTGGCTGCAGAGCGAGAACGGCATGCTGGGCATAGGCCCGTTCCCGACCGAGGACGAGGTCGACGCCGACCTCATCAACGCCGGCAAGCAGACCGTGACCACGCTGCCCGGCAGCAGCATCTTCGGCAGCCACGACAGCTTTGCCATGATCCGCGGCGGCAAGATCGACCTGTCGATCCTGGGCGCCATGCAGGTCAGCGACAAGGGCGACCTGGCCAACTGGATGATCCCGGGCAAGATGGTCAAGGGCATGGG
>JALHPY010000238.1 GCA_022842305.1 Rubrivivax sp.
GCCCAGGCCGAAAGCGACGTGCTGCTGTACGTGGTCAGCACGGCCGAGGCGCCGGCCGCGGCCGGCTACATCGAGCCCGAGATGGAGTTGCTGGCCTGGCTGGACAAGCCGGTGCTGGTGCTGCTCAACCAGCTGGGCGCGCCGCGCGCCGCAGCGCAAGAAGACGCCGATCTGCAGGCCTGGCGCGCCCACCTGGCGCGCTGGCCGCGCGTGCGCGCTGTCCTGCCGCTGGATGCCTTTGCGCGCTGTTGGGTGCACGAGCAGACCCTGCTGCGCCAGGTGCAGGCGCTGCTGGACGGCGCGCGCGCCGCGGCCATGGCGCGGCTGGCGGATGCCTGGCAGGCGCGCCAGACGGCCACCTTCGACGCTGCGATGCAGGCGCTGGCGCAAAGCCTGGCGCGCACGGCGCTGGCGCGCGAGGCTGCGCCGGAGGCCGCCGGGTTGGGCGAACGCCTGCGCCGCATCGGCGCCACGCTGCGCGGCCAGGAGGGCGAGGCGCCCGATGCCCAGGCCCAGGAACGCCTGGCCGCGGCACTGGACGACGAACTGCGCGACAACACGGCGCGGCTGCTGGCGCTGCACGGTCTGCAGGGCGGGGCGCAGGGCGAGATCCTGGCGCGCGTGGCCAGCCAGTTTGCACTGCACCCGCGCCTGCCCGAGGGCCGCGCCGCGCTGGCCGGCGGGGCGCTCAGCGGCGCGTTGCTGGGCCTGAAGGCCGACGTGCTCAGTGGCGGCCTGACGCTGGGCGGCGGCCTGCTGGCCGGCGGCATTCTGGGCGCCTTGGGCGCGGCCGGCCTGGCGCGCGGCATCAACCGCGTGCGCGGCACCGACCGCAGCTGGGTCGCCTGGGACGACGCGGCCATGGCCCCGCTGGTGCAGGCTGCGCTGCTGCGCTACCTGGCCGTGGCCCACTTCGGCCGCGGCCGCGGCAACTGGGTGCAGGGTGAGGCACCTCCGCACTGGCCGGCCGTGGTGGACCAGGCCCTGGCCGCGCAGGCGCCGCAGTGGGCGGCGCTGTGGCAGGGCCGCGGCCAGCGGCTGGAGGTCGAGGCCGGCGAGCCCGAGCGCCTGGCCCAGGCGCTGCAGCCGCTGCTGGCGCAGGCCGCGCTGCAGGTGCTGGGTCGGCTGTATCCGGCGGCCGATAATCCCCGGTCATGAAGATCATGATCCTGGGCGCGGGCCGCGTGGGGGAGAGCGTGGCCGAAAGCCTGGTGTCCGAGCGCAACGACATCACGGTGGTCGACACCGACCCCGTACGCCTGCGGCTGCTGCAAGACCGGCTGGACCTGCGCGGCGTGGTCGGCAACGGCATCCAGCCCAGCGTGCTGCGGGATGCCGGCATCGCCGACACCGACATGCTGATCGCCTGCGCGCCGCAGGACGAGACCAACCTGGTGGCCTGCAAGGTGGCCAAGCAGCAGTTCGGCGTGCCCACGGCCATCGCGCGCGTGCGCAGCCCCGAGTTCCAGGACGACAGCCCGCTGCTGGGCCGCGAGGGCTTTGCCGTGGACAAGGTGATCTGCCCCGAGCAGAGCGTCACCGCCTACGTGCGCAAGCTCATCCGGTACCCCGAGGCGCTGCAGGTACTGGAGTTCGCTCAGGGCCTGGTCAGCCTGATCGCGGTGCGCGCCGTGGCCGGCGGGCCGCTGGTGCGCCACAGCCTGGCCGAGATTCCCAGCCTGGTGCCCGGCGTGCAGATGCGCATCGTCGCCATCTACCGCCTGGACAAGGCGCTGACGGATCTGGTCGGCAGCACGCGCATCGAGCCCGGCGACGAGGTCTTCGTGCTCGCCGCCACGGCGCAGATCCGCGGCGTGCTCGAGGCGCTGCGCGAACGCGCCCAGGCCGTGCGCCGGGTGATGCTGGCCGGCGGCGGCAAGGTGGGGCTGCGCCTGGCGCGCGAGATCCACGCCGACTACCAGGTCAAGATCATCGAGCCCGGCCGCGCGCGCTGCGAATACCTGGCCACGCAGCTGCCCGCGGACGTGCTGGTGCTGGAAGGCGACGCCACCGATGCCGACCTGCTGGGTGACGAGAACATCGACGAGATGGACCTCTTCCTGGGCCTGACCAGCGACGACGAGGACAACATCATGTCCTGCCTGCTGGCCAAGCGCCTGGGCGCGCGACGCGTGCTGGCGCTGATCAACCGCCGCGCCTACGCCGAGCTGGTGCAGGGCACGCAGATCGACATCGCCATCTCGCCCAGCCACGCCGTGCTGGGCGAACTGCTGGCCTATGTGCGGCGCGGCGACGTCGAGGCCGTGCACAGCCTGCGCCGCGGCGCGGCCGAGGCGCTGGAAGCCATCGTGCGCGGCGACCGCAAGACCTGCCGCATGGCGGGCCGCCGCCTCGACGAGGTGGGCCTGCCGCCGGGCACGCAGGTGGGCGCCATCGTGCGCGGCCTGCACCGAGGTGACGGCAGCGAGGCTGGTGCAGAGGCCCGGCCCGAGGTCATCATCGCCCACCACGACACGGTGATCCAGCCCAACGACCACGTGATCGTCTTCGTGCCGCACAAGCGCATGGTGCGCCAGGTCGAGAAGCTGTTCCAGGTCAGCGCCACCTTCTTCTGATGGGCTTGCTGCCGGTCACCGCGCTCGTCGGCCGCCTGGTCGTGCTGCTGTCGCTGCTGATGCTGGTGCCGGCGGGCTTTGCCTGGTTCGGCGGCGACGCCGGGCTGCGGCCTTTCAGCCAGGCCATCGTCACGACGCTGGTGTGCGGCCTGCTGCTGAGCGTGCTGACGCGCCGCTTCCGGCGCGAACTTCAACCGCGCGACGGTTTCGTGCTGGTGGGCATGACCTGGACCGTGCTGCCCCTGTTCGGCGCGCTGCCGCTGTGGCTGGCGGTGCCGGGGCTGAGCGTCACCGATGCCTATTTCGAGGCCATGTCGGCCATCACCGCCACCGGCGCCACCGCGCTGGCCGGGCTGGACGCGCTGCCGCTGTCGGTGAACGTCTGGCGCTGCTTCATGATGTGGGTGGGCGGCCTGGGCATCATCGTGCTGGCCGTGGCCATCCTGCCGCTGCTGGGCGTGGGCGGCACGCAGCTGTTCAAGGCCGAAGCCGCCGGCCCCATGAAGGACCAGAAGCTCACGCCGCGCATCGCCGACACCGCGCGCGCCATCTGGGGCATCTACGGCCTGCTGTCGGTGTCCTGCTTCCTGGCCTACCACTGGGCCGGCATGAGCTGGGTCGACGCCTTCCTGCACATGTGCAGCACCGTCAGCCTGGGCGGCTTTTCCAGCTACGACGCCAGCTTCGGGCACTGGGATTCGGCGCGCATCGAGGCCGTGGCCATGCTCTTCATGATGCTGTCGGGCATCAACCTGCTGCTGTACTTCGTGGCCTGGCGCGGGCGTTCGCTGGCACCGCTGTGGCGCAACCCCGAGCTGCTCGCCTTCTACCTGGTGATCCTGGGCAGCATCGCGCTCATCACCGGCTATCTGGTGGTGCACGAGGCCTATGCCGACTGGCTGATGGCGCTGCGCCGCACCGCCTTCCACGTGATCTCGGTGGCCACCACCACCGGCTACGCCAGCGACAATTACGCGCAATGGCCGCTGTTCGCGCCGCTGCTGATGATCCTGCTGGGCTGCTTTGCCACCTGCGCCGGCAGCACCGGCGGCGGCATCAAGATGGTGCGCATGCTGCTGCTGCTCAAGCAGTCGCAGCGCGAGCTGGTGCGCATCGTCCACCCCAACGTCGTCAACCCGGTGGTGCTGGGCGGGCGCGCCGTGGGCGACCGCGTGATGCAGAGCGTGATCGCCTTCATGATGCTGTACGGCGCCACCCTGGTGGGCCTGACCTTGATCCTGCTGTTCAGCGGGCTGGACGTGGTCACGGCCTTCACCGCGGTGATCGCCTGCGTCAACAACATCGGCCCCGGCCTGGGCGACGTGGGGCCGGCCGTCAACTACGGCACGCTCAACGATTTCCAGACCTGGGTCTGCAGCTTTGCCATGCTGCTGGGGCGGCTGGAACTGCTGTCGGTGCTGGTGCTGTTCACGCCGCAGTTCTGGCGGCGCTGAAGCCGCGCATCCCACCTTTGCCGAAAGCGATGCCATGGACCGCCACCGCCGCCTGCTGAACGCTGCCTTGATGGCCCTGGCCGCCCCTGGCGCGGCGCGGGCGCAGGGCGCGGCCTGGCCCACACGGCCGCTGCGCATCCTGGTCGGCTTCCCCGGCGGCTCCACCCCCGACATGGCCGCGCGTACGCTGGCCGAGGCCCTGGCCCCGGCCTTGGGCCACGCGGTGGTGGTGGACAACAAGCCCGGCGCCGCCGGCAACCTGGCCGCCGACGCCGTGGCCAGGGCCAGCGACGACCACACGCTGGGCGTCGTGATCAACGGCAACCTCACGTCGGCCAGGCTGCTGAACCCGCGCCTGCCCTACGACCCGGCGCGCGACTTCAGCCTGCTGTCGCTGCTGGCCACGGCGCCGCTGGTGCTGGTGGCGCCGCCCGAACTGCCCGCGGGCGCGGCCTTCCTGGCCGCCACGCGCCAGGGCGGCGAGCGCTGGAACTACGGCTCGGTGGGCATCGGCTCGGTGGGGCATCTGGGCATGGAGGTGCTCAAGGCGGCCCTGGGCAACACGCAGGCGGTGCACGTGCCCTACAACGGCAACCCGGCGGTGGTGACGGCGCTGATGGGCGGCCAGCTGCAGATGGCCCTGGTGCCGCCGGGCGTGGCGCTGCCGCTGGTGCGCGCCGGCCGGCTGCAGGCCATCGGCCTGGCCGGGCCGCGCAGCACGCTGGCGCCCGAGGTGGCACCGCTGGCCGACCTGGGCCTGCAGATGGCGCCGCTGGAGGTGTGGGTGGCGCTGGTCGGCCCGGCGCGGCTGTCGCGCGCGGCGCAGCAGCGCCTGGCTGCCGTGTTGCCGCCACTGCTGCGCGAACCGGCGACGCGCCAGCGCCTGTTCAACGCCGGCTGGGCCGTGCAGGCCAGCGCACCCGAAGGCCTGGCGGCGCGCGTGAAGGAAGAGACGCGGCTGCTGGGCGGCATCATCGCGGCACGCGGCATCCGGCTCGAATGAACGGCGTTGCCGAGCCCGCCCGGCACACCCCGCTGCGCGCCGAGGTCGACGTGCTGGTGCTGGGCGGCGGCCCGGCCGGCCTGGCCGCGGCGGTGAGCGC
>JALHPY010000239.1 GCA_022842305.1 Rubrivivax sp.
CCGCCCGCCGACGGCCGCGTCGTCACCCTGCCCGGCGCGATGCTGCCGCGCACCAGGGCGCCCGCACCGGCTCCGGCCTCGCGCCCGGCCGCGGTGGCGCCAGCGCCATCACCAACACCAGCACCAGCACCAGCACCAGCACCAGCGCCGCAAGCATCTGCAGCGGCTTCGGCGGGTGACGCCGCATTGCTGGCGGCCTTGCTCGACGGCCTGCAGGCACCGGGCCTCAAGCTCCCGGCGCTGACGCCCGACACCATGCGCCTGGTGGGCCAGCTGTTGCGCGAATCGACCCGCGGCGCGGTCGAGCTGCTGGTGGCCCGCGCCGCGCTCAAGCGCGAGATGCGCGCGGCCATGACCATGATCGTCTCGCGCGAGAACAACCCGCTCAAGTTCTCGCCCACGGTCGAGGTTGCGCTGGCGCACCTGCTGGGGCCGCAATCACCCGGCTTCATGCCGCCGGCACCGGCCATGCGCGACGCCTTCGACGACCTGCGCGCGCACCAGCTGGGCGTGATGGCCGGCATGCGCGCGGCGCTCGAAGGCGTGCTGCAGCGCTTCGACCCGGCGCAGCTCGAATCCAAGCTCACGCGCAAGTCGGCGATCTCCAGCCTGATCCCCGGCGCGCGCAAGGCCCGGCTGTGGGAGCTGTTCCAGGAACTGTTCACGCAGCTGCAGTCCGAGGCGCAGGACGATTTCGAAGAGCTTTTCGGCCGTGCCTTCCTGCGCGCCTACGAAGACCAGCTCGAGCGCCTGCACGGCGAGGCCGGGCCCTGCTAGGGTCCGCAGCAAAGGGGAGGGGACATGCTCGCACTCGAAGTGGCCCTCATGACCGACCGCGGTGGCCGCAAGTACAACGAAGACGCCTGCGGCCACTGGCATTCCAAGCGCCACCTGTGCTGCGTGCTGGCCGACGGCGCCGGCGGCCATGGCGGCGGCGACATCGCGTCGCGCATCGCCGTGCAAGAGCTGATCGGCCGCTTCTCGCAGCAGCCGTCCGAGCGCGCCGCCGAACTCGACCGCCTGCTGCGCGTGACCAACGACGTGCTCATCGGCCAGCGTGTGCCCGGCACCGCCAAGCAGGACATGCACAGCACCGTGGTCTGCCTGGTGATCGACTTCATCGGCCACAAGGCGCATTGGGCGCACGCCGGCGACTCGCGCATGTACTGGTTCCGCCAGGGCCGCGTGCTCGACCGCACGCGTGACCACAGCCTGGTGCAATCGCTGGTCGACAGCGGGCTGCTGGCGCCCGAAGAACTGCGCGTGCACCCCAAGCGCAGCGAGTTGCGCTCGGCGCTGGGCATCGCACCCGAGGTGCTGGAGGTCTCGGCAGGCGAGGGCGATGGCGCGGTGCAGCCAGGCGATGTCTTCATGCTGTGCACCGACGGCGTATGGGAGTACCTGCCCGACGAGGTGCTCGAGCAGACCCTGGCCGGCGCCGCCAACCCGGCGGCCTGGATCGGGCAGCTGTCGGTGGAGGTGCGCAAGGCGGCCCGCCACAAGACCAGCCACGACAACTTCACGGCGCTGACGGTCTGGACCGGCCCGGCGCCCGAATCTTGAAGCAACCGGTCAGGAGGGCGATGCCATGGCCAAGCAGACCTGCATGGGTGCAATGATGAAGTGCAGCTTCGGCATGGCGCCGAGCTCGCTGGTCGTGTTGCCGACTAACCGGGTCCTGACCAGCAGCATGCCGGCGGCCAACATCATGGATCACGTTCCCATGCTCAACATCATGCCCTTCGGCATGTGCCAGAGCCTGGCCAACCCCATGGTGGCCAGTGCCACTGCGGCAGCCTTGGGCGTGCTCACGCCCCTGCCTTGCATTCCCATGACGATGGCACCCTGGGTCGTCGGTGCGCCTACCGTGCTGCTGGCCAACATGCCCTCGCTCAACGACTCGGCCAAGCTGATGTGCAACTGGGGCGGTGTCATCAGCATCAACATGCCCGGGCAGCAGACGCACGAAATCCCCTGAAAGGCCAACGGCCCGCCAAAGCGGGCCGTCGAGGTTTGCAGCCGGATCGTCAGGTCAGGACGGCGGTGTCGCGCGACCGATCTCGACGCGGCGGTTCTCGGCGGCGAAGGGATCCTTGGTGTTCTTGGGGGCATTGGCGCCCACGCCCACGGGTTCGATCATGGCCGGGTCGGCGCCGAGTTCGACCAGGAATTCCTTCACCGCCTCGGCGCGCCGCTGCGACAGCGTGAGGTTGGCCTGGGCAGCACCCGAGGCGTCGGCGTGGCCTTCGACGCGCACCACCTTGCCGGTGCCGCGCTTGCTCTTGAGTACTTCGGCAAAGACCTCGAGTTGGCGGCGCAGCGCGTCGGGCAGTTCGGCCGAGCCGAGCTTGAACGACGACGCCGGCAGCGAGTAGCGCACGGCGGGCTTGAACCCCATGCACTTGAAGCCTGCAGCCTTGAGCTGTTCGCAGGCTTCTTCAGGGAACAGGCCTTCGGCAACGGCCTTGGCATCCGGGATGGTCTGGCCCATGTCGATGGCACCTTCCTGGGCCAGGACCGGGAATGCAGCCAACGATGCCAGGGTCAGCACAGAAAGGGCGAGGACACTGTGTAGCTTCATGGAAGACCCCTTGGAATTACATCTGCGCCGGCCCCGGCTGACGGGGCTCGGGTCTGTCAAGGTGGAATACGCCAATACCCCACCGAAACCGTCGGATCAACAAAATCATACACCTCGATGCAACTGGCTTCCATCCCCTGAAGGAAGGTTGCAGCAGGTCCGCGTGCGGCCCGAGTGACGGCCCGTGCCCGGCCGTGTATCGTTGGGCCCCAGCCATGGTGCGTGGCCGCCGTCGCAGTGCCCGGCGCTCGAAAAAGACAGCTGAAAGCAGCCTACCGAGATGACTTGGCACAACAAGGTGATGTGGTCCGAGGGCCTGTTCCTCCAGCCCCAGCACTTCCAGCAGCAGGATCGCTTCTTCGGCCGCCAGGTCGAAGGGCGCATGGGCGCCTCCAGCGCCTGGCCCTGGGGCTTCCTGGCCCTGCAGATCGACGATGCTGCCCTGCTTCAGGGCCGCATCATGGTCAGCTCGGCGCGCGGCGTGCTGCCCGACGGCCTGGCCTTCTCCATTCCCAACGACGACGCCGCGCCGCCGGCCTTCGACGTGCCCGTCGATGCGCGTGACCAGATCGTGGTGCTGGCGGTGCCGCAGTCGCGCCCTGGCGTCACCGAAAGCGACGTCGAGGCCACTGAAGGCTCGATGCCGCCGCGCTGGCGCGTCGCCGACGTCGATGTCGCCGACATCCACGCGGCCAGCCTGCGCGAGGCTCCGGTGCAGATCGGGCGCCTGAACCTGCGCCTGATGCTCGAGCGCGACATCAACGACGGCTATGTCGCGCTGGGCGTGGTGCGGCTGATCGAACGCCGTGCCGACGGCCGCGTGGTGCTCGATACGCAATACGTGCCGCCGATGCTGCACGCGCCGGCGCACCAGGTGCTCGATGGCTACCTGCGCGAAGTGCACGGCATGCTGCACCAGCGCGGCGAAGCGCTGGCCGCGCGCATGACGCAGCCCGGTCGCGCCGGCACCGGTGAAATCGTCGACTTTCTGCTGCTGCAGGTGGTCAACCGCCACCAGCCGCAGTTCCAGCACCTGCACCGGCTGCCGCTGCTGCACCCCGAGCGCTTCTACAACCTGTGCCTGGGGCTGGCGGGCGAACTGTCCACCTTCCGTGAGAGCAAGCGGCCCGTGGCCTATCCCGAGTACCGCCACGACGACCTCACCGGCTGCTTCCGCGTGGTGATGGCCGACCTGCGGCAGTCGCTGTCCATGGTGCTCGAGCAGACCGCCATTCCCATCGACCTGCAAGAGCGCAAGCACGGCATCCGGGTGGCCATCATCGCCGACGTGGAGCTGCAGCGCACGGCGGTGTTCGTGCTCGCGGTGAACGCGCAGATGCCGGGCGAGGCCTTGCGCATGCGCTTCCCCACGCAGGTCAAGATCGGCCCGGCCGAACGCATCCGCGACCTCGTCAACTTCCAGCTGCCGGGCGTGGCGCTGCGGCCGCTGCCGGTGGCACCGCGACAGATTCCCTACCATGCCGGCTTCACCTATTTCGAGCTCGAGACGCGTGGCAACGATCTGTGGAAGCAGCTCGAGACCTCGGGCGGCCTGGCGATGCACATCGCGGGTGACTTCCCGGGCCTGGCCATCGAGTTCTGGGCCGTGCGCGGCTGAGCCAAGGAGCGAGCGCCCGTGAGCGACAACGAACCGCCCAACGACCCGTTTTCAGCGTTCGAGGCCGACCGCACCGTCATCAAGCCCAGCGCCGGCCGTGGCGCGCGCGCGCCAGCGCCCGGACCGGCCGCGCCGGCGCCAATGTCGCGCCCCACCGACACGCCGCTGCCCGACCTGCCGGCTCACGCCAGCCTCAACCCGCTGGTGCAGGCCGCCGCGCCGCTGCTCAGTGCAGCGCCGCGCCTGCGTGCCTCGGTCCGTCACCCCGACCCGGCCGGTCTGCGCGCCAACCTGGTCGAGTCGATCAAGCGCTTCGAGGCCGCGGCGCGCGCCCGCGGCCTACCCAACGACCAGGTCGTGGCGGCGCGCTACATCCTGTGCACCTTCATCGACGAGTCGGCCTCGAGCACGCCCTGGGGCGGTTCGGGCGCCTGGTCTTCGCAAAGCCTGCTGGTGCACTTCCACAACGAAGCCTGGGGCGGCGAGAAGGTCTTCCAGCTGCTGCAGCGCCTGGCCGAACAGCCCACACAGCACCGCAACCTGCTCGAGCTGGTGTACGCCGTGCTGTCGCTGGGCTTCGAGGGCCGCTACCGCGTGGCCGACAACGGCCGCGCGCAACTCGATGCCCTGCGCGAACGCCTGGCCGTCAAGCTGCGCGAACTGGCCGGTGCCGCCGACCGCGAACTGTCGGTGCAATGGCAGGGCGTGGCCGCCGCGCCGGTGCGCCTGAGCGACGGCCTGCCGCTGTGGGTGCTGGGCGCCGGCCTGGCGGCGCTGCTGCTGGCGCTGTTCCTGGTGCTGCGCCTGACGCTCAACGCCCAGACCGACGCCACCTTCACCGCGCTGCAGGCACTGGATGCGCGCGCCGCCCCGGCCCCCGCCGCACCGCCGCCGCCGCCCGTGGCCGCCGTGCCGCTGCC
>JALHPY010000240.1 GCA_022842305.1 Rubrivivax sp.
CGGCCGGTCTTCATCTGGCCGTCGGCCTGCACGCGGATGCGGCCGCGCAGGCGGTTGAGCACCAGCGTCTGCTGCGTCTCGGCCAGGCCCAGCTCCCAGGGCGTGCCGGCGTGCTTGATGCTGCTCCACGGCGATGCGCCCGTGCCGCCGTCGTGGCCGGCGATGACCACGTGGTCGGCCTTGCACTTGGCCACGCCGGCAGCCACAGTGCCCACACCGACTTCGGACACCAGCTTCACGCTGATGGACGCGCGCGGGTTGGCGTTCTTCAGGTCGTGGATCAGCTGCGCTAGGTCTTCGATGGAATAGATGTCATGGTGCGGCGGCGGGCTGATCAGGCCGACGCCGGGCACGCTGTAGCGCAGCATGCCGATGTAGTCGGACACCTTGCCGCCGGGCAGCTGGCCGCCTTCACCGGGCTTGGCGCCCTGGGCCATCTTGATCTGGATCTGGTCGGCGCTGACCAGGTATTCGGTGGTCACGCCGAAACGGCCGCTGGCCACCTGCTTGATGCGGCTGCGCAGGCTGTCGCCGTCCTTCAGCTCGTAGTCGCTTTCGATGACCTTGGCGCCGATGATGTCGCTGACCTTGGTGCCGGCCTTGACCTTGATGCCCTTGAGTTCGCTGCGGTAGCGCGCCGGGTCTTCGCCGCCTTCGCCGGTGTTGCTCTTACCGCCGATGCGGTTCATGGCGATGGCCAGCGTGCTGTGCGCCTCGGTGCTGATGCTGCCCAGGCTCATGGCGCCGGTGGCGAAGCGCTTGACGATCTCGGTGACCGGTTCCACCTCTTCGATGGGGATGGCGCGCGCAGGGTCGACCTTGAACTCGAACAGGCCGCGCAGCGTCATGTGGCGCTTGCTCTGGTCGTTGATGATCTGCGCGTATTCCTTGTAGGTGTCGAAGCGGTTGGCGCGCGTGCTGTGCTGCAGCTTGGCGATGGCGTCGGGCGACCACATGTGCTCTTCGCCGCGCACGCGCCAGGCGTATTCGCCGCCGGCGTCGAGCATGGTGGCAAGCACCGGGTCGTTGCCGAAGGCGGCCGTGTGCATGCGCAGCGCTTCTTCGGCCACCTGGAACACGCCGATGCCGCCCACCTGGCTGGCGGTGCCGCGGAAGTACTTGGCGGCGAAGTCCTTCTCCAGGCCGATGGCCTCGAACAGCTGCGCGCCGCAGTACGACATGTAGGTGCTCACGCCCATCTTGGACATGATCTTGGACAGGCCCTTGCCGATGGCCTTGACGTAGTTGTAGACCGCCTTCTCGGCCGACAGCGCGCCCGGCAGGGTGGCGTGCAGGTCGGCCAGGGTCTCCATCGCCAGGTAGGGGTGCACGGCCTCGGCGCCGTAGCCGGCCAGCACGGCGAAGTGGTGCACCTCGCGCGCCGAGCCGGTCTCGACCACCAGGCCGGCGGTGGTGCGCAGGCCTTCGCGCACCAGGTGGTGGTGCACGGCGCTCAGCGCCAGCAGCGCAGGAATGGCCACCTGCGCGCGGCCCATGCGGCGGTCGGTGATGATGATGATGTTGTGGCCGCTCTTGATGGCGTCCACCGCCTCGGCGCACAGGCTGGCGAGCTTGGCCTCGACGCCTTCGTGCCCCCAGCCCAGCGGGTAGGTGATGTCGAGCTCGTAGCTCTTGAACTTGCCGCTGGTGCGCTGCGCGATGGCGCGCAGCCGCGCCATGTCGTCGAAGTCGAGGATGGGCTGCGTCACCTCCAGCCGCATCGGCGGGTTGACGGCGTTGATGTCCAGCAGGTTGGGCTTGGGGCCGATGAAGCTGTTCAGGCTCATCACGATGGCCTCGCGGATCGGGTCGATCGGCGGGTTGGTGACCTGCGCGAACAGCTGCTTGAAGTAGTTGTACAGCGGCTTGTTCTTGTCCGACAGCACGGCCAGCGGGCTGTCATTGCCCATGCTGCCGATGCCCTCTTCACCGTTGGCGGCCATGGGCGCCAGCAGGAACTTGATGTCTTCCTGCGTGTAGCCGAAAGCCTGCTGGCGGTCTAGCAAGGCCTCGTCGTGGCGCTGCGGTTCGGCATTGAGGGCGATCGAGTCCAGCCGGATGCGCACGTTCTCGATCCACTGGCGGTAGGGGCGGGCGTTGGCGAACTGGTTCTTCAGCTCTTCGTCGTCGACGATGCGGCCTTGCTCGAGGTCGATCAGGAACATCTTGCCCGGCTGCAGCCGCCATTTCTTGACGATGCGGCGCTCGGGCACCGGCAGCACGCCGGATTCGGATGCCATGACCACCAGGTCGTCGTCGGTGACGATGTAGCGCGCCGGGCGCAGGCCGTTGCGGTCGAGCGTTGCGCCGATCTGCTTGCCGTCGGTGAAGACCATCGCGGCCGGGCCGTCCCAGGGTTCCATCATGGCCGCGTGGTACTCATAGAAGGCGCGGCGGCGCTCGTCCATCAGCTCGTGCTGCTCCCAGGCCTCTGGGATCATCATCATGGCCGCGTGGGCCAGCGGGTAGCCGCTCATCGTCAGCAGCTCGAGCGCGTTGTCGAAGGTGGCGGTGTCGCTCTGGCCTTCGAAGCTGATGGGGTAGAGCTTCTTCAGGTCGTCGCCCAGCACTGGCGAGCGCATCACGCCTTCACGGGCGCGCATCCAGTTGAAGTTGCCCTTGACGGTGTTGATCTCGCCGTTGTGCGCCACCATGCGGTAGGGGTGGGCCAGCGGCCATTCGGGGAAGGTGTTGGTGCTGAAACGCTGGTGCACCAGGGCCAGGGCCGAGACCACGCGCGGGTCGGCCAGGTCCTTGTAGTACACGCCCACCTGGTCGGCCAGCAGCAGGCCCTTGTAGATGACGGTGCGGCAGCTCATGCTGGGCACGTAGTACTCGCGGCTGTGCGTGAGCTTGAGCGCCTGGATGGCGGCGCTGGCGGTCTTGCGGATGACGTAGAGCTTGCGCTCCAGCGCGTCGGGCACGATGACATCGGCGCCGCGGCCGATGAAGATCTGGCGGATCACCGGCTCCTTGGCGCGCACCGCGGGGCTCATGGGCATGTCGCGGTCGACCGGCACGTCGCGCCAGCCCAGCAGCACCTGGCCCTCGGCCTTGACGGCGCGCTCGAGTTCCTGCTCGCAGGCCAGGCGTGACGCGTGCTCCTTGGGCAGAAAGATCATGCCCACGCCGTACTCGCCCAGCGGGGGCAGGGTGACGCCGCGCGCGCCCATTTCAGCGCGGTAGAAGTCGTCGGGGATCTGGATCAGGATGCCGGCGCCGTCGCCCATCAGCGGGTCGGCGCCCACCGCGCCGCGGTGGTCCAGGTTCTCGAGGATCTTCAGCCCCTGCTCGACGATGGCGTGGGCCTTGACGCCCTTGATGTTGGCGATGAAGCCGACACCGCAGGCGTCGTGCTCGGTGCTGGGGTCGTACAGGCCTTGTTGCGCGAGCGCGGCGATCTCTTCGGGGGTGGCGGGGGTGCTGGACATGTCGCGCTCCTGGCGGGCGGTATGAGTAGTTGCTGGCGCGGCTGCGCCGAAAATCACGGCAGAAAGGCTACCGCAGCGCAGCATCCGGGGCAAGCAATACTAATTGGGGTCAGATAACAATATAAGTTCGATGTGCAACGGTGAAGATTAAATGGGGACATATCATTAGCGTCGCCGCGCACCAGGGTCGTGCAAGCAGAAGACGTGCCAGTAGTAGGGCTTCAGGCCCGGGTGCGCATCGGCCGTCCGCGCGGCCGCGGTCGGGCCGGTCGGCCGCTGGCCTCGGCCACCTGGGTGGCGAAGGCGGCAGAACCAGCAGCCCAACCGCCGCTGGCGGCGCGGCGCAAGGCTTCTGCGCGCGTCGCCGGCAGGCCCGCGGCCAGCAGGGCGCGCCACGCGGCTTCGCGCTCGAAGGGGGTGTTGCCCAGTTGCCAGTACTCCGGCGGGTCGCTGAACAGAGTGTCGCGCACCTCTCCGGTGCGTTGGGCCGCGGTGCTGACCCCGGCCTCGTGCGACTGCCCATCGATCCAGCGCAGCGCATCCAGCCGGGCGTTGCCCGGTTCCACCGGCCCGCAGCGGAAGCGGCCGTCCCACAGCGTGCCCGAGCGCCCGTGCCTGCGGTTGTAGGCACTCACATAGCGCCGGCTCACGGCCTGCATGAAACGCCCCAGCGCCGCGGGCTCGGCCGGGGTGAGCAGCAGCAGCACTTCGCTGTCGAGCAGGGCCAGCGCGTGCACCTGCACTGCCTCGGCTGCGGCCGCCTCACGCAGGGCCATCAGGTAGGTGGCGCGGTCGGCGGCGTCGACGAACACGCGTGCACCGTTGTGGCCGCGCTGCAGCACCAGGTGTGCCTGTCCGGCCACCACCAGGCGGGCAAGGCGGGCCATGGTGGTCGGGCCCCTTTCAGTCGGCGAACATCCTCCGCCCGGTGAGGCGGTGGTGTTCGCGCAGCGCAAAGCGGTCGGTCATGCCGGCCACGTAGTCGGCCACGGCGCGGTGGCGGTCGGGGCCGCTGGCATAGTCGGCAGGCATCTCCTGTGGGCGCGCCAGGTAGGCGGCGAACAGCTCGGTCACCACGTCCTGCGCCTGCTGCGTGGCCTGCAGCACTTGCGGGTGGCGGTAGAGCTCGCGGAAGAGAAAGCGGCGCAGCTCGGTGAGCTCGGCGCGCACCTGCGGCGACAGCCGCACCAGCGGCGGCAGGTTGCGCACCGCCTGGTCGTCGGCCGGCGCGTGGCGCTGCAGCTCGGCCGCGGTGGCGGCCACCAGATCACCCACCAGGCCCGACAGCAGCCGGCGCAGGATCTCGAACAGCAAGCGGCGCCCGGCCTGCTGCGCCATCGCCGGGTGCTGCTGCAGCACCTGTTCGCGCCAGCGCGTCACCAGCGGCACTTGGCAGACCTGGTCCAGCGTCAGCAGGCCCGAGCGCACGCCGTCGTCGATGTCGTGCGAGCTGTAGGCGATCTCGTCGGCCAGGTTGACCAGCTGCGCTTCCAGCCCCGGCTGCAGGCCGTCGACGAAGCGCTGCGCCGGGCCGCCGGGCTCGCGCGCCACCAGGCGCTGCGCGTTGGCCAG
>JALHPY010000241.1 GCA_022842305.1 Rubrivivax sp.
GTCACGCTCAGCGGCGGCCGCATCGGCATCAGCAGCAGCGTGCTCTTCGCCTTCAATTCCGACCAGTTGCAGCCCGAGGGCCGGCAGCTCATCAAGAGCCTGGCCGCGCCGCTGACCGCCTACCTGGCCGCGCGCGACGAGCTGCTGATGGTGAGCGGCTTCACCGACGACCGCCAGGTGCGCGAGGGCAGCACCCAGTTTGCCGACAACTGGGAGCTGGCCGCCCAGCGTGCGCTGACGGTGACGCGCGCCATGGTCGAGGACGGCGTGCCCGCGTCGGCGCTGTTCGCCGCCACCTTCGGCGCCGAGCAGCCGGTGGCCTCGAACGCCGAAGCCGCCGGCCGCGCGCGCAACCGGCGCGTGGAGATCGCGCCCATGCCGCGCAGCGCTGCCAAGACCGGCCCGGGAACTTCGTGACCGCCACCGACCCCGCCCAGCTGATCGAGGCCTTGCAGGCCCGCGGCGCGCAACGCTTCGACGCGCTGCGCTTCGGTCAGATCGAGGCACTGCAGCGGCGCGCCGCGGCCCATCAGGGCAAGACGCGGCAATGGCTGGACCAGCGCCTGCGGCAACTGCTGGCCGCCTATGCGCAGGCGGCCGATGAGGCCCAGCCCGCCCGTGCACCGGAGCCGCGCCCGGCGCCCACCGCGCTGGCCGGCCTGCTGCAGCACCTGGCGCGCCAGGGCGTGGCGTACGGCCCGGCCGGCGCCGAGTTACGGGCTGTCAGCGAGCACCGCGGCACCTGGGCGCGCCTGAGTCTCGAACGCCAGCTCCAGCAATCGCTGGCCACCGTGCCCGACCAGGCCGGCCCGCTGAACACGCAGCGCTTGCTGCACCAGGCGCTGACGCTGATGCAGCAGGCTGCGCCGGCCTACGCGCAACGCTTCATGGCGCATGTCGATGCGCTGCTCTGGCTGGACCAGTCCGGGCTGGCCGGCACGCCTGCGCGCAAGGACGCGCCGCGCAGCGGCCGCCGCCCCCCACGCCCGTAGCTTCCTGCAGCCTGGCCAGGCCGGGGCGGCACCGGATGCGTCGGTCGGCCGGCCCTGCCGGCGGCGGCGCGCGCTGCGCTCGCTCAGTCTTCGAGCAGGCTGCGCAGCATCCAGGCCGTCTTCTCGTGCACGTCCAGGCGCTGCGTCAGCACGTCGGCCGTGGGCTGGTCCCTGGCCGCCTCCACCACGGGGAACAGCTGGCGCGCCGTGCGCGCCGTGGCTTCCTGGGCCTCGACCAGCAGCCGGATCATCTCGGTGGCCTTGGGCACGCCTTCGACCTCCTTGATCGAGGCCAGCCTGGAGAACTGCTTGTAGGTGCCGGGCGCCGGGTGCCCGAGCGCGCGGATGCGCTCGGCGATCTGGTCCAGCGCGGTCCATTGCTCCGTGTACTGCGCCATGAACATCGCATGCAGGCTGTTGAACTGCGGCCCGGTGACGTTCCAGTGGAAGTTGTGCGTCATCAGGTACAGGGTGTAGCTGTCGGCCAGCAGCGCGGACAGCCCCTTGACGATCTTCTCGCGCTGGGCGGCACCGATGCCGATGTCGATGGGCGGGGTCTTGGACTTCTTGGCGTTCATGGGCGGGCCTTTCGTGGCACGGGATGGTTGGGCTGGTCGAAATGCTGTCACGGCCCGCGCGCGGCGGCGGTGAGATCGCTCAATCGCGACCATAGGTCCGCGCGCAGCCCGAGACTAGACTCCGGCGTCTACCGGTACCCGCCCTGAAATGAAGCCCCCACGCTCACTGCGTTCGCTGCCCCCCGAGGGGGCCGTCAGTACCTTCGGTACGGCCGGGCGGTACTGACATGACGCCCCGCATCAAGCTCGCGCTCGCCCTGGCAGCCGCCCTTGCCCTGGCCGGCCTGGGCACTCTGGGCTGGCAGCGCCAGCAGTCCGCAGATCTGCCCAGCGTGGTGGACGCCGGCCAGGCCACGGCCTTTGCGCTGGCCGACTGCAAGCCCCGCCTGTTCGACGGCGCGCCGGCCGTGGCCGTGACGTTTACCCAGCCGCTGGCGCGCTCGCAGGACTGGCAGCAACTGGTGCAGACCTTCGAGGGCGACGCCCCGCCGCCGCCCGCCGGTGACGCGGCTCCTGCCAGCGACGCAGACAAGACCGCCAGGCCGCCAGACGGCAAGACCGCCACGCGCCCGGTGCCGGCGCGCTGGGTGCTGGGCGACAACCCGCGCGTGCTGTACCTGCCCTACGTCACGCCCGAACGCATCTACCGGGTGGAGCTGGCCGCAGGCCTGAAGAGCGCTGGCGGCGCCACGCTGGCCGCGGCCCAGCGCTGCGTGGCGGCCAGCGACGCCATGCCCACCTCGTTTCACTTCGCCAGCCGTGGCGTGGTGCTGCCGGCCGGACTGAACGGCGGGCTGCCGGTGGTCACCGTCAACACGCCCGAAGTGGACGTGCAGTTCCTGCGCGTCGAAGCCGCCGCCCTGCCGGCCTTCCTGGAACAGGTGGCGGGCCGACGCGCGCGCCCTGAGCCCGGCAGCGACGGCGGAGAGGGCGAAGGCGAATGGGACGGCGGCTGGGGCAACCGCAGCCTCAAGGGCACGGTCTCGGGCTGGCAGCTCGACGAACAGCTGCGCGAGTCCTCCAAGAGCGTGTACATCGGCCGCTTCGCCACCGACGAGCGCAAGAACCGCCGCAACGTGAGCTTTCTGCCGGTGGAGAAGATCCGCGAGCTGCGCGAGCCCGGCATCTACATCGCGGTGATGAACCCGCCCGGCCGCTTTGGCTGGGACTTCCAGGTGACCTACTTCTACGTCACCGAGATCGGCCTGCACGTGCGCCGGCACGCGGCCCAGACCGATGTCTATGCCACCTCGCTGACCAGCGGCGAGGCGATGCGCAACATCGAGATATCCCTGCTGGACGACAGCGGCAAGGCCATCGCCCAGGCGCGCAGCGACGGCGACGGCCACGCCGTCTTCCAGGGCAGCACCGACAAGGCGCGCGTGGTGATGGCGCGGCGCGGCAAGGAGATGTCGGTGCTGTCGCTGCGCGAGGCGGCGCTGGACCTGTCGGAATACGACGTCGGCGGCCACCCGTCGCGCAACCAGAAGCTCTTCGTCTACGCCGGGCGCGACCTGTACCGGCCGGGCGAAAGCTTCCAGGTCTCGGTGCTGGCGCGCGATGCCGATGGGCGGCCCCTGCCCGCGCCGGCTGCGGCCTCGGCACCGGCGCCGGTTCAAACGCTCACACTGACGCTCAAGAAGCCCAGCGGCGAGAAGCTGCTGACGCAGATCCTGCGGCCCCACGCCACCGGCACCGCTTACTACCAGCAGACCCTGGCGCTGCCCGCCGACGCACCCACCGGCCGCTGGCTGCTGGAAGTGCGCACCGACCCGGCCAGCAAACGCGCCGACGCGCAGTGGAGCTTCCAGGTCGAGGAGTTCCTGCCCGAGCGCATGAAGCTGGATCTGCAGGCGCCCGAAGCCGTGCTGCAGGGCGATGCCGCCACCCTGGCCGTGACTGTCAACGGCAGCTACCTGTACGGCGCGCCTGCGGCCGGCAACCGCCTGCTGGCCAGCGTGGCCACCGAGCGCGAGCGCTTCGCCCTGCCCAAGGCCTGGCCCGGCTTCGTGTTCGGCGACGTGGCCGATGACGCCGAGAAGAAGCGGCAAGACCTGCCCGAGACCGAGCTGGATGCCGAAGGCCGGGCCGCGGCCAGCGTGCCGGTGCAGATGGCCGGGCGCCAATCGCCGATGAAGCTGCGAGCGTCCTTCAGCCTGCTCGAATCGGGCGGCCGCCCGGTCGTGCGCTCGATCGAGCGCAGCTGGTGGCCCGCGCCCACGCTGGTGGGCATACGCCCGCTGTTCGAACGCGATGTCACGCGCGAAGGCGGCCTGGCGGCCTTCGAGATCACCCGCGCCGACGCCAGCGGAAAGTTCATCGCCGCCAGGGAACTGCAGCTGCGCCTGGTGCGCGAAGACCGCCAGTGGTACTGGCGCTACGAAGACGGCCGCGGCTGGAGCAGCGGCTACAACGTGCAGGAAGAGCTGATGGAGACGCGCAGCCTGGCCCTGCCCGCCCGCAGCACGGTGCAGCTGCCCGTGGCCTGGGGCCGCTACCGGCTGGAAGTGCAAGACCCGCAGACCGGCCAGGCCGCGCGCTACCGCTTCTACGCCGGCTGGGGCGCGCAGGACGCCGATGACCTGGGCAACCGCCCCGACCGCGTGCAGCTCAAGCTGGAGGGCGCGCCCTTCAAGGCCGGCGACGTGGCCCGGCTCACCATCACCCCGCCGCACGACGGCGAAGCCCTGGTCACGGTGGAAGGCGACCGCGTGCTGTGGCAGAAGCGCGTGGCCCTGCGCGCCGCCGGCACCGCGCTGCAGATCCCCGTCGACCCCAGCTGGAACCGCCACGACCTGTACATCGGCGTGGTGGCCTATCGCCCGGCCAACCAGGGCGACCGGGTCACACCATCGCGCGCCATCGGCCTGGTGCACCTGCCGCTGGAGCGCACGCAGCGGCAGCTGCAGCTGGCGCTCACGGCCCCGGCCAAGAGCACGCCGGGCGTCAGCGTGCCGGTCAAGATCAAGCTGACCGATGCCGCCGGCCAGCCGGTGAGTGCGCGCGCCATGGTCACGTTGTCGGCGGTGGACGTGGGCATCCTCAACATCACGCGTTATGCCACGCCAGACCCGGTGGCCTTCTTCTTCGGCAAGCACCGCTACGGCGCCGACCTGCTGGACCTGTACGGCAAGCTGATCGAGCGCATGGAAGGCACGCTGGCGCGCCAGCGCTTCGGCGGCGACGCGGCCAAGCGCGACACGCAAAGCCTGCCGCGCAAGCTGCGGCTGGTGGATGTGTTCAGCGGCCCGGTGGCGCTGGACGCCAAGGGCGAGGCCACCATCCCGCTGGCCCTGCCCGACTTCAACGGCACGCTGCGCCTGATGGCCGTGGCCAGCACGGCCGACAGCTATGCCAGCAAGGACACCGAGATGACGGTGGCCGCGCCCATCGTGGCCGAG